>DATCVL010000094.1:0-23999 GCA_036566865.1 Microlunatus sp.
CCGATCCTGCCGGACGCGCCGGCGAGGCCGTCGGCGGTGTCCAGCGAGGCCGAGCTGAAGGCATTGCTACGAATGGCTTCCAGCACCTCCTCCCGGTCCGCCCCGAGCCAATCGGCGATCTGCCCTGCGGTCGGATTGGCGGCCTGTTGCTGGGCCAGTTCGGACCACGCGGTCGCCACTTGACTGTGCAACTCCTGCAGCCGACGCGGTGGACGCACCGTCCAGCAGTGATCGCGGAAATGCCTCTTCAGCTCCCCGGTGATCGTCGGCACCGCGAACGGCAGGAACGCACCGTTCTCGGGTCGGTAGCGATGCACCGCGTGGACCAGGCCCATCCGCGCGACCTGAACCAGGTCGTCGAGATCCTCTCCACGGGAGCGATAGCGGCGCGCCAAGGCGTCGGCGACCGGCAGATTGATCTTGATGGCCTGGTCGAGGAGTCGCTGGCGCTCGACCTCGGAAAGGCTCTCGTTCTTGGCTTCGGCCA
Source organism: Microlunatus sp. (assembly GCA_036566865.1). Lineage (GTDB taxonomy): Bacteria > Actinomycetota > Actinomycetes > Propionibacteriales > Propionibacteriaceae > Microlunatus. Next base: position 488 of record DATCVL010000094.1, read on the forward strand.
ACCACTCGGCCGTACAACGATCCCGGCGGTCCGCTTTGTTATCCTGCTGCGCGGATGACCCGAGTGACCGCTGTTGATCATGAGTCCTGTCCGGCACCCAACGCTGAAGATTTGTCACGGACGCGACGACGTCTGCGTCAGCTTCCTTCGTGGGCTGTTCTTTCGTGGACCGGGGAAACGGAACTGCACTTGATTCCATGGTTCTCTCCCCCTTCGGGGATTGAGAACGTCACGTGGCAGGTGTCTCGACCACTGCCGCCCACCAAACCACGTTCAGCGCCGTTTCGCAACCCTTAGCCTGGCCATGATCAAGTGCGCGCCGTTGCGCCGGACGTAATACTGTCCGCGATCGCAAGCCAGCAAGGCCGTCGACTGATCGCCTGAATCCGACCGCCTGCCGCCCGGGACGCCGCCGGCGAACTCGGGAACAGCGTCGTTGATCTTGATCGGTGGATGGAAACGATCATGGACGACCGAGGTGGCTGCCAGGATGCCTGCTCCGTACCTGACCAGTCGCCGGGCCGAACTACCGCGACGCGGACATCGATCGGTTATCCCGTGATCACGTCAGGTCAGCAACCAGGTCGACGAACCGGGCGGCATCGCCGACCGGCCAGGAGTGCGGCGCGTCGGGCATGATCAACAACTCGGCCTCGGCTCGCTCGGCGAGGTCGGCGGCGAACGGCAGCGGGCTCAACCGGTCTGCATCGCCGTGCACGATGGTGATCGGCTGCCGAACCCGGGGGAGTTCAGCTTCCAGCCGGAAGTCGATCGCCGACCGCAGGCTGCGATAGATCGCCGGCAGCCCGGCCCGTATCCAGTCCTGGGTGTGCACCCTGAGCCGGGGCGAATCGCGATGACCCTCACCGCCCAGCCAGGCCGACAGCGACGCACGGACCGTCCGGTACGGCGGTGCGATCGTCGGGCTGATCAACAACACTCTGCCCACTGCCGCGCCGGCCAGGGCGGCGGCGACCGCCCCCTGGGTGCCGACGGACATGCCGATCAGGAGATCGACAGAACCGTTCCGCCGAGTCTCGGCGGCGATCCGGTGGCCGTACGAAGTCAGGTCGGTGTCGACCGCCGGCCAACCCAGCGGTGGATACAATCCCGTGCTGTGCCCCGCCAACTGCAAGGCGTCCGCCGCCGGCTGCAGGTAGCGCTGCACGGCGAGTCCGGGCACCATGATCACCCGCGCCATCTCGCCCCCTCGCCTTCGTCGTTTTCCCTTTGTGGGTGAGATATTTGCGAGTCCGGCAGGGACACCGGTGGCACTCCGGAATCGGTGGTATGTCGTTGCAGGCCGCCGATCACTGTGCCGATTCCGATCGGTGACCACGGCTTGCGGGCCGGGGTGATCGCGTCCAGTGCTGCGCCGTACCGTGCCAGTGATCCGATGTCGTGCGGCCAGCGCTTCGGATCCACCGCCAGCATCCTCGGCTCGGCACCATGCCTTCGGATCACCTCGGCAAAATCGTCCGCGGTCGCCATCCCCGGCGACTTCACGCCGTGCTGGAAGGCGAGCACCAGCACCGTGCGGAAGCGGTCGGTTTGGCGCAGATGTCGATCGAGGGATGCCACCGCATCCTGTACCGGGAAGTAGGTCCAGAACGGAGTCAACGCCCGATTCAGGATCCGCCACGGATCGCCGAGGATGAAGGACGGGACGATCAACGTGTCGGCCGCCTCGCCGCGATCCCGGATCCAGTCACGGAGCATCGCCGCCACCGGATGCGAGGCCTGCTGCGGTCCGGTGTAGCTGATCTTGACGATCGGATGATCATGATCAGCACACCATGCCTCGATCGCCCTGACGAACTGCGGATCGGCACCCCACTCGGCTTCCGCGGCCTCGTCGTCGGCCTGGGGCGCGTACGGCAGGGCCAGATGTTCGGCCGGGGACAGTCCACCGAGACCACCGGTCTGGAACCAGTGTCGTTGATCGACCCGAGTCACCGGCCAGCGAACTTGATCATCGATGATCACCACCGGCGCCTCCGGCGCCAGCCGCCGGGACAACAACCGCAGGTACGCCTCGGGCAGCGACTGCCACTTCACCCGGAAGTAGGTCATCCGGGCCGTCATCAGCCGGTCCTGGGCGGAGTCGTGCATCTGATGCAGAACGATGTCGGGGTTGGCCTGGAGAAGCCGTGGTCCCCATCGACGACCGAATTCCAACGCCTGGTCCGGCCGCTGCGGATCGCCGATCCGATGCACCGGGACCAGGACGGTCTGCGGAAGCCAAGGAATTTGCGCGGCCGCGGCCAACTGTGCCAGCGAGCCATTGCTGGATCCGATCAGGATCGCCGGGTACTGCCGATCAGGGAATTCGGCCGCGAACGCCTCCGCCACGTCGGCCAGGTCCACCTGATCCAACTGTTCGGGCCGCAGCCCCTCGGCCCCACCGACCCGGCGATACAACTCTCGTAACGCCGGCCACGGCAGCCGACCCGCGACCCGGATCAGTCGTCCGAGCCATTGAGGGTTGCCGAGATTGGAGAAGGGCTGCCCGCGCAGCGCGGAAGCGATCGAGGCGTGCAGCACCGACGCCGAGTCGAACGAGGCAACGACCTTGTCCGGTGGCAGACCCATCCAGCACGCCTCCATCCGTCTGATCCCGGTCACTTGCTTACCCGACGAATATTGCTTACCCAACCACAGGGCCCGGTTAACAACGACGGGACTGATACCGGCCGCCCGCAACGGGTACGAGTGGCTGTGGCAGCGATCCGTCGATCACCACAGGGCTCGGTACCTGTCGAGAATGGGAGCGATATTCCGATGCGATTGGCCACCCTGAACACCTGGGGCATCCGCGGCAACTGGGGCGACCGAAGAGAGGTCCTTCGGGATGGATTCCGGTCGTTGGCGCCCGACATCGTGACACTGCAGGAGACGGTGCTCACCGACGGGCAGGACCAAGCCCGGGAGATCTTCGGATCCGAGTACCAGTTGGCTCAGCAGACCGAACGCGAGATCGGACGTACCGGTGCGCCGCCCGGGCAGGGCATCACCACCGCGAGTCGCTGGCCGATCGGTCGGATCCTGGAAGTTGATCTTCACCTCACCGAGCGAACCGGCGACTTCGCCTGCACCTGCTTGATCACCGAGGTGTTGGCGCCGCCGCCGATCGGCCGGATCTGGGTGGCCAATCACTTCCCCGACTACCAACTCGATCACGAACGCGAGCGCCGACTGCAGACGGTGAAGGTCGCCCGGATCCTCGAGGACCTCGTCGGTACGGATCCGGGACACGTGATCGTCGCCGGGGATCTCGATGCCGACTTCGAGGCGGACAGCATCCGCTTCTGGACCGGCCGGCACGTGATCGACGACTTCAGTGTCTGCTACCGCAGCGCCTGGCAGGCCAGCGGTCGTCGACCGGCGGACGCACAGACCTACATCCCGAACAATCCGCTGCAGACAACAACTCCGGATTGGCCCAACCGGTCGATCGATCACGTGTTCGTCCGATGCGATCATGACGGTCCCACGCTGCTCGTCGACGGCTGCATGCGGATCTTCGACAGCAACGCCACCACTGTCAGTGATCATTACGGGATCCTGGTCGACCTGCGACCCTGTCCTCAGATCGCCTGACCGGCGGGCTCGATCGCCGCCCTGCGCAGGAGCAAGATCAGGGACGAGACAGCGTGCTGTTGGTTGGCGGCACGGTCCGTGGGTATCTGACCTTCATGATCGATCGAGTCGCGTCCGGGACCGCCGTCTCGGCAGACACCTTCCGCTGCACCCGTTGCCGAGTACAGGTATCGGTGCGGGCAGCAACGAAGCTGCCGCTCTGCCCGTGCTGCCAGAACGACTCCTTCGACCGGTTGACGTCGCCGCCGACGACCGCCGACGATCTGCACAACCGACTTCCTTCGAGCTGATCCACGACCGATCGCCGACGATGCGGGGCGCCGGATGAAGAGCGGCTAGGGGCGATGCTCACTGCGGCGGGCTCGGATCCGCATCGGCACGGCTGCCCACAGACCGGCTGTGGCGAGGAACAGCACGATCCCGACCACCAGACCCAGGGGCTGATGCAGCACCACCTCGAAGATGAACAACACGGTGCCGGCGAACAAGATCGCACTGGCCACCATGCAGATGATCAAGGTCCGGTTGCCGATGTCCACCAGGGTCCGCATCTCCCGCTGCCGGAACAGCAGCCGGTGCGCACTCACCGGCGCCAACGCCAGGACCGACACCGAGGCCGCCAACAGGACGAGCGCCAGATAGACGCCCGTCTCGAAGTCCGTCAGCATGCCGAAGCGCGCCTGGAACGGCAGTGTCAGCAGGAATCCGGCCAGCAGCTGGGTGCCGGTCTGGGTGATCCGAAGTTCCTGCTGGATGTCGCTCCAGTTCCGGTCGTACCGCTCGGTCTCGGTCTCGTTCCGCTCGCCGTCGTTCATCATCGACTCATCCCTGCATCGCCGGCCTGCTCAGGATCTGAGTATCCCCACACCGGTCGGTATGGCGAAGGTTCGGCGGCACACTGCTCAGCCGAAGATCTGCCGGATGTGCTTGATCTGGATGTACTTGTTACGGGCCAACCCGGCGACCGGGCCGAGTCGCGGCCGCACCAGTTCAAGATCAAGACCGGCCGAGATGTCCTCGACGACTGCGTCGATGCCGGCGTCATCCGTGCGGACGTGCCGGGCGAATTCGGGCTGGGCCAGGGCCGTCACGCAACGATCGATCTGCTGCTCGGCCCAGAGGTCCCGGACGGCTCCACCACGGGAACGTAGGCGACGGCGGATCGTTTCCGGCGAGGCCTGCAGCGCCACGTGTTCGACACGATGCCGACGGCCACGCAGGCCGTCGATGATCTCGGCGAAGTAGTCGCTGCGTACCACCGTCATCGGCACGATCACCGGCTGCAGCTGACCACCGTCTGCGGCGTCGAGGGTCTCGATCACACCGCGACGCCAGCTGGCGAGGTCCTGGAAGTCCTGCCGCCGGTCGGGCGGGATGACACGGTGCATCCCGATTCCGATGAACTCCGGGTCGGCAACCCAGCCACGACCCAACCGGCGCAACAACTCGTACGAGGTCTGGGTCTTACCGGCCCCGAATGCCCCGTTGATCCAGATGATCACGCTCCGACACTAGCTGCGCGAACCATCCTGGCGCGGTCTGTCTACGGACTCCTCGACCATTGGTCACATGTTGAAGCCGAGCGCGCGGAGCTGTTCGCGGCCGTCGTCGGTGATCCGCTCCAGGCCCCACGGCGGCATCCAGACCCAGTTGATGGTCGCCTTCTCCACCAGGCCCTCCAGCGCGGCAGCGGTCTGGTCCTCGAGCACGTCGGTCAGCGGACAGGCGGCGGTGGTCAGCGTCATGTCGATGGTGACCGACTGGTCCTCCTCGACATGCACGCCGTAGATCAGCCCGAGGTCGACCACGTTGACGCCCAACTCGGGGTCGACCACGTCCTTCATCGCCTCGGTGACGTCCTCGACGCTGACCGGACTTGCGGCCACCGCTGCGGTCGGCTGAGTGCCGGGCAGGTCGTCGCGGACCAGGTCGGACGGTCGGGCCTCGGTCTCGCCCGCTGTCGTACCGGAGAGACCCTGCGTGGTGTCTGCCTCGGTCATGATCAATTCACCTTCTCGTCGATCGAATTCTCGGTCTGGCCGGTCGATCCGGCGTCCTCGGTCTGCGCCCGGAGCACGGCGTCCTTGAACGCCGACCAGCCCAGCAGCGCACACTTCACCCGGGCCGGGAATTTCGCCACCCCGAGGAAGGCGATGCCGTCCTCGAGATCATCTTCGTTCGGCTCGAGGTTGCCCTGGCTCTGCATCATCTCCAGGAATTCGTCGTGCAGGGCCAGCGTCTGATCGACGGTCTTGTCCCGGACCAGGCCGGCCATCACCGACGTTGATGCCTGCGAGATCGAGCAGCCGACTCCGTTGTAGGAGACGTCGCCGATCATCCCGTCGTTCAGGTGCACGCGCAGCGTGACCTCGTCGCCGCAGCTCGGGTTCACGTGGTGCACCTCGGCCTCGTACGGGTCCCGCAGGCCGCTGAAATGCTTGGCCCGATAGTGATCCAGGATGATCTCCTGGTACATCTCCTCGACGTCCATACTCACGTCCGCGCGACCTTTCCTATCTCATCTGCCGAAGACACTAGGCGTCACTTGTCGAAGAATTTCTTGGTGTACATCAACGCGTCGACCAGCTGGTCTATTTCTGCGGTCGTCGTGTACAGGTAGAACGACGCCCGGGTGCTGGACTGGATGCCGTACGCCTCATGCAGCGGTCGGGCGCAATGATGCCCACCGCGTACCGCGACTCCGCGTGCATCCACCATCTGGGAGACGTCGTGCGGGTGGATCGGGCCGTACTTCCCTTCCAGGGTGAAGGAAACGGCGCCGCCGCGGTCCACCGGACGACCATGATCATCGAGTTCGGTCGGCCCGAGGATGGTCAGCCCGTCGATCTGCAGCAGCCGCTGGATCGCGTAGCCGGTGATCACTTGCTCGTGATCGGCGATCGCCGGCATCCCGATGGTGTCCAGATAGTCGGCGGCAGCACCCAGCCCGACGGCCTGCACGATCGGCGGCGTTCCGGCTTCGAACCGTGCCGGAGGCGGGGCGAACGTCGACCCGGTCATCTTGACCACCTCGATCATCTCGCCACCACCCAGGAACGGCGGCATCGAGGCGAGCTGGTCGTAACGCCCCCAGAGCACGCCGATCCCGGTCGGACCGACCATCTTGTGGCCGGTGAAGGCCAGCAGGTCGACGCCGAGTTCGGCCACCGCGGTCGGCAGCTGCGGTACGCCCTGGGAACCGTCGGCGATCATCACCGCGCCGACAGCATGAGCCTGCTCGGAGATCTGCCGGAGCGGGTTCATGGTGCCGAGCACATTGGACACCCAGGCGATCGAAACGATCTTGGTCCGCTCGTTGATCAGGTTGGTCTCGGCCGCCTTCTCCAGATCGAGCCGGCCGTCGGGGGTGACGTCGAACCAGCGCAGGGTTGCGCCGGTGCGTTCGCAGGCCAGCTGCCAGGGCACGATGTTGGAGTGATGCTCCATCACCGAGATCACCACTTCGTCGCCGGGCTGCAGCGACGAACCGAGCGTGTAGGCACACAGGTTCAGCGCCTCGGAGGCGTTCTTGGTGAAGACGATCTCTTCCGGCCGGGTCGCGCCGATGAAACGAGCCAGCCGAGACCGGGCTCCCTCGTAGGCTTCGGTCGCCTCGGCACCGAGCAGGTGCATCGCCCGAGCGACGTTGGCGTTGTGATTGAGGTAGTGATCATCGATCGTCTCCACCACCGACACCGGCTTCTGCGAGCTGTTCGCCGAATCCAGATAGGCCAACGGGAACTGTCCGACCGTACGATCCAAGATCGGGAAGTCACCACGGATGGACTCGACATCGAACGGGATTCCGGTCCCGTCCAGCCCGGCTTCGTCTACCGGCCCGGATTTCCTGTCAGACCCGGAATTCCTGTCAGACCCCGAATTCCTGCCAGACTTGGTATCCAGCGACATCAGCCCCTCCTTCACACTTTTTGGATGAAGCTCAGTTGGCGGCGGCCTTCGCCGCCTGGACGTAGCGGTCGTAGCCCTCGGCCTCGAGCTGTTCGGCCAGCTCCGGGCCTCCCTGCTCGGCGATCTTGCCGGCCACGAAGACGTGCACGAAGTCCGGCTTGATGTAGCGCAGGATGCGGGTGTAGTGGGTGATCAACAGAACCCCACGGTCACCCTGGGCGGTGAAGCGGTTGACGCCCTCGGAGACGATCCGCAGCGCGTCGATGTCGAGACCCGAGTCGGTCTCGTCCAGCACCGCGAACTTCGGGTTCAGCAGCTCCAGCTGGACGATCTCGTGCCGCTTCTTCTCGCCACCGGAGAAGCCGTCGTTCACCGACCGGCTGGCGAAGTCGGGGTCCATCTTGACCCGGTCCATCGCCTCCCTGACGTCCTTGGCCCAGGTCCGCAGCTTCGGCGCCTCGCCGTCGATCGCGGTCTTGGCCGAGCGGAGGAAGTTGGACACCGAGACGCCGGGCACCTCGACCGGGTACTGCATGGCCAGGAAGAGGCCGGCCCGGGCGCGGGCGTCGACGGTCATCTTCAGCACCGACTCGCCGTCCAACAGCACCTCGCCGGAGGTGATGGTGTACTTCGGGTGGCCGGCGATGGAGTAAGCCAGGGTGGATTTGCCGGACCCGTTCGGGCCCATGATCGCGTGCGTCTCACCGGACTTGATGGTCAGGTCGACGCCCTTGAGGATCTCCTTGGCGCCGTCCTCGGTGTTGACCGACACGTGCAGGTCGCGGATCTCGAGTGTTGACATAGTGGTTCGGGTTCTCCTGGTTTCTTGTTGATCAGTTCGTCGGCGGCAGCTCAGCCGACATCGTTGAGGGAACGGTCGACGTCGACATAGATCTCGTCGTTCTCGATCTTGACGGCGTAGACGGCGACGGGTTCGGTGGCCGGCAGTCCGAGGGGTTCGCCGGTCTTCAGGCTGAAGCGGGATCCGTGCATGTAGCACTCGATCTCGCCGTCGCCGACATCCCCTTCACTCAAAGGGATCGCGGCATGACTGCATTCGTCGGCGATGGCATAGATCGCGCCGCCGGAGTTGACGATGGCGATGTCCTCGCCGTCCACTTCGACCGCCTGTGCGGTCTCGGGCGCGAGATCGGCCAACGGGCACACCCGCCGGAAGCTCCCCGATCCAGTCGTCGCAGCGGACATCAGTGGCTGCTCCCCGAGGTCGGCTCACCGGCCAGCTCGTGCAGCTCCTCGACCGGCGCGTAGCTGCCGTCGGCGTACGAGTCCGGAGTGCCGATGTTGATCATCAGCTCCTTCTCCACCGCGGCCATCAGACCCTTCTCGACCTCCGGTACGCCGATCTTGTGGATGATGTCGGCGAAGAACCCGTGCACCACCAGCCGTCGGGCCTCGTTCTCGTCGATGCCGCGACTCTGCAGGTAGAAGAGTTGTTGATCATCGAAGCGGCCCGTGGTGGCCGCGTGACCGGCACCGAGGATCTCACCGGTCTCGATCTCCAGGTTCGGCACCGCTTCGGCCTTGCAGCCGTCGGTGAGCACCAGGTTGCGGTTGGACTCGTAGGTGTTGATGCCCTCGGCCGCCTTGCGGATCAACACATCGCCGATCCACACCGTGTGCGCGCCCTTGCCCTGCAAGGCGCCCTTGTAGTCGACGTTGGAGACCGACTTCGGCGCGTTGTGATCAACGAACAGCCGGTGCTCCAGATGCTGGCCGGCATCGGCGAAGTAGAGGCCGAGCAGATCTGCCTCGCCGCCGACCGAGTCGTAGGCGACGGAGACGTTCATCCGGACCAGGTCACCACCGAAGGAGACCGCGACATGTCGCAGCCGCGCGTCCTTGCCGATGAGCGCGTGCTGGGTCGAATGATGGACGGCGTCGTCGGCCCAGTCCTGTACGGACACGACGGTCAACTGGGCGCCGTCACCGAGCACGAACTCGATGTTGTCGGCCACCACCGCTGAACCTTCGAAACGCAGCACGACGGTGGCGATCGAGAACGGCTCGGCGATGATCACCGCGTGACCGGCGCTGGCAGTGTCAGCGGATACGCCGACATGCGACAGGATGGTCGCGCCGGGGATCTCCGCTTCCTTCGGAACGGTGATCACCGTTGCGGTCTCGGCAGCCTGCCAAGCGCGTGCGCTGACCCGGTCGGTCGGCACGTACCCGCTGCTGCCAACCCTCGGATCGTCGGCCGGCACGTCCTCGGCCCGTACGCCCTCGGCCAGGTCGGCCTCGAAGGTCACATTGCCGGGACCGAAGGGGGCATCCTTGTGCAGCTTGCGCAGCCGCTTCAGCGGGGTGAACCGCCAGACCTCCTCCAACCCGGTCGGCACCGCATGATCATCGGGATTGAACGACCCCTCCGGGTGCAGGTGGCTTGCCACCTTGTCGTTCGTCTCGATCGCACCGGTCACGTTGTCCCGCGCGGCATCGGTAACAGTCACAATTTCGCTTTCTCTTCTTCAGACCTACAAGTTGTGGCAAGTCGAGCTGATCCCCTGGCCAGGAGTTGGCCGCCCTGGTTGAGGTCCCAGCCCGACGACAAGCGCAGCCGACCGGGACGGTGCCGCCGTGGTTTGCTCGGGCCTCGCAAGCTCAGCCCGTGCAATTTCTGGTCGCGGCACCCAACTCATGTCCGGGGTTCGCTGTACGGAGGCCCGGCGTGGTGGGCGTGGAGCGAGTTCCGGTCGAGCCTGCGAGACCGGAACCGCCTCGGGCAGGGCTCCGTACAGCGAACCCCGGACCGGGCGACAAGATCGCGTCAACCGCCCCGCGCCGCTCCAGAAGGGCTCCAGTGATCAGCCGACAGCGCCCTCCATCTGCAGTTCGATCAGTCGGTTCAGCTCGATGGCGTACTCCATCGGCAGCTCCTTGGCGATCGGCTCGATGAAGCCACGGACGACCATCGCCATCGCCTCGTCCTCTTCCATCCCGCGGCTCATCAGGTAGAAGAGTTGATCCTCGCTGACCTTGGACACGGTCGCCTCGTGCGCCATCGACACGTCGTCCTCGCGGACATCGACGTACGGGTAGGTGTCGGAGCGGCTGATGGTGTCGACCAGCAGCGCATCGCACTTGACCACCGATGCCGAACCGTGGGCACCCTCCTGCACCTCGACCAGGCCGCGGTAGGAGGCCCGGCCGCCGCCACGGGCGACCGACTTGGAGATGATCGAGCTGGAGGTGTTCGGGGCGCAGTGCACCATCTTGGAGCCGGCGTCCTGATGCTGCCCCTCGCCGGCGAAGGCGACCGACAGGGTCTCACCACGGGCGTGCTCGCCCATCATGTAGACGGCCGGGTACTTCATGGTGACCTTGGAACCGATGTTGCCGTCGATCCACTCCATGGTCGCGCCCTCTTCGCAGGTGGCCCGCTTGGTCACCAGGTTGTAGACGTTGTTCGACCAGTTCTGGATGGTGGTGTAGCGGCAGCGGGCGCCCTTCTTGACGACGATCTCGACCACCGCGGAGTGCAACGAATCGGAGCTGTAGATCGGCGCCGTACAACCCTCGACGTAATGCACGTAGGCATCCTCGTCGACGATGATCAAGGTCCGTTCGAACTGCCCCATGTTCTCGGTGTTGATCCGGAAGTAGGCCTGCAGCGGGATCTGGACGTGGACGCCCTTCGGTACGTAGATGAAGGAACCACCCGACCAGACCGCGGTGTTCAGCGAGGCGAACTTGTTGTCGCCGGACGGGATGACCGTGCCGTAGTACTCCTCGAAGAGCTCGGGGTGCTCCTTCAGCGCGGTGTCGGTGTCGAGGAAGATCACGCCCTGCTTCTCGAGCTCCTCGTTGATCTTGTGGTAGACCACTTCGGACTCGTACTGGGCGGCAACACCGGCGACCAGACGGGCCTTCTCCGCCTCGGGGATGCCCAGCTTGTCGTAGGTGTTCTTGATGTCCTCGGGCAGGTCTTCCCAGCTCTCGGCCTGCTTCTCGGTCGACCGGACGAAGTACTTGATGTTGTCGAAGTCGATTCCGGAGAGGTCGGCACCCCAAGCGGGCATCGGCTTGCGCTCGAACAGCTTGAGTGCCTTCAGCCGACGATCCCGCATCCACTGCGGCTCGTCCTTCATGTCCGAGATGTTGCTGACGACGGCGGGGTTCAGACCACGCTGCGCGACGGCACCCGCCTCGTCCGAGTCGGCCCAACCGAAGCGGTATCGACCCAGCGCCTCAAGATGTTGATCTTGAGTCTCGCCGGTGCCGGCGATCTTGGCCTGGCCCGTTGCAGTCGAGTTCGTGCCGGGTTCGGTGACCTGGGTCATATGTCATGCCTTCCCTGTGTCGGGTTCGCCTTGTTCGGATTTCGTGGTTCGGACTGTGGTCTTGCTGGGCGGCGGATCGGACGCCGATCTGTCCGGTGATCGGTGACCTTCGACCAGCACCTGATCAAGATGCGGTACGTGCGTGGTGCAGACCCCGTCGCCGTGGGCGATCGTGGCCAGCCGTTGGACGTGCACCCCGAGCAGCCGGGAGAACGTCTCGGTCTCCACCTCGCACAGCTGCGGGAACTGGGCGGCCACATGGGCCACCGGGCAGTGGTGCTGGCAGACCTGCTCACCGGCGACGGCCGGCTTGGTCGACGCCACGTAGCCCTCGTCGGAGAGAGCCGCAGCCAGCGCCTGAGCCGGTGTGAGGCTCTGGTCGGGATCGGCTCCGTCGTCCGCGCGGATGCCGCGGAAGCGCTCCTCCACATCGGCCATCCGGCTTCGGGCGAGTTCGGTGACGGCCTGCTGCCCGGCGCTCTCGGCCAGTGCCTTGAGCGCGGCAATCGCCAGCTCGTCGTAGGCCTGGTAGAAGTCGGCGCGACCGGCGTCGGAGAGTTCGAACACCTTGGCCGGGCGTCCGCGACCGCGGGCACCGTAGATCCGCTGCTCGCGGGACGTGACCAGGCCACGCTCGGCCAATCCGTCCAGGTGCCGTCGGATGGCGGCAGCGGTCAGTCCGAGCCGACCGGCCAGTTCGGCGGCCGTGGACGGACCGTGCTCGAGAATCGATTGGGCGACCCGCTGCCGGGTCGATGCATCCGTATCCGTCGCATGCTGACCGGGGCCGGCCGGTAGAGCAGCCGGATTCGATGAGTTCGGCGACGGTGCCGCGACGGATGACAGGTGATCCGACCCGGCAATGGCGTGGCCCTGCCGGGGGTTTTTCACAACGTCAGTGTGCTCTTAATCCCCTGCCCGGTTCAAGCAAGGGTCGCCTAACTCTCCAAACCAGGGCTCGGCGGCGGCTCACTCCCAGGATGGCCGCCCTCCGAATGGGGCAACAGAGCGATCCTGACCCAGCTGCCCGGACCCGCGCCAACCGGGGTCGAGGTCGAGGCGCCGAGCGACGAAAATGCGACCACAGTTGACCGGCAACGCCCGGATCGGGGCAGTTCCGACGATCTGCGGTCGCATTCTTATCGACTCTGCGCCGCTATCCGCTTTCGCAGATCCCGCTGCGGCACGAGAATCGCGAGCGACGCCGATCTGCGGCCGGTTCCAACCCGACAGCCCGAGGTGGCGGTCCGGTCCGGCCAGGCCGTCTACTGGAACGACGGCGAGTTGCATCGGACTCGTACCGAGTCGGGGCTGCTGGCGTTGATCATCGAGGGCGAATTCGCGCTGTGACCACCACAGGCCGGTTGCTGCACTTTCAACGTCGCGGAAGGCGGACTCGACGTCGAGCAGCTACCCGAGCCGTATTGATGACAGCGCAACCTCCCGGCAATCACCTCATTCGCCCAGGATGTCGCCGAGATCGAACCTGATCGGCTCGTCCAACTGGTCGTAGCCGCAGGACTGGGGTGTGCGATCCGAGCGCCAGCGATTGAACTGGGCGGTGTGCCGGAAGCGATTGCCTTCCATGTGTTCGTAGCGGACCTCGACCACTCGCTCCGGACGCAGTGGGGTGAAGGACAGATCCTTGCCGCCGCTCCATCGGCTGCCCTCTGCATTGCGCGGAGTCCGAGTGCCCTCCAACTGTTTGGCCCAGGCCCACGGATGATCATCGAAGTCGGTCACCAACGGCTGCAGTTCGACGAACAGCTCCTTGCGACGGGCGGCCGAGAAGGCGCCGATCACCCCGACCGACAGCAGACTGCCGGCGTCGCCGAATCGGCCTTCATGATCATAAAGCCCGAGCAGCAGCGAGCCGATCGCGTCCGGCCCGCTCTTGTGGGTCCGGTATCCGGCCACCACACAGTCCGCGGTGCGTTCGTGTTTGATCTTGAACATCACTCGCTTGTCCGGCTGGTACGGCAGCTCCTGACGCTTGGCCACCACGCCGTCCAGCCCGGCACCCTCGAATTCGTTGAACCACTGCTCGGCCAGCTCGGGGTCGGTGGTGATCGGCGTCAGATGCACCGGTGCCGGCACATCGGCCAGGGCCTGCTCCAGTGCCGCCCGGCGCTCTGCGAACGGGCGAACCGAATAGTTCTCATCCCCCAGTGCCAGCAGATCGAAGGCGACGAACCGCGCCGGGGTGGTCTCCGACAGCATCTTCACCCGACTGGCGGCCGGATGGATCCGCTGCTGCAACATGTCGAAGTCCAACCGATCACCGGACCCGCCGACCATGATCAACTCGCCGTCGATCACACAGCGCTCCGGCAACAACTCGGCGAAGGCCTGCACCATTTCCGGGAAGTAGCGGGTCATCGGGCGTTCGTTCCGGCTGCCGATCTCGACCTCGTCACCGTCCCGAAAGATGATCGAGCGGAATCCGTCCCACTTGGGCTCGTAGGTCAGATCGCCGGTCGGGATGGTCTTCACCGACTTGGCCAGCATCGGCTTCACGGGCGGCATCACAGGCAGGTCCATATCCACATCCTGACCGATCGGACCCGATCTGTCGCCGATCAGCGCACTGCTAGTCGGAGGAGACCCGCGGCCGGTGGCCGTGCTCCTGATGCGGCATCTGTTGGTGCTCAGGCAGGCTCGGCAGGTCGAACTGGTTGATCGCGTACTGCGCCAGATTGAAGGCACCCATGGTGTCCGGCAGGGTCGGCGCTGCCTTCCGGGCCCCGAATCGGAAGACCGACGTGAGGTCGCCGACGGTACGCCGCCGCCAGTCACTGATGTTGGGTTCCTTGACGCCGGTCACCCGCTCCAGGAAGCGCAGGTGTGAGGTGTGGTCGAAGGTCTCCGAGGAGACCCAACCGCCGACAGTCCATGGTGAGACCACGATGCAGGGCACCCGAAATCCCAAGCCCACTGGCAGTCCGGCACCATCGACGCCGGTCGGTGAGGTCTTGCTGACGATCTCTTCCGGTGTATCGGCGGGTGGTGTCGGCGGCACGACATGATCGAACAGGCCGTCGTTCTCGTCGTAGGTGACGATGAAGACGGTCTTGCGCCAGACGTCGGGGTTGGCGGCGATGGCGTCGACCTTGCTCGCGATGAATTGCGCGCCGGCAGCCGGGGTCCGCTTGGGATGCTCGTCGTTCGGGGTGGTCGGAAAGAGCCAGCTCACGGTCGGAAGTTGATCATTCATCGCGTCGTACTCGAACTGCCCGGTCGGCGACGGTTGTAGGAAATGCTGGTACAGCCCCGAGTCCGAGTCTCCGGCAGCTTGTTGATACTGCTTCATCCTGGCGATCGGCGGCAGCCCGGTGGCACTCGACGCCTCGTGGTAGGCCTTGAAACTCACCCCGGCGGCCAGCAGCCGCTCCGGATAGGTCGTCCAGGAGTAGGTCCCAGCAGCGGCGCCGTTGTCCAGGGCCGGTCCACCTGCGCGCCCGTCCGGGTCGATCGTGCCCGTCATCCACATGTAGCGGTTGGGATGGGTCGGCCCCAGCACGCTGCAGTGGTAGCCGTCGCAGATGGTGAAGGCGTCGGCCAGGGCGTAATGGAACGGGATGTCATCGCGGGTGAAGTAGCCCATCGTGTACGGGCCGTTGGTGTCTCCGTCGGCGTCCCGATGCGCCGGCAGCCAGTTGTCCATCTTGCCGTTGTTCCAGGCCGCGTGTTGGACGTCCCAGGCGTGACTGGTCGACGGGATCGCCTGGGCGGCGCTGGTCCGACTGTTCAGGTGGTACGGCAGCAGGTAACCGTCGGCGCTGCCGGAGTCCGGCTGATAGAACACCGACCTGCCCGTCGACAGCCGCTGGACCTGCGGGTCGTCGAAGCCCCGAACGCCGTTCAGGGTGCCGAAGTAGTGATCGAAACTGCGGTTCTCCTGCATCAACAGCACGACATGCTCGATGTCATCCAGCCGATGCTCGGTCGGCCCGGGACTGGCGATCGCCCGTTGGACGTTGGGCGGCATCATCATCGCCGCGGCAGCCAAGCCGGTTGCGGCCGCGCCGCCACCCAGCAGCCGGCGCCTGGTTAGTCGGGAAGGCCCGTCGGCGTCGGACGCGGGAACATGATCATCGGGGTGCGACGGGCGAGGAGGCTCGGACATCGGCTCTCTTCCAGGACAGGGAGATCTCGGTCCTGATGATCATTTCGGGCGCATTGTTGATCATGGGCAACATCGAGGTGAATGATCGATCAATGTCCCTCCAACGCGGCCGGATCATTGTCAGCACGGCGAAGACTGGTGTCTGGACAAGATCATCAACAGTTCACCTGATGTCAGCTGCGATGGTCGTGCTTCGCTGCCGAGGCTGAATTCGGCTCGGCCCAGGCGCCGCCGACTGACAGACTCCCGATCATGATCACCAACGGACCAGCCCTCCCGACTGAGATGATCATCTCCGCCGACGGCACCGAACTCACGCTGCAGCGCATCGGCTCCGGCCCTGGGCGAACGAACGACGATCGTTGCGACGAGCGGGCGGCTCGACGGCCGGCCGTGGTGAGAGCCCGACCAGGGTCGGTCTCACCGACTCACCACCTGAGCCGGATTGCCGTCGATCCCAACCGGGGAACCGAAACCGTGACCTGGTGAGTCCCGGCGGCTTCGGTCACCGGCAGCTCCTCGAGATCATCACCGAGGAAGGTGGTTCTCGCCGCGCTCGCCGGCGCCACCGGCAACTGCAGCGACACCTGGGTGACATCCTCGACGTAGCTCTGCAGCCGTACCTGAAGATCATCGGTGCCGGAGGCTCCGGGCAGCGGTCGGATCGCGATCACCCGAACTCGCGCGTCGTCAACGCCCAGCAGTTGCCGACCGGGTTCGGTGTCGTCGACCGGTCCTGCAGCCAGCACTCCGACCAGCGGCTGGTCGATCGCGGCCGCGGTCCGTACCCCGAGCTCGGCCGGTCCGATCACGCCCTCGTCCCGGCGCCGGACACCGACCGCATACCGCCAGGTGGCCTCGAATGCCTGCTGGGCAGGGAAATTCGTGTCCCAGATGTTGTTGTGCACCCAGGAGTACAGCGTCGCCGATTCACGCGGTGCTGTCGATTCCGGGAACGGCGCATACGGCAGTGCGATCGTGCCGGTCTGCACCAGGGGCGCATCGCGGGTCACCCAGGCCACCGGGCCGGAGTCGTCGGTCAAGGTGACGAACGACCGGACGGCGCGCATGTGCCGTGGTGCCCCGGGCACGTGATCAAGATCGCTGCCGGTGACCGCACCGGTGATCTCGTACTTGATCTTGGGATCCTGCAGAGCGAACGGGAAGGACAGGTAGGCCGACTCCTTGGTCATCGTCGCCGGCTTGTCGAACCGGTTGTCGATCACCAGCTGAGCGTCGTCGGATCCCAACCGCAGCATGGTCCAGCCACGTTGCACGCCGTCGCCGGTCCACTCCAGCGCCAGCCGCTGCTCGACGCCGTCGTCGACGCACTCGAGCAGGACCGCGGGGCGGGCCAGCGATCGACTGCCGAGCAACTCCAACTCCGGTGACACCGAGGTCTTGTTGGCTTGATGGTTGTAGCCGCCGGCGGTCGTGTACGTGTCGTAGACGTAGCCGTTGAAGCCGACCACCGCGTCCGCATTGACCAACTCGCGACCGCTCGCCTTCTCCACCAGGGAAGAGATCACCGCCCGGTTGAGATCGACCTCGACGCGCAGGTGATCATTCTCCAGCACCGCCGGTGTGCCGGGCTTCGGCGGGTTGGCCGTGGACGGCCGACCGAAGAAGTCGGCGCCCCATTCAAGATCACCGCCGTCCTGGCCGCCATCGGCAGCGTCCTCGATCCGTTCGTGTACGTCGATCCGGACCAGCCCGAAGGCCGGCACGTCGCCGATCCGGACATCCAGGAACCGGCCGGCATCACGATGATCGGGATTGGTCTGCGGGGTGACTCTGAAGACAAGATCAGCGCCGGTACGGCCATCGGTGACGGTGACCGGACGATGCAGCGGCACCCGACTCTCCCGCAGGAAGAGCCGTACGGTTCCGCTCGGCCGAGCAACCGCGGTCGGGTTCACCGCCCAGTAGCTCACCGCGGCGCCCGAGCCGCGGGACAGCTGGGCACCCAGAGCCGCCGCCGCGTGATCAGCCATCACGGCGGCCTGATCGAAGCCGTGGATCGCGTTGGCGAACTTCCAGATCTCCTGCTGGCCGCCCGAGTTCATCCCGGCGTCGGAGTGTGTCCACGAGTTGGCCGCGCCCCAGGTGTGTTCGTTGAACAGGGAGACGAAGTGGTAGACCTCTGCCGCCTCGACGTCGACCCGGTCCGAGATCATCGGTCCACCGTCGGCGGCAGCCTGATTCAACAACGAGGTCATCCCGTACAGGGACTGGCTGGAGTTCACCGACGACTGAGCCTGACGGACCATCGCCTGCGGACGGGCTCCGGAGCCGACACCTTCGACCCACCAGTCACCCCAGTCACCCTCGAAGGTCTGGATCTCGTCCCCCAGACGCTGCTCGGCGTCGGTGAAGAAGTCGGTGTTGGTGCTCAGCCGCAGGTGCGGGAACTCCCAGGTCTCGTTCCACTGGCGCACCGTCTCGGCCAAGATCAACCGCGGCGGCGCGTTGTCGCCGAAATGCCCTTGGACCCGCAGATGCAGCACATCCCAGGGATACGGCTCACGGTCCTCGACGGCCGGTCCGTGCCAGCCGAACATGCCCGGCGGGAACGGGTAGGGGTTGGTCGCCATCGAGGTCAAATACGCCGGCAGCAGATCATCGACCATCTCGTACGAGGTGTCGAAGCCGAGCACCGGTCCTTCCATGTAGGCCAGCCCGTGCGGGCTGTCGGTCATCCACACCAGGACCGAATTGCCCGCCGGGGAACGCCATCGGAACAGCCGCGGCAGGTGCTGCCCGCCGACCAGTTGCGGCACGGACCGGCCAGCCCAGTTGTGCGCGACCGACAGGTAGCCGATGTCCAACTGGGACAGCGCGTCCGGCAGTCCGGCCACCGTTCCGGGCACGTCGGTCTGCATCGCCGAATGCAGCTTCACCCCGTACCGGGACTCGACCGTACGGGCCAGCCGCAGCAACTCCTGCAACTCGTCGGTCGAACAGGTGTCGGTGTGCAGATTGAACGGCATCGCGGTCAGCTCGACCCGGCCCTGCTTGACCCGTTCGATGAACTCGTCGACCCGCCGCTTCGGACGCGCCGCGGCCCACTGTTCGAACGACCACAGCGACTCCACTGCCCAGCGGAACTGGGAGTCGGTGGGCCAGTCGTCGGTGGTGGAGGTCAGGTCCAGACACGAGTCCAGGAAGGAAACATGCTCGCCCAGGACGGTGCCCTGGGGATCGGTGTAGCCGATGTCCAGATGCGAGTGGTGCACGAGATGGATGGTCCACTCCCGCGGTGGTTCCAGGACGAAGTCGAGCCGAACGCTGCCGGCCGGCCCGGCCGCCGTCAGCACAACCTGCGCCGCGGAGTCCTGGACCGGGACGAAGAGCCGGACCGAACCGGCCGGACCGGGCTCGGCCCGGAGGTTGGCCTCGGTGCCGCCGACCACCAGTCCGAACGACCACCGTGCCGACTCGGCTTGATCAACAGCCTCGCCGTTGCGATCGATCAGCACCCGCAAGGTCCGTTCCCGGTCGCCGCCGGTCCGCCGAACCAGATGCTCTCCGATCACCCGAACCCTGAGCTCGCCGATCCGGCCGGTCGCCGCGACAGCTTGATCAACTGTGCCGGCCCGCGCCTTCTCGCTCGACCACGGAAAGTCCTTGATCAACGCCTTGGTGGTCATGAATCCCTTTCTGCATTGGTTGTTTGCCCGACCGCGGACGACTCCTCGATCAAGATCACGAGGTCAGGCGCAGGCTGTTGACGAAGAAGCGCTGTGCGGCGAAGAACAGCACGATCGTGGGCAGTGAGGCGACCAGCGCTCCGGCCAGGATGACCGGTGGTCCGGCCGTCGAATAGGCACCGGAGAGATCGGCCAGGGTCGCCATCACCGGCCGTACATTCGAACTGATCGACAACGTGATGCCGAACAGCAGGTCGTTCCAGATCCAGGTGAACTGGAAGATGAACGCGGCGACCAGCGCGCCGCGTGCCAGCGGCAGATGCACCCGGAGCAGCATCGTCCACCAACCTGCGCCGTCGATCCGCGCCGCCTCGGAGATCTCCGAGGGGATGGTCAGCATGAAGTTGCGGGTGACGAAGAAGGCGAACGGGACGGCCAGGGCCGCGTAGACCAAGATCATTCCGTACTGGGTGTCGTACAGCGACAGTCCGGCGTAGCCGTTGAACAGCGGGGCCAGGAAGGTCTGCAACGGCAGCACCGTACCGATGAAGATCAACCAGAACCACACTGCCGGTCGCTTGATCGGGACCACGGCAACACCGAAGGCGGCCAACGCGGCAGCCAGTACGGCGATCAACCCGCCCACCACCGCGTACAGCAACGAGTTGAGCATGCCCTGCCCGACGTGAGCCGCGGAGAAGGCCGCCGAGATGTTGCTGAAGATGTCCCAGGTGGCGAACCACCAGCGTGGTGCTCCGGTGTACTCCTTCGAGGGTGTGAAGGCATTGACCACGATCAGGTACGTCGGCACCAGCCAGATCAGCACGATCAGGCCGACGACGGCGTTCAACGCGACGCGGGAGAGGTTCCTCATGATCATCATCCCTTCCTGGTGCCGCCGACCTGGCGCCGTAGATACAGCCACGAGGCCAGCACGACGATCACGGTCAGCACCACGGCAACAGCCGCGCCGTAGCCGTACCGGTTGAGTGTGAAGGTCTGGCGATACATGGTCAGCGCCAGCGTTTCGGATTCGGTTCCGGGTCCGCCGGTGGTCAGCAGCCAGACGATGTCGAAGGTCTTCAGGCTGTTGACGATCGAGATACCGACCACGACCACCGTCATCGGCCGCAACTGCGGCACGATCACGCTACGGAACATCGACAGCCCACCGGCGCCGTCCAGCCGGCCCGCCTCGATCGTCTCCGCCGGGATCGACTGCAGTCCGATCAGGAACAAGATCAAAGCCGCACCGGTCCCCTGCCAGGCGGTGACCACGATCATCACGATGGTGTTCATCGGCCACTGCAACAGCCATTGCTGCTGCCAGGAGTCCAGACCGACGCTGGCCTGGATCTGATTCACGGCGCCGTCACTCTGCAACATGAAGGTCCACATCAGCGCGGTCGCCGAGCCCGACAACGCGTACGGGATGGTGACCGCCCAGCGCGCGACCACACCCCATCGGACACTGTTGAAGAGCACCGCGAAGATCAACCCGAGCAGCACCGGCAGGATCAACGTGCCCGCCACCCACATCAGGGTGTTCACGATCGATTGGCCGAAGCCGGAGTCGCTGAACAGGGCGCCGTAGTTGCGCAGGCCGACGAAGCTGCGATGCAGTCCGTCGTCGGAGAACAGGCTGTCGACCGCGGTGACCACGAACGGGACAACCATGAACGCGACCACCAGGGCCACCGGGATCAACAGGAATCCGAACGCTGCGGTCGAGCGTCTTCCGGGCTGTCGGGTTGGGGTCGAGCGGCCGGGTTGCTCACGTCGACTCGTCGCAACCGGGGCCGGAGCAGCTGCGGTCATAGGTTCCACGCCTTCCATTCCTTCTCGGCCCGTCGCTGCAGTTTCGTCAACGTGGGTTTGATGTTCGATGGCGTCGGGTTGGTCATGAACGCGCTCAGGTCCTGCACGTTGCCCTCCACCAGAACCGGTGGTGAGGCCTCCCAGTAGCGGATGGCCTGTGACGGCTTCTCCTTCTCCACGGTGACCCCGATCTGCTCCGTGGCCTTCACCTTCGGCAGCACCAGCGGATTGGCCGAAAGGTCTTGCAGGAAAGCGATCCAGACCTCTTGCACCTGCGGATCCAGCCAGGCTCCGGCGATCTTCTGGGCGGCGTCCATCTTGTGTGCCTCAGCGGAGACCGACAGCGGGGAACTCTCGACCACGACCGACGGCGTGCCGCCGGGCATCGCCGGCAGCAGGAACTCGCCGAAGTCCGCGTCGGTCAGTCCGGCAGCCGTGTACGAGCCCGTGTTCCAGGTGCCGTACAAGTGCATGCCGGCGGTCCCGGTGTTGAACAGGCCCGGCACGGTCGAGGAGTCGATGTCCGGTGCAGAGAAGAAGCCTCGTTGATACAGCTCCACCCACAGCTTCATCGCATCCACCGCGGGCTGGTCCAGGTAGGACGCCCGCCCTTCGGCGAGATCCAGATAGAACTGATGGTTCGTCCCGTTGACGACCTGCCCGAACCAGATGCAGGACTCCCAACTGGTCGCACCGCCGGAGGCGATCGGAGTGATCTTGGCGGCCTTGAGCTTCTGGCAGACGTCGATGAACTCGTCCCAGGTCGTCGGCACGTCGACGCCGGCCTGCTGGAACGCCTTCTTGGAGTAGAAGATCACGTAGTAGGTCTTGTACAGCGGCATGCCGTACTGCTTGCCGTCGTAGGTGAACGTCTTCTTGAGTTCGGGATCGTCGATCCAGCCGTTTCGCTCGGCCAGGCTCCATGCATCGGAAACGTCGGCCAGCATCCCGCCCCGGGCGACATCGATCAGTCGGTAGCCGTTCCACCACTTGATCAAATCCGCCGAGGTACTGGTCCTGGCCGACATCCGGACGATCTGTTGGAAGTTGCTGGTGTTGGACACGCCGCGCGATTGCAGTACGTAGCCGCAGGCGCGATCCAGCGCCTTGCTGACGGCGTCGAAGCCGGGCTGCCAGGTCGGGTTGGTGTTGACGAAGGTGACGACATTGCCCGGTGCGGGCCGGGTCAACGTGCCCGCACAACCCGACATCGCCACTGCGCCTCCCACGGCAGCCAGGCCCAGGAACCCCCGCCGGGTCAACGGTGTGCTGTGGTGCATCAGGACCTCCCTTGGTCTCGCCGAGACGTTACCGATAACGCATCCCTCTAGCAATGGGGTGCGGCAATCTCCTGTTATCGATATCGTGACCGAACCACGCGTCTCGCTGCCGAATGGAGTTGAACGTGAGCCAGTACGTACGCCAGCCGTGCTATCCGGCGTCCGGGACCCGGCCGATCGATCACGGATGGGAGTCGGCGGCGGCCACCGTCGCGCCGGCCGTACGCCGGATCGCCGTGGACGGACCGGCGATGCCGCACTGGCAGGCCGTGATCGACGATCTCAGCGCAGCGCTGCGACGCCGCACCGGACGCTCGGTCAGCACGGTGGACACCGCGACCGTGTGTCGACCCTGGCCCGACATCCTGCGGCTGACCGACACCGAGGAACTGGCCAACGACCCCGACTTCGCCAAGCTCGCCGAGGGAACCATCGCCGATCTGCTGGATCCCCGACGGCTGCAGACGCTGCCGGACGCGCCGGCGGGCGACGCGATCCAGATCGTGTTCGGCCCGGGGGCAGCGCTCGCCGCGGCGGATCTTGTCTGGTGGGTCGACCGGCCGAAGCGATTCGCCGAGCAGGAGGTCACCAACGGTCGCGGAGTCAACCTGTTCCAGCCGGCCGGTGAGCAGGCCGGCACCCGGCGCTTGTTCTACATCGACTGGCCGCTGCTCGATCGACACCGCGACGCGATCGGTGACCGGATCGACCTCTGGCTCGACCTGCGCGATCTCGAGCGGCCGACCTGGATCGACGGCGACTCCCTGCGGGAGAGCTGCGCGGCGCTGACCAGCCGACCGTTCCGGACCCTGCCCACCTTCAACTCGA
>DATCVL010000095.1:0-7535 GCA_036566865.1 Microlunatus sp.
GCGAACACCACCGAAAGCGCCTCGTTGTGCGCACCGGCCACCACGGCCCAGATCAGCAGCGGATTGCAGATCGTCAGCAGCGCAGCCCGGGCCCGGCGCTCCGGATCTGCGGTGCGCGCGATGAAGAGCACGCCCAGGCAGGCCAGCACGAACGGCAGCGCAGCAAAGATCTGCAACCAGAACACAACGTCGTGCATGTTGGTTCCGCCGAGCACGTTGGCCAGCCACTGTGTCCAGGAGGTGATCGGCCCGTACACGCTCGGGGTGTCGGTCCACGGTCGTTCGGTCCACCTCAACACCGGATCGAACTGGCTACGGAAGATCTCCGCCGGGGTGATCTCGTACGGGTTCCGGCCGATCACCTGCAGCCGGCCGTAACCGGCGTACATCAAGACGTCGGCCGAGGTCAGCGGCGGAACCAGTACGGTCGCGGTGATCAATCCGATCCCGAGCCACATCAGCCGAAGCGGCCGCGGCCGCCAACCATCGGCCAGGGCCCGCAACGCGATCCACAGACCGGCGCCGCCGACACCGATGGCCGCCCAGATCATCAACGAGACAAGCCATTCGTTCGGCTTCACGATGCCGGCCGGCAGGTACCACGGCGGCAGCAGACCGTCCCGGGGCCCGAGCTTGATGGTGACCACCGACGGACCGAGACCAGCGGCGATCAGACACAGCACGGTGGCCGCGACGATCCCGGCCAATCCGAAGCGATGATCGCGATTCCAACGGGTCGGGCGATATCGCGGCGTTGCGACGTCGGCAGCCCTCACCGGTGCCGGAGTCGGCGACAGATCGCCGTCAGGCTTCTCCGGATGGCCTCGGCCAGCACGGTCTTCCACAGCACCTGCCAGATCCGTTTCAGCAACAGTCTCATGATCAACTTCCCCTCGTAGGCGTGCCGATTCGGATCCTTTGCCGGTCTGGGGCTGCTCGCCGGGCTCGGGCACAGCCGGGCTAACCACGACCCGTGCCTGTCCCGGGTGTGGCTGCCGGCCACCGCCCGGCGATCAACATCAAGACCTTCACCCTCGGTTCCCTCACCGCGGGCGGAAGCGCTGCAACAATCCGCTCACGGTCGGATTGGAACGCAGTTCGCCCGTGGCACGGGTGATCAGGCCGCGCGCGGCCAGTGCCCGGGTGACATCCCGGAGCTGCTTGGCCCGGTGCAGCTGCCCAGCAAGATCATTTCCCGTTGCCCGGTGGCGGAGATCGACGTCGACCTCCCGTACGGTCAGTCCGGCGCGGACCACGTCGATGGTCATCCCGACCTCGATGCCGAAGCCGGCCGCCAGTGGGCTGGCCAACTCGAAGGCACGCCGGGTCATGCATCGCTGGCCGGAGAGTGGCGCATTGGCCTGGAAGCCGCACAACTCCGCGATGCCCTTCCGCGCCGTGTTCACCACCACACCATGCCCGCCGGCCGGTGCACCGTCAGCGGTTGTCTGGGCCGGCAGTACGCCGATGGTCAGCGCTGCCTCGCCGGAGATCACCGGGTCGATCAGCGGCGCGGCCGCGGAGGCACTCTCGCCGAGATCGGCATCCAGCAACAGGATCACGCCCGCTTCCGGCTGATGATCACGCTGCTCGAGCACACCGAGAGCGTTCACCCCGGACTCGATGGCCGCCGCCTTGCCCCGATTGCGGTCGTGGCTGACCACGATCGCGCCCGCCGCGGTGGCATGCTGCGCGGTGGCATCAGTGCTGCCGTCGTCGGTCACGATCACGGTGGCGACATGCGGCAGCCCACGGGCAGCCGTCACCGTGGCAGCAATGCGCTCCTCCTCGTTCTTTGCGGGGATCATGCAGGCGACCCTGCTGCCGGGAGTAGTCACGCCGTACAGGCTAGCTGGTGCCCGGCCAGCCTCTCGATCTGCTTTCCGGCCGCTCCTGGATGCTCGCTTCTGTCGTCTCCTATGCTCCCGACATGGCAGCGAATCAGGCCCCGGCGGTCGGCGTACGGTCAGAGGTCGGGCGGCTGCGTACCGTACTGCTGCACCGGCCCGGGCAGGAGTTGCGCCGGCTGACTCCGCGAAACAACGATGCGTTGCTGTTCGACGGGATCCCCTGGGTCGACCGGGCCCAGGACGAGCACGATGTCTTCGCCGATGCCCTGCGCTCGCGCGGTGTCGAGGTCCTCTATCTGGCCGACCTGCTGGCCGAGACGTTGGACTCGGAGACCGCGCGCGGTCAGGCCATCGACCTGACCGTCGCCGATCTACGACTCGGCGACCGGCTGCGCCGCTATCTGCGCAAGGAGCTTGCCGGGCAGGGCGCCGATCGGCTGGCCGAGATCTTGATGTGCGGGTTGCGCAACGACGAGGTGACCGGTGTACGCACCTTGGTCACCGGCCTGCTGGCGCCGGACGAATTCCTCATCGATCCGTTGCCGAACCTGCTCTTCACCCGGGACTCCAGCGCCTGGCTCGGTGACCGGGTGCTGGTGACCTCGCTGGCGATGCCGGCCAGGCGCCGGGAGACCCAGCTGACCGAGTTGATCTACGCCTTCCATCCGCGCTTCGCCGCGGTCGACCGGATCGGGCACTGGAGCGCCGAGCACATCGAGGGCGGCGACATCCTGACCCTGGCCGACGGGGTGCTGGCCGTCGGCGTCGGCGAGCGCACCACCCCGGCCGGAGTGGAGCGACTGGCCCGTACCGTGCTGGAGACCGGGCTGGCAGGTACCGTGCTGGCGGTGCCGATCGATCAGGATCGGGCCACCATGCACCTGGACACGATCTGCACCATGGTCGACGCCGACATGGTCCTGATGTATCCGAATGTTGCCGACCGGCTGAGTGCTCGACCGATCACGCTGGGTGCCGACGACGAGTTGCAGATCGGCGCCGAACAGCCCTTCCTGGATGCCGCGGCCGCCGCGATGCGGATCGAGCGGTTGCGCCGATTGGACACCGGGTTGGACCCGGTCACCGCCGAACGCGAGCAGTGGGACGACGGCAACAACACGCTGTGCATCGAGCCCGGCGTCGCGGTCGCGTACGAACGCAACACCGAAACCAATGCCCGGCTGGAGGCCGCCGGCATCGAGGTGATCACCATCGCCGGCTTCGAACTCGGCACCGGCCGCGGCGGCCCTCGCTGCCTCTCGTGTCCGATCCTTCGGGACCCGGTCGAGTCGGGCGACGCGGCCGCGAACTGACGTGACTGACTGCGACCGGGAAACGCCCGAAGTCGCCAGATGGTCGTGGCTGTCCACGACCATCTGACGACTGCCGGTGACTCGGCTCAGCCGACCGGGGCGCGTTCCGGTTCGGGCTCGGAACGCTGCTCCGGCTCCGGCAACGGCAGCGGACGCGGCTTGCGGCGCGGAGCCGCGGCGATGACGAAGCCGGCAGCGGCCACCAACACACTCAGGATCAGGCCCGGACGATACGTCGCCAGCATCTGTTCGGCCGAGGCGTTGGCGCCCTGATCGCCACCGGTCACCAGCGCTGTGGTGACCGCGAGCACCAGCGCCGCACCGACCTGGGTGCTGGTCTGCACCAGCCCGGCGGCCAGGCCCTGCTCGTTGTTGCTGATCCCGGCCGTGGCCTGGACGTTGATCGACGGGAAGCCGAGCGCGAAGCCGGCGCCGATCAAGATCACCGAGGGCAGGATCGCCAGTGGATAGAACGGGTGCGTGTCGATCCGCAGGAAGACCAGGTAGCCGATCATCTGGGACGCCATCCCGAGCATGATCAACTTCGGTCCGCCGAATCGATCGATCAGCCGATCCGCGAACGGCGCACTGCCGACAACCAGGAGCCCGGCAGGCAGCAGCGCCAGGGCCATCGTCAACGGCTGCCATCCCAGCACCGACTGCAGGTAGAGCGTGACGATGAACTGGAAGCTCAGGTAGGAGCCGAACAGCGCCACCGCCGCCAGATTCGCCCGGGCGACCCAGCCCTGCTTCAAGATCGAGAACCGGATCAGCGGATGCCTGACCTTGGACTCGATCACCCCGAAGGCGGCCAGGATCGCTGCCGCAGCAACGAATCCGCCGATGGTCCGTGGCGTTGCCCAGCCGATATCCGGGGCGGACACCACCGTGTAGACCAAGATCAACATGCCGGCCGGAAGAGCGACCGCACCAGCAAGATCATTTCCACCTTCGTCGGCCCGGCCGTCCCGGGGGATGAAGAAGAAGGCCAGCACCAGCACTGCCAGCGCGAACGGGACCGAGAACAACATCGTCCAGCGCCAGCTCAACCCGGTCACCAGGCCACCGACGATCAGGCCGAGCGAGTAGCCGGAGGCGCCGAACACCGAGTAGATCGAGATCGCCTTGTTGCGTTGCGGTCCCTCGGCGAAGTTGGTGGTGATGATGGAGAATCCGGTCGGCGCGGTGAAGGCGGCGGCCAGGCCCTTGATGAAGCGGGCAGCAATCAGAACTGTGGGATCCGAGGCCACACCGCCCAGGATCGAAGCGAGAATGAAGACCGAGAGCGCGATCAGGAAGATCCGCCGCCGGCCCAGCAGGTCGGCCAGCCGGCCGCCGAGCAGCAGCAGACTCCCGTACCCGAGGACATAGCCCGAGACGACCCACTGCAGGGTCTCGGTGCTGACGCCGAGTTCGGCGCCGATCGTCGGGAGCGCGACGCCCACCATTGAGACGTCCAGGCCGTCCAGCGCAAGCACGGTGCAGAGCACCAGCAGCAGCGTCCAGCGACGCGTCGACCACCGTCCGGCGGCCGCGAGGTCAGGTGTGTTCACAAGCCCTGACATTACATGCTCCGTCATATGATGCGCAAGCATCTTATCCTCTTGCATTGGATGCTTGCGCATGTTATACACTGGCGCCATGTCGGTCACAGAAGCGAAACTGGTGGATCAATGGCGGGATCTCCAAGAGCGCTACCTGAAGACCTCCGCCGTGATCGAGCGTGAGCTGAGCAGCCAGTACGGCATCGGGCTCAGTGATTTCGAGGTTCTCGACCTGATCGCCGAGCTCGACGACGCCGAGAATCCCTGCCGGATGAAGAATCTGAGCAAGCTGTCACCGCTGACCCAGAGCGCGCTGTCGCGCACGGTCGATCGGTTGCAGAAGTCCGGTCTGGTGGAGCGGGACTTCTGCTCCGAGGACCGACGTGCGCTACTCGTCTCGATGACCGCCGAGGGCCGCAGACTGCATGCCGACGCCGCCAAGTCTCACCGGCGACTGCTCCGCGAGACCCTCTCCTGATCTGCCCGCCTCTGTCCTGACCCCTCCACTCGGAGTCGGTGGCTCGGGGCAGCCGATCAGGGTCAGCGGACGGCTGCGGCCATCAGGGCGTCGACCACGACGTCGGGGAAGTCGGTCGTCATCCCCTCCACGCCGTGTTCGAGGCAGAACTCGACATCCTCGGGAGTGTTCACCGTCCACAGGTGGACCTCGTTGCCCTGCTCGTGGGCCTGAACGATGAAGTCAGGATCCTGACGTACCGCCTCGATGTCCGGACCGACGATGTGCACGCCTTGGGGCAGTACGCCGCCGGGTGCGCGATCCAGATAGGACATCAGGTAGGTCCGCTGCAGGTCCGGCAGCACCTCACCGATCTTCACCAACGCATCGGGGAAGAAGGTGATCATCCGGATCGGCGAGTCCGGGCCGGTCCAGCCGCGCTCGGCCAGCAACTCGGTCACCCGGTCCTCGATGTCCAGGCCGCGCGGGGTCGGATGCTTGGTCTCCAGATTGAGGTTGATCTTGACTCCGCGATCTCGCGCCTCCTTGATCATGTCCAGCAACTCGATCAAGGTGGTGATCGACTTCTCTTCCGGTGTTGGGTTCTGCTTGAACCAGGAGCCGAAGTCGACCTTGCGCAGATCAGCCAGCTTCCACTCATTCAACGGCCCGACAGCGTCCGAGGTGCGATCGATGGTGAGGTCGTGCAGGCAGACCAGATGATCATCGGCGGTGAAGTGCACGTCGCACTCCAGTCCGAGCTCGATCCCGGTCTTCTCGGCGTAGTCGATGGCAGCCCGATAGGACGCCGGCGTCGACTCCGGGTACCTGCCACTGAAGCCGCGATGGGCGAAGATCTTCAATCCGGACTCGGCGATGAATTGGCCCGCTGGAGAAGTCACGGTGCTCAGTCAATCATGATCGCCGGCGAGCCGGTGATCGGGTGCGCCGGCCGAACGCGGCTGCGTGATGATCCGCGACCGAGCCTCAACCCCGCAGCGCCTGTGCTGCGGTTTCGGTCACCGCATCAGCCAGACGCGCCAGCATCGGCGAGTGCAGCTTCCACTGCTGCCAGTAGAGCGGGACGTCGACGTGGGTGCCGGGGTCGAGCTCGACGAGATCCCCGCGACGCTCCGGCTCGGCGCTCTGTTGCGGCGGCAGCATCCCCCAGCCCAGCCCGAGCGCGATGGCCTGGGCGAAGTCGGCCGAGGTCGGGATGTAGTGCCGCGGCGGACGCAGCCGGCGCCGGGTCCGCCGCCGCAGGTAGCGATCCTGCAGCTGATCGACCCGATCGAAGGCCACCATCGGCGCGACGGCCAACGCGTCGAGGCTCGGTCCGTCGGCGAACCACCGCTCGACGAACTCGGGGCTCGCCATCGGTCGATACCGCATCACGCCCAGCTTGCGGACCGTACATCCCTGCACCGGTTCGGCAACCGAGGTCACCGCTGCCATCACAGTCCCGTTGCGGAGCAGCTCGGTGGACTCGGCCTCGTCGGCCCGGTGCACCTCGAACACGGTGCGATGCTCCGGATCGGCCCGGGCCAGTGCCGGCAGCGCCCAGGTGTTCAAGGAGTCGCCGTTGATCACGATCGGCAACGTGTACGCGCCCGCGTGCCCCGGCCCCGAGCCGAGTGCGACCTCCACATCGTCACTGAGCAGGATCAGCTGCCGGGCCAGCCGGAGGATGACCGCACCGGCCTCGGTCGGCTGCACCGGCTTCGTACGTCGCAACAGGACCTGGCCGACCGACGACTCCAATGCCTTCAACCGCTGACTGACCGCCGACGGTGTGACCTGGAGCTGGCGAGCGGCCGCGTCCAAGGTGCCCTGGTCGACGACGGCGACCAGGGTACGCAGCTGATCCGGCTGGAGGTCCATTAGCGATCCTTACGTCCCTGCAGAAACTTTAGCTGGTGCGCCCGGCCGGTCGCGCCTATCGTCGGGGCGCAATCAAGATCAGCTTTGCCGGCGACGGGACGTGGATGGAACTCGGTACAGCCCTTCAGGGATTCGGCATGATGCTGTCCCTGATCGTCGCGATCGGAGCACAGAACACGTTCCTGCTCCGACAGTCGTTGGCCCACCGGAGGATGACTCCGCTGGTGCTCATCTGCTGGTTGTCCGATGTGACCCTGGTACTGATCGGCGTCAGCGGCCTCGGGGCGGTGATCGAAAACCTCCCGGTCGCGATGACGGTGATCAAGATCTGCGGTGCCGCCGTGCTCCTCGGGTATGCCGCGATGGCGATCCGCCGAGCGGTCCGCGGTGAGAGCCTGGAGATCGACCCCGCCAACAGGCGTCGTAGCACGGCCTCGGTGATCGGCACCTGCCTGGCGATCACCTGGCTCAATCCGCATGTCTACGTGGA
>DATCVL010000096.1:0-2719 GCA_036566865.1 Microlunatus sp.
TCCGAGAACCCTTAGCTAGTGCCTTGGCCACTCTTCCTCCTGGATTTCCAGTCACCAAGCGGTCGCTCGATGACGCGTCAGTCTCATGACTCAGGATCCATGATCGTTCTTTCAAGATCAATGATCAATCATTTCTAGCATCCGGCGGGTCATTTCGCTCAAATTCGTGTCGGTTTGACAGTGATCAACACCGCTGCAACGGCACTGATCAACATCTCCCGCGGGCCGGACGGTGATCATCATCGGCGCCTGCACATCCATGATCGACAGGCTGCTGCAGATGATCACAGGCTGTACTGATCATTTCAACCCAGCCGCTGATCAACTTCTCAGAACGATCAACGACGACCGCTCCCGGTGATCAGGGCGACAGTGATCAGGCGAGAGTGATCAACTCGGCGTACTCGGCGGTCCAGAGATCCTCGGTGCCGTCGGGCAGCACCAGCACCCGATCAGGTTGCAACGCCTCGACCGCGCCTTCGTCGTGGGTGACCAGCACGATCGCCCCGGCGTAGGAGTGGATGGCAGCCAGAATCTCTTCCCGGGAAGCAGGATCGAGGTTGTTGGTGGGCTCGTCCAACAGCAGCACATTGGCACTGGAGACCACCAGCGTCGCCAGCGCGAGCCGGGTCTTCTCCCCACCGGACAACACTCCGGCCGGCTTCTCCACATCATCGCCGGTGAACAGGAACGAGCCGAGCACCTTGCGTGCATCGGTCTCGTTCAACTCCGGCGCCGCACTCTTCATGTTGGCCAGCACAGTTCGCTCGACGTCAAGAGTTTCGTGTTCCTGCGCGTAGTAGCCGAGCTTGAGGCCGTGGCCGTGATGGACCTCGCCGGTGTCCGGTTCTCCGAGTCCGGCCAGGATTCGCAACAGCGTTGTCTTTCCCGCTCCGTTCAGGCCCAAGATCACCACCCGGCTGCCGCGGTCGATGGCAAGATCAACGCCGGCGAAGACCTCCAGGGATCCGTAGCCCTTGCTCAATCCGGATGCCGTCAACGGCGTCCGACCACAGGGCGCAGGCTCGGGCAGCTTGATCTTGGCAACCCGATCTTGGGCGCGTTCGGGTTCGAGCTCGGCGAGCATGGCCCGGGCCCGGCGAGCCATGTTCTTGGCAGCAACGGCTTTCGTCGCCTTGTGGCCCATCTTCTCGGCCTGGGTGAGCAGTCGATCGGCCTTGCGTTCGGCGTTCTTGCGCTCCCGGCGACGACGTTCCTCATCGGTGGCGCGCTGTTGCAGATAGCGCTTCCAGTTCATCGAGTAGACGTCCAGCACCTGACGGTTCGCGTCCAGATGAAAGACCTTGTTGACCGTCTGCTCCAGCAGCTCGGTGTCGTGGCTGATCACCATCAGCCCGCCGGAGTAGTTGATCAAGTACGAGCGAAGCCACGCCACCGAGTCCGCATCGAGGTGGTTGGTGGGCTCGTCCAACAGCATCGTTTCCGCATCCGAGAAGAGAATGCGGGCGAGCTCGATCCGACGCCGCTGACCACCGGAGAGCGTGCGCAGAGGCTGATTCAGCACTCGATCCGGCAAGCCGAGGTTGGCCGAGATCCGGGCCGCTTCGGCCTCGGCGGCATAGCCGCCGGCAGCCGAGAGTTCGGCCTCCACCCGGGCGTAGCGCTCCATCGCACGCTCGCGGACGGCCTCCTCCTCGGAACCCATCTCCTCCTCGGTACGACGCATCCTGCTGAGCACCGTGTCCAGCCCGCGGGCGGACAGGATCCGGTCCTTCGCCAGCACTTCGGGATCACCGGTCCGCGGGTCCTGCGGCAGGTAGCCGACGCTGCCGGTGTGGCTGATCGATCCCGATGCCGGCTGACCGCTCCCGGCCAGGATCTTGGTCAACGTGGTCTTGCCGGCCCCGTTGCGTCCGACCAATCCGATCTTGTCGCCGGGCGCAACCTGGAACGACGCCTTCTCCAGCAACAGCCGGGCCCCCACCCGAACTTCCACATCCCGTACGACTAGCACGGGCCCACGATTCCGCACACCTGGCCGCGAACCAAATCCATTGTCCGTTGATCAGGCCCGGTGATCGCCGTTGTGATCAACTTCGGGCCGGTCGAGGCACCGCGTCGACCATGATCGCGCTAGCCCCGAGGCTGACCGGCGACCGCCGACTCTGGTCTGGTGTTGAGGGCGGGTCTAGCGTGAAGACCAATCGGGGTGGGTGTTGGGAGGACGGTCGGGATGGATACACCGGAGATGCAGAGCGATCAGCTCGAGTTGTCCGACGACAGCCCGGAGCTGAAGTATGCGCAGGAGTTCGCCGCGCTCAGTCAGGAGATGAGCCGCAAGGAGCAGGAACAGCCGACCCTGGATCGGATTGTCGCGCTAGCGGTCGAGACGATCGACACCTGTGACTACTGCGGCGTGACGGTGCGGCAGCCCGACGGCACGCTGTCCACGCCGGCCGGCACCGGGCCGATCGTCGCCGAGGCCGACCGGCTGCAGTACCAGCTCGACGAAGGGCCCTGCATCGATGCGGTCTGGAACCTGGACACCTATCTGATCCCCGATCTCGACCAGGAAACGCGGTGGCCGCAGTGGGCTCCCCGGGCGGCGAAGTTGGGCATCCGCTCGGTGCTCAGTCTGCGGCTGGACACTCCCGGCGAACGCCAAGCCTTCGCCGCGTTGAATCTCTACGCAGCTTCACGGGATGCGTTCGACAACACCGATCTGGGCATTGCCAGCATCTTCGCCCAACATGCCGGC
>DATCVL010000097.1:0-3774 GCA_036566865.1 Microlunatus sp.
TCGGAGCGGGTTGACCGCCTGCCCCGGGCAGCCCGGAGCGTACCGACCTGGCTGGCCGCGATCTCCGGTCTCGTCGTCTACCGCTGGCTGCCCTTCGGCCAGATCGACTTCGGTTTCCGGTTCGGCCCCTCGGACGCCAAGCTCAGCATTGTCAACGGGTTGTTGATCTTCCTGATCGGGGCCGTGGTCGCGGTGCCGATCGCCTGGGCGCTGTCGGTGGTCCGCCGGGCCGAGGTCGCGACGGTGTTCCGCAAGTCGCCGATCGTGATCGCGATCGCCGGCGGCGTGGCCTTCGCCTTGCTCGCCGTGGGCAACCCGTTCGTGCTCTCCACCGGCCAACAAGGGATCCAGCACCTCGAAAGCTTGGGCATCGGCACACTGCTGTTCCTGACCGTGGCCAAGTGGGCCGGTCTGGTGATCGCCTTGTTCACCGGGTGGCGGGGCGGGCCGATCTTCCCGCTCTTCTTCGCCGTGGCCGCGCTCGCCGGAGTCCTCAGCCACCTGTTCTCGATGCCCTCGGACCTGGCGATGATCGCCGGCATCGCAGCGGTCAGCGTGGTGTTCGTCCGGGGCAAGCTGGTGATCGGCTTCATCCTGACCCTGTACGCGGTACCGATCCCGTACACCCTGGAGATCTTGATCGCCGGCATCGCCGCCTCGGCCGCGCTGAGCATCGCCGGGGCGTTCGGAGCCCTACCCGCGGCCCCGACCGACGCCGCAGCAGCCACTCCACCGGCCGCGTCGTGAGCGGCCAACTGCGCCGCGGCGATTGCCCTTGAAAAGACGTCACGTGCTGGTGTCGGATCAGCGATGAGGTGTTCGTGGCAGGGGTGAGCGGGCATCCAGGATGGTGCCCCGAGCACAGGAGATGAAGCGAGATGCAATACCTGGTTTCCGTGATCGACGACGGCCGGAGCGTCGACAGCCCTGACGTGATGGTTGCCATCGACGACTACAACGACCGACTCCGGGATGAGGGTCACTTCGTCTTCGCCGGTGGCCTGGCCTCGCCGGAGAGCGCCACCGTGATCGACAACCGCGCCGACGGACCGGTCCTCACCGACGGCCCGTTCGTCGAGACCAAGGAGTATCTGGCCGGCTTCTGGATCCTCGAGGCAACTGATCTTGATCTGGCGCTCAAGCTCGCCTCCGCCGGTTCGAAGGCCTGCAACCGCCGGGTCGAGGTACGGCCGTTCCAGGTCGAATGATCGAGATCGACCCACGGGAGGCGATCACCCGCGCCCATCAACAGGAGTGGGCCCGGGTGGTCGCGACCCTGACCAAGCGGTTCAGTGATCTCGACATCGCCGAGGAAGCTACCGCCGAGGCGTTCGCGGCCGCGGTCGAGCGATGGCCGGTCGACGGTGCACCGCCCAATCCCGGCGCCTGGTTGACCGTCACCGCCCAACGCAAGGCGATCGATCGGATCCGTCGCGAGAGCAAGCGCGACGACAAACACAAGCAGGCTCAGATGATGTACGACGACGGCCCACCCGAAGATCGCGGCGTGATCGACGACGAGCGGCTGCGGTTGATCTTCATCTGCTGTCACCCCGCCCTCGCGCTGCAGACCCGGGTGGCACTGACACTACGGATGATCGGCGGGCTGACCGTGCCGGAGATCGCCCGCGCCTTCCTGGTTCAGGAGGCCGCGATGGGACGGCGGATCACTCGGGCGAAGGTCAAGATCAAGGCGGCCCGGATCCCCTACCGGGTGCCGTCGGCTGAGGAGCTTCCGGCCCGTGTCCAGGGAGTGCTCGCCGTCCTGTACCTCGTCTTCAACGAGGGCTACCTGGCGACCGGCGCCGACAGCGATCCGGTGCGTCGCGATCTCACCAGCGAGGCCATCCGGCTGACCCGGTTGGTCCGCGAGTTGATGCCGACCGACGGTGAGGTGGCGGGGCTGCTGGCGTTGATGGTGCTGACTGAGGCCCGCCGTACCGCCCGGCTCTCGGCGACCGGTGAGCTCGTCACCCTGACCGAGCAGGACCGCGGCTCCTGGGACGCCGACCTGATCGCCGAGGGCCACCGACTGGTGCGCGAGCGGGTGGCCACCGGGGTGGCGCCGGGTCGCTATCAACTCCTGGCCGCGATCAACGCCGTGCATACCTACGCCCGGGACGCACGGGACACCGACTGGTCGCAGATCGTCGCCCTCTACGACCAGCTCGTCCGCGTCGACCCGTCGCCGATCGTCGTCCTCAACCGGGCCGTCGCGGTCGCCGAACTGGATGGCCCGGAGGTGGCGCTGGCCGAGGTCGACCGGCTCGAGGACCGGCTGTCCGGCTATCACGCCTTCCACGTCGCCCGCGCCGACCTGCTCCGCCGGTTGGGCCGCAGCCAACAGGCACTGGCCGCGTACAACAGCGCGATCGAACTGGCCGGCAACACCGCCGAGACGAGGTACCTGACACGGCGTCGGGACCAGCTCGGATCGGGCCAGGTCTGAGAGCCCCGGCTGAGAGCCGATCCGCCGATCCTTGAGCCACTCTGAGGTGATGTTCAGGTTCGTCGCACAGACTCGGCGCATGACTGCGATCGGCCTGGGCACGGATATCGGATTGGTGATCATCGCCATCGCCGTCATGATCGGCGGTTGGCGGCGCGGTGCCCTGGTCGGCGCCGGCTCGTTGGCCGGTCTGATCTGCGGCTTCGTCGTGGGTGGGCGGCTACGGCCGGTCGTGCTCGACTGGCTGGATGCCGGCCACTCGTCCCTGGCCGAGCATCCGATCATCGTGTCCGCCGTGGTGCTGCTGGGATCTGCGCTGATCCTGCAAACCCTCGGATACGCGATCGCGGCGTCGGTCCGGCAGCGACTCGGCGACGGCATCGTTCGCGGGACCGACTCACTGGGTGGGGCGGTGCTGAGCCTGCTCACCCTCGGACTCGTGGTCTGGCTCGCGGCAGGGTTCGTACGGACGACGCCGCTGGTCGCCGCGAATCAGGCTGTGGCCGATTCCAAGATCATCAACGGGATCGACGAGGCTGCCCCGATCCCTTCCTCCCATGCCCTGGCGACGGTCGCCGGATTCCTGCAGGACAACGGCTTTCCACGGGTCTTCAGCAACGGATCCGAGAGTGTCCGACAGGTCGATGCGCCGGATCAGACGATCCCCCGAGCCGTTCGGAACGCATCCGAGTCGGTGGTCCGGGTGCTGGCATCGGCACCAACCTGTGGGCGGTCTTCGGAGGGCACCGGCTGGATGACCACCGATGATCGGATCGTCACCAACGCGCACGTGGTGGCCGGTGCGGATCGGATCGCCGTCCAGAGTCGTGGTGTCGGGGTCGCGCACGCCGCGCGCCTGATCGCCTTCGACCCCCGCCGCGACGTCGCCGTGCTCCAGGTCGACGGGCTCGACGCCGATCCATTACCGACGGCTGGTCGGCTTGATCGGGGCGACCCAGCGGTGCTCACCGGTTATCCGGGCAACGGTCCCTACACCCAGACTCCGGCACGCGTGCAGCAAACGCTGACCGCCACCGGCTTGGACATCTACAGCCGGCACGTCACCGCACGCGACATCTACGCGCTCCGGGCGATCGTCCGGCCGGGCGATTCGGGCGGTCCGTTGTTCAACGACGCCGGAAAGGTCGCCGGCATGGTGTTCGCGCGGTCGACCTCTGATCCCGATACCGGCTACGCGCTGACCCTGCACGAGGTGCGTCCGGTGCTGCAGGACTCCGCTGCCGGCAAGACCGTCTCCACCGGGCAGTGCATGACCGAGTGAGCGGTCGCGTCCCACACGGTCGGCGCCGCTGCCGCTCGAACCA
>DATCVL010000098.1:0-25602 GCA_036566865.1 Microlunatus sp.
GTGCCGGGATCGCGGCCGCCGGATCGTCGCGGCCTCAGCCTCGCGCTCGGTCGAGGTATTCGGCCAGCCCGAGCGGCGGCTGCCCGGTGACCCGTTCGACGTCGTCGGTGACGCCGGCCAACTCACCGGCGGCGATCGCGGTGTAGGTGGAGACCCAGGCGTCGTACTCCCAGTCCGCGGCCGGCCACCGCTTCCGGGACTGGTACGCCTCCGGGACGGTTTCGTTGTGAAAGCTGACCTGGCGGCCGGTGCGCTCGGTGATCACCGCGGCCACCTCGGACATGCTCAGCGCCTGCGGACCGGTGAGGTTGTAGGTGAGGTCGCGGTGGCCGGCGGGATCGGCGAGCACCTCGGTCGCCACCCTGGCCACATCCTCCCGGGCCACCGCGGCGACCCGGCCGTCGCCGGAGGGTCCCCGGATCACCCCGTCCTCACCGACGAAGCTCGGGAGCAGGTCGAGGTAGAAGTTGTCCCGCAGGAAGGTGTGGCCGAGGCCGCGGGACCGGATGTGCTGCTCGGTGGCGTCATGATCACGGCCGAAGGTGAACGTGCAGTCCGGCGCCGCGCCGTAGAACGACGTGTAGACCAGCTGCTCGACGCCGGCCTCGGCGGCCGCGTCGATGAACGTGCGGTGCTGCTCCAGCCGGTCGGGCGCTTCCTTCGCCGAGACCATGAAAAGGACCTGCACCCCGTCCAGTGCGCGCAGCGCGAGCTCCCGGTCGGCGTACGAGATCGGAAGCACCACGGCCCGTTCCAGCTGCGGCGCTCGATCCAGAGTCCGGACCAGCAGCCGTTGCTCGATCCCGCGGGCGGCGAGACCGCGAGCGACCTGTCCACCGACAGCACCGGTGGAGCCGGTGACAGCGATTCTCGGCATCGTGCTCATGTTGATCTCCTCACGGGGCGACGGACGATCGGTGCCGGGATGCAGCGCCGATGATGATCATCTTCCGATTCCGGTGCGCCGGCCGGCGCGAGCCGACCAGCGTCCGTCGTGTCGACCAACCCGGATGTCGTGCTGGAAGGCGGCGCTGACGTGCTCGGTGTTGATCACCCGATCGGCCGGCCCCTGCGCCACCACCGCTCCGTCCGCGATCAGGATCGCGTGCGTGGTACTGACCGGCAACTCCTCCAGGTGATGGGTGACCAGCACCCAGGCCAGCTCCGGCGCGATCACGTCCAGCTCATCGACGGTCTCCAGGAGCTGCTCGCGGGCCGCCACATCCAGCCCGGTGGACGGTTCGTCGAGCAGCAGCAGCCGCGGGTCGTGCACCAGCGCGCGGGCGATCAGGGTCCGACCGCGTTCGCCCTGGGACAGCGTCGGCCAGCGATCATCGGCCTTGCCGTCCAGCCGCAGGGTGAACAGCAGCTTGGCCACGCGGTCGAGTTGGTCGCCGGTCGGCTGCCAACGCAGCGGCACCTCGATGGTGCCGGTGAATCCGGTCAGCACCACCTCGCGAACGGTCAACGGACTGCGTAACGGATGCCGCGGATTGACGTGCCCGATCTGTCGACGCAGCGCCTGCAACTCGACCCGGCCGAGCCGCTGACCGAGGACGTCGACGGTCCCGGTGGTTGGGTGGGTGACGGCCCCGCAGAAGCCGAGGATGGTGCTCTTGCCGGCGCCGTTGGGGCCGAGCAACGCCCAGTGCTCTCCTGGCCGCACGGTGAACGAGATGCTGTGCAGGATCTCCTTCTCGTTCCGCCGGAAGGTGACCCGGTCCAGGTCGAGCAGCGTATCGGGGCTCGGATCGTTCGGCTGCCCGGGTCGTTCGGCTGCCGTATCGGCGGTGTTCAAGCCAGTCCCCTCTGCTGTCGTCGGCTGGACCGATTCCAGCACGGCCCCGACCGCCGGCGTCCGCGGGTCTCAGCCAGCGGCGGACGCCGGATGCCGGCCGCGCCTCGAGCTCCGGTTCGGGGTCGCCGGGGCGGACCGATTGCAGCGCTGGAAGAATGGCAAGCCGGAACGCCTCGGGTTCAACCTCGCAACGTTAGGCTGAGCCGTCGCCGAGTTGCCCAGGAAAGGGGTACGCCGGGTGCCGAATGTGCGCTTGCAGGACGTCGCAGTGCTGGCCGGGGTGTCGATCAAGACCGTGTCCAACGTGGTTCATGATCATCCGGTGGTCCGGCCGGAGACCCGGGACCGTGTGCAACGCGCCATCGACCAGCTCGGCTACCGACCCAATCTGCGCGGTCGCAGCCTGGCCACCGGGCGCACCGGGATGCTCACCCTCGCCTTCCCCAGCCTGCTGAACCCGTACTTCGCCGAGCTTGCGCACGTATTCTCCGCAGTCGCCGCCGAACGCGGCTACCGGCTGCTGTTGGAGGAGACCGGCGCCGAGGAGGACGGCGAACGGCAGGCCCTGTCTGGGCGGGAGGCCGGCATCGTCGACGGCATCCTCTTCCATCCCGAGACGCTGTCTCCGGTGCAGATCGCGCAGCTGTCGGCCGATCTGCCGCTGGTCCTGCTCGGCGAGGAGCCCGCACCGATCGGCAACGACCGGGTGATGATCGACAATGTCGCAGCGGTGGGCGATGCGGTCCGGCACCTGCTCGGCCTCGGCCGCCGACGGATCGGATTCCTCGGCCACGAGCTGGACCGGCTGAGCCACACCTCGCACATGCGTCTGGTCGGCTATCAGCAGGGGCTCGAAGCCGCCGGGTTGACGTTGGACCGCAACTTGCTCATCCCCTCCGCCGGCGACGCGGCCGGTGGCGAACGCGCGTTGGCCCGAGCCCTGGACGACGGCCTGCAGATCGACGGTCTGATCTGCCGGCACGACCTGATCGCCATCGGC
Organism: Microlunatus sp.; assembly: GCA_036566865.1. GTDB lineage: Bacteria > Actinomycetota > Actinomycetes > Propionibacteriales > Propionibacteriaceae > Microlunatus. Next base: position 2,799 of record DATCVL010000098.1, read on the forward strand.
GCGCTGCGGGCGCTGGCCGCACGGGGCATCACGGTGCCGGATCAGGTCGCGCTGATCGGCTGGGACGACATCTCGCTGGCCGCCGAGCTCAGCCCGAGCCTCACCTCGGTGCAACCCGAGCTCTCGGTGCTGGCCGGTCGTGCGCTGGATCTGCTGGCCGAACGGATCGACGGCTACGACGGGATCGGCCGGCACGAGATCGTCGGCCACCGGTTGGCCGTCCGCGAAAGCGCACCGGCAGCGGCCACGAGGTGATCCGGACGGGCCCCCGGCTTGCTCGAATTGCAGCGTTGGAATCGCTCCGGCATGATGAACACCCATGAGCATCCCGGTGCGCGCCAGCCAGCAGGACGGCAGCTACCCCCGACCGCAACTCCTTCGGCCCGACTGGACCGACCTGACCGGCACCTGGTCCTTCCGCTACGACGACGGTGACCTCGGCCTGACGGCCGGCTGGCAGCGCGGGCTGCCCGATCAACCGGCCGGACCGGACTCGATCGTGGTGCCGTTCCCGCCCGAGTCGGTCGCGTCCGGGATCGGCGACACCGATTTCCACCCGATCGTCTGGTACGCGCGCAACTTCGGCGAGGCCGAACTGGTCCAGGCCGGTCCGGCGGAGCTGTCGCGGACCGGCAGCGCGACGGGTCGTACCGTGCTGCACTTTGGTGCGGTCGACTACTACGCACAGGTCTGGCTGAACGGGCAGTACCTCGGTGATCACGAGGGCGGCAACACCCCGTTCAGCTTCGACATCACCGACGCGCTGGTCGATGGTGATCAACTTCTGGTGGTCCGTGCCTACGACGATCCGCACGACCTGACCCAGCCGCGCGGCAAGCAGGACTGGCACCGTGACCCGCACGCGATCTGGTACCACCGCACCACCGGCATCTGGCAGCCGGTGTGGCTGGAACGGGTGCCCGCGACCTCGATCGCCGAGCTCGCCTTCATCCCCGATCTGGCCGATGCGTCGGTCCGGATGACCGCGACCATCCGCGGGCCGATCCCGGCCGGTGCGGCGATCCGTGCCGTGCTGGACTTCGAGGGCGAACAACTGGCCGAGCTCAACTTCGGCGTCGACCGGAGCAAGATCGACATCACCATCCCGCTGGCTCGGCAGCGCAACGGCCAGGGCTACGACGAGCTGATCTGGTCGCCGGAGCAACCCCGGTTGGTGGACGCCGTGGTGCAACTGCTGGACACCGACGCACAACAACTGGATGCGGCGAATTCCTATCTGGGCCTGCGATCCGTCGCCATCGGCGGCGGCCACTTCCTGCTCAACGAGCGTCCGTACGATGTCCGAAGTGTGCTGAATCAGGGCTACTGGCCGGACACCCACCTGGCTGCCCCGTCCATCCAGACGCTCCGCCGCGAGGTCGAGTTGATCAAGGAACTCGGCTTCAACGCGACCCGGATCCATCAGAAGATCGAGGATCCGCGGTTCCTGTTCTGGGCTGACAAGCTGGGCTTGTTGGTATGGGGCGAGATCGCCAACGCCTACGAGTTCTCCTTCGATGCGGTCCGGCGGCTGGTCAACGAGTGGACCGAGGCCGTACGCCGAGACCTGTCCCATCCGTCCGTCGTCACCTGGGTGCCGATCAACGAGAGCTGGGGCGTACAGCACAACCCGCACAGCTCCGAGCAGCAGGCCTACCAACGGACCCTGGCCGACCTGACCCGGTCGCTGGATCCCAGCCGCCCGGTGCTGTCCAACGAGGGCTGGGAACATCAGAATTCCGACATCATCGGCATCCATGACTACCAGCAGGATGCTGCCGTTCTGGCTGAAACCTATGCCGGCTTGGATGATCGGCAAGCGCTGCTGTCCGGGATCGGACCGGCCGGCCGTCGGATCATGATCGCCAACACCACCTCCGGCGCGGATCAACTCGTCAGCTCCGGAGTCCCCGGTGATCATGGTCAGCCGATCATGCTGACCGAGTTCGGCGGGATCAGCTACGCGCCTGAGGATGCACCCGAACGGCACTGGGGCTACTCCGCGGTGACCGACTCGGACGACTACCGCGCCCGGTTGACCGCGCTCTACGACGCGGTCCGTGCCAGCCGACTGCTGTCAGGTTCCTGCTACACCCAGTTCACCGACACCTTGCAGGAGACGAACGGGCTGCTGACCGCCCGGCGCGAGCCCAAGCTGCCGATGTCCGAACTGCGCAAGGCGATTCTGGGGCGCTGAACCGCCGGCCGGCGACCACCGGACCGTGAGCCGGTCGACTCGCTAGTGTGCCGAGGGTGAGTGAGGCGCAGTCGCTCATCGACGTCGACGCCACCGTGATCGCCTTCGCGCTACGCCGTCGGACCGCCGCCGCCACGGGCCAGGCGCCGCCCGCGTGGCTGATCGGATTGGTCAGCCTCGTGCTCCTGCTCGGCCACGTACTGATCTTGGGTTCCTGGGGATGGATCGGTCTCGTCCTCGGCCTGATCCTGCCGACGCTGTTGGGGATGATCTTGCTCGGCTGCTCGCGCCGGGCCGGTTGGGTCCAGCTTCACGTGCTGGCTGGTGCCGGCGGCGCCCTGATGGCGTACGCGATCATCGCCCTCTGGGTCAACCCGGAGCAGGTCTCCACCACCGCACTGGTGCTGGCCCGTGGCGCGGTCATCGTCGGCGTCCTGGTGATGTTGATCTTGGCCGCACTACGGATCCGTCGGGCCTCCCGAAACCCCGAGGCCGGCTCGTCGCCAGTTCTCCGAGCAGGTGTGCCGACCAAGGCCGGCGATGATGACCGTTGACTGCACCGGCACCAGCATCCACGATGGCGATCATGGCGACCGTTGATGATGTCCGCCCGCTGGCGCTGAGCCTCGAGCGCTCGTACGAGGTGTTCGTCCGCAGTCGGCGCAAGTTCCGGATCGGCAGCATCGTCTACCTCGCCTTCTCCCGCGACGAAACGATCATGGAATTCGCCTTCTCCAAGGTGGAGCGGGGAGCGCTGGTCGCCGGGGCACCGGAGAAGTTCCTGATGCCGGACGAGTCGGATCTGCGATTCAACTGGGTACGCGCCCGGCTGGCCGCACTCGAGCCGACCGAGGCGCGGGAGCTGGTGCTCGATGCCTGGCGGATGTGCGTACCGAAGAAGCTGTCCCGGGCCTACGACGACGGCCATCCCGACGGGCCCGGCTGAGCCGGCGTCTCCGCCCGATTCGCCCAGCAGGCAAGGGAGTCGCCGGTCCACGACCCGCATGACCGGCGGCGACCTGCGGGCGGTCAGGGACTAGGACGGTGCCATCTTCGGACCCGAATCGTGCGCTCAGCGGCACCGAACTCGGATCAGGTGGCTGGACCTGCCTGCGCTGCCTCAGGTTCCCGGCGGCGGCGCACGGTTACAGCGCGGCGGAGGCGGACGTCCTGCTCACCGCCAGCGCTGTTGATCTTGGAGCCTGCCCGCGTGCCGACGCCGTTGATCTCGATGGTCGGCAAAGATCTGTCCGAGGGTGTGTCGGGCGCGAGCGAAGTCCTCGGCATCGTCGGGATCGTCGTAGGTGTAGGAGCAGGTGGCCAGCGTCTTCCAGAGTGCCCAGCCCCGACCCCGCGCCCAGGACGCCGCGTCGACCGACAACCGGTGCCGGAAGGCGGCCCGGCCATCCGGGGTCAGCAGTGTCCAGGCGATGGCGAGATCGCAAGCCGGGTCACCGACGCCACAGGTACCGAAGTCGATCACCGCAGCCAACTGGCCGTCCCTCAGCAGCAGGTTCCCTTCGGCGATGTCCCCGTGGAACCAGCGATCGACCCCGTCCCACCCAGCGGCCAGCGCGTCGGTCCAGATCTCGCGCGCCAGCCCGACATCGACCACTCCGGCCAACTCGGTGAGCGAGCGTTGGGTGTTCGCGTCGTAGGTGCGCAGCGGACCACCGCGGAACCAGTTGTGGATCCCCGGTTGCGGCCCGTCGGCAGCCTCCACCCTGCGCAGGGCCGCGAGGAAATCGGCCAGGTCGGTGGCGAACCGGACCGGGTCGACGATCCGGTCGGGCGCCGCCGGCTCGCCGTCGAGCCACCGGTAGACCGACCACGGATGCGGGTAATCCGGGCCCGGATGCCCTTCGGCCAGCGGGACGGGAATCGGTAACGGCAGATCGGCGGCAAGGACGGGCAGCCATCGTTGTTCCTTGCTGACGGCTTGCGCGTACTCGGCGGCGCTGGGAATCCGGACCACCATCTCGGACCCGAGATGGAAGGTGCGGTTGTCCCAACCGCCGTCGGCGACCGGCCTCACCGGCAGTCCCGCCCAGTGGGGAAACTGATCTTCGATCAGCCGGCGCACCAACTCCGTCTCGATGGTGAGCCGCTGCGGCGGCGTACCGAGGCTCGGCGTACCGCTCACCAGATCTCCCCTTCGGTCGCTGACGCTCTCGGCGGAGGCGACCGACCGGACGCCGCTGCCGAAGCCCAAGCTAGGAAACCGCAACTGATGCCGCAATACCATTCCGGTTTCGTGCGCCACCATCACCCAAGGCGGGCCGGTAGCCGCGAGCTCGATCCTGATCGCCCGTACGCGATCGGCAAGAGCTCACTGATGCATGTCGATGAAGCGGGAGTAGTGGCCCTGGAAGGCGACCGTGATCGTCTTCGTCGGCCCATTACGGTGTTTGGCGACATCGAAGTCCGCCTCGCCGGCCCGTTCGGACTCCTTGTCGTAGATGTCCGGCCGGTTGAGCAGGATCACCATGTCGGCGTCCTGTTCCAGTGATCCCGATTCACGCAGGTCGGAGAGCATCGGCTTCTTGTCGCCACCGCGGGTCTCCGGGCCACGGTTGAGCTGGGCCAGCGCAACCACCGGCAGCTCGAGCTCCTTGGCCAGCAGCTTCAGCTGCCGCGAGAATTCGGACACCTCGACCTGCCGCGACTCCACCTTCTTGCCCGAGGTGAGCAGCTGAAGGTAGTCGATGATGATCAACTTCAGATCATGCCGCTGCCTCAGGCGGCGCGCCTTGGCACGGATCTCCATCATGGTCAGGTTCGGCGAATCGTCGATGAACAGCGGCGCCTCGGCCACCTCGCCCATCTTCTTGGCCATCCGCTGCCAGTCGTCGTCATTCATCTTGCCGTTGCGGATGTGGTTCAGCGGGATGCTTGCCTCTGCCGACAGCAGTCGCATCACGATCTCGATCTGACTCATCTCCAGCGAGAAGATCGCCGAGGCCAGACCGCTCTTGATCGACGCCGAACGGGCCAGGTCCAGCCCGATCGTGCTGTTGTGGGTCGGGATCATCGACCGGGTCGCCAGATAGAGATGATCATCGTTGTCGACCTGGACACAGCGCACCGGGACGCGGCCCACCGGCCGGACCTCGGTGATGTATCGGCTACCACCGGGCGCCACGGCGGTCGGCCGAGTCGAGCGGTGGTGGTCGCGCCGGCGCGGCAGCCCGAACACGTCGTCTCCGCTGGTGAAGCTCAACAGGTACGCCGTCGCGGTATCCGGGGTCGGCCCAGCGACCGCCCGCTCGCGCCAGTTGCAGCGATAGCCCAACGACACGATCAACTCGTACACGTCTGCGGCGAGTCGCCGGTCGGCGAGCGCGATCTCCACGGCACCGTCCGGCCGAACCCGACCGTCGGTGTCGAGCAGGCCGGCCAGCAGGTCGCGGCGTTGCCGCTCCGAGGCACGCAGGTAAGCCGGCGGGATGTGCTTGTCTGCCAGCACCCCGATCTTCGTCAGCAGCTCCCGTACCGAACCATGATCATCACTGCAGACCCGGCCTGCGGAGTGCCCGCCCGCCAGCCAGCTGCCGAGCAGGTACGGCGCCAGCGGCAACTCGATCTCGGACGTGTGGAGCGGGGCGGCATTGGTGACCGCCCAGTTGCACCGGCCGTCCGTGAGCCGGACCTGACGGGCCAGTTCGGCGGTGGTCACCGATTCGGCGGGCTCGCTCGCGTCGCCGCCGATCGAGCGGGTGATCCGCGCTGCCAGGGCGGACAGCATGGCCGCGCGCGGATAGACGACCTTCGGCTCGGGACGGGCCTCGACGGGCTGCACGCCGGTGACCCGGACGGCAGGGGAAAGGCGCCGACTGATCGCGCGCAGCGGCTGGCGAAACTCCACGCCGACCTCGCCGATCAGCTCGGCGATACTCCGATACGTCTCCGGCTCGTGCCGAGCCGCGATCGCGAGCACCTCGACCCGCCGGATCGCCTGCCGGCGGTCGTGGGACACCGCGGATCGCCGGTCGGTCGCGGCCCGGCGGGCCGCACTGCTGGTCACCGGCCATTCGTGCTGACCGTCGGCGATCACGCTGCTGCCGTCGGAGAAGGTGATCTCGAAGCATTCACGATCCCGCATCACCTCGGTCGCGGCGATCACCCGGGTCGGCATCCCATCGGCACCGATCAGTCGATCTCCGACCTGTACCTGGCCCATCGTCGTCCAACCCGACGGGGTCGGCAGCGGGGTGTCCAGAGCCAGTGCCTTCCCCATGCCGGGTCGGGCGGCGACGATGATCATCTGGCCGGGGTGCATGCCGTTGGTCAGGTCGTCCAGGTCGGCGAAGCCGGTCGGCACTCCGGCGAGCTGGCCGCCTCGGGAGCCGATCGCCTCGATCTCGTCCATGGTCGGCTGCATCAGCTCCGACAGCGACTTGTAGTCCTCGCTGGTCCGCTTGTCGGTGACCGAATACACCTCGGCCTGAGCTCGATCGACGATGTCATTGACGTCGCCCTCGGCCGCATACGACATCTGGCCGATCCGGATCGACGCATCCGCCAGCCGCCGCAGAATCGCCTTCTCCCGAACGATTTCGGCGTAGTAGCCGGCGTTGGCCGCGATCGAGGTGCTGGCCAGCAGGTCGTGCAGATACGGCGCCCCGCCGACCCGGGCGATGTTGCCCCGGCGGGTCAGCTCGGCCGCGACGGTGATCGCGTCGGCCGGTTCACCGCGGCCGTACAGATCGAGGACAGCGTCGTAGACCAGTTCGTGAGCGGGGCGATAGAAGTCGGGACCGCGGAGCACCTCGACCACGTCGGCGATGGCGTCCTTGCTCATCAGCATCGCGCCCAGCACCGACTGCTCGGCGATCAGGTCCTGCGGGGGCGTGCGATCGCCGGCAGAACTGCGACTCGAGCGCCGGTCCTCGTCACCGTATGTCGCGTCGACCTCGGCCAGGCTCACTGAAACCCCCTGCAATCGCCATCTCTACGAGCCGCCGATTCAACGAATGGCGGCCACACGCCGGAGCGCGGGCAAAATGACATGGTTGTCATTCGCCTATGCCGCCACGATAGGTCCCGGGACAGACATCGCGTTCAGTACCCGCCACGGCTCGACGTCTGATCGGCCGGCCAGGGCACGACACTGCTGTCACACCGGAGCGCTTGCGCTGTGCTGAAGCTGCTTCGTCCGCCTGACCGAGCAGTACGCTACGCCCGTCCGAACGACCCGCGGAAGCCCGCTGTCCACAGACCATGTGGACAACTCCGGATCCTCTGTGGAGACACGCTTTCCGGTTGTGCACCGGCTGCGGATGGGGCTGGGGATAATCCGTGACGGATCCTGCGAACCAGCGGTTGACTAGGGGAAATACGATTAACGACCGGTGGACGAAAAGAAGTTCGCGGGTTGCCTTGACCACCCGCGGATCGCTGGACGGGACTTGACAGCGGACGCCGGCATGTGCCTTATCCACGGCGGCTGGGGATAACTGTTGATAACCATGACCACTGGCCGACTACTCGATTTGTCGACATATTCGACTCCGGCGTCGACTGGGCTCGGCCGTAGACAGTCGGTTGCTCGCGGACGGACCGGGTCGGTGGACGGGTCGCCCAGCTCAGCCGGACCCCAACCAGAGCAGGTGTTGCAGCCCTACCCCGGTGGGGTATGCTCTGAGACAGCAATTCGACCAGGGGAGTCCGCATGACCACACCGACCAGCCCGGCTGCCGCTGACGGATCGGCTGTCCCAGCGGGGACAGACCACAGCCACGGCTACCTGAGCAACCATCACAAGGATGAATACCTCAAGCGGCTGCGCCGGATCGAGGGGCAGGCCCGCGGTCTGCAGCGGATGATCGAGGACGAGAAGTATTGCATCGACATCCTCACCCAGGTTTCGGCCATGACCAGCGCACTGCAGTCGGTCGCCCTGGGGCTGCTTGATGATCATCTCGATCACTGCGTGACCGAGGCGGTTCAGTCCGGCGGTGACGAGGCGAACGAGAAGCTGAAAGAGGCCTCGAAGGCGATCGCCCGGCTGGTCCGATCCTGAGATCGAAGCCGGATGATCATCCGGCGACCGACTCGTCGGCACTCCCGAAGCATGATCATCATCGATTGATCGACAGTCCCCTACCGACGTCAGATCCTTACGCACGAAAGGCGATATCCATGATCAACAACTACAGCGTCCAAGGCATGAGCTGTGATCACTGCGTGCACGCGGTGACCGAAGAGGTCAGCGCCATCGCGGGCGTCGAGTCCGCCGCCGTCGACCTGCAGGACGGCTCGCTGACCGTGACCAGTGAACAGCCGATCGACTTCGCGCTGATCAAGGCCGCGGTGGACGAGGCGGGCGACTACACGGTGAGCGCAGCTTGATCATCGGCACCGTTGGCCGCTGATCGGGCGACCGCTACCCGTTGGGATAGAGGCAGAACTCGTTGCCCTCGGGGTCGGCCATCAGCGCGTGATCATCGAACACCTGCAGCAACCGCGCGCCGAGCTCGGACAGCCGTTCGGCCTCGGCCGTGAGGTCGTCGGCGAACACATCGGGATGCAACCGATTCTTCACCGTCTTGGGCTCGGGGACCCGCTGAAACCACAGCCGCGGCGCTCCGGCGCCTCCGGTCACGAGCACATGCGGATCGTCCTCCACCCGGGCCACGCCCGACGCTCGCAGCCGCTCCAACTCGTCCTCGTCGTACGGTGCGATCTGATAGCCGTCCAGCGCTGCAGCCCAGAACTGGGCCGTCCGGTAGGGCGCGGTGGCGTCGAAGACAAGATCACGCAGTTGTGCCATGGGCCCATGCTGCTCAGGGACATCGGCAGTCGTCCAGCCGATATCCCCGCTGCGCGCCCAGCCGCCGAACACCGACAGCCACCCAGCCAAGCCCTTACCGCCTGCCCTGCTGGGGAACGCCGGCAGCCGTTCAATCGAAGTTCCTCCCGCTCACTCTCACTGCACGCGGTAGCGCAACTCCGCGAAGACACCGGCGACAACCCGTGACGCGACCAACTCCAGCGGCGGCGTACTGATCTTGCGCGGAAGCAGCGGGGCGCCTGCACCGAGGAAGACCGGTGCCACGCTGATGATCACCTCGTCCAGCAGCCCGTGATCATGGAACTGCCCGACCAACTCGCCGCCGCCCACGATCCAGATGTTCCTTCCGGCCGCGGCTTGTGCCATCTCCGCATGGATCGGTACCACGTCGCCGGAGACGAATCGCAGATCTGCTTCTTCGATCTGCGGCAGCCGTCTGTGGGTGAAGATCCAGCACGGCTGCTCGTACGCCCACGGCTGAGGATGCTCCGCATCCGCGTTGATGTGATGGGAGAGGATCCACTCGTAGGTCGTCGCACCCATCACGATGGCGCCGACCTGCTCGATGAAGGCGGGATAGCCCGACTCGTCGCCCTCGTCGAACTGGAAGAGCCAGTCCAGCGAGTAGTCCGCGTCGGTGATGAACCCGTCGATGCTGGTTGCCGTGTAGTACTGGGTCACCATGCCGACAGCGTGACACGCTCTGCCCGATCGCGCGCCGATTCCGTCGCCGCGTCGGGTTCAGGCCCTGGCCCGCAGTCGACCCTCCATCACCTGTTGGAGCAGGTCGACGGTGTCCGGATGCAGGTCAACGCCGAGCGCTCGCCCCTGCGCCGCGAGCTGAAGCGCCAGCCGTTCGACCTCGGCCGGATTGCCGGCCTGGAACTCGGTACGGATCCGAGCACCCATCAGGAATTCGTCCTGGGGCGCGGCGGTCAGCCCCCGGGACGCTGCCCACCGTGCAAGATCAACATCCGAGTCGGACAACGCTCGCTCGGTGACCTCCACGGCGATGTCGCGGATCACCGACACCATGTCGGTACGCATCTCCTCGGCCCAGTGCCACTGGGTCGGCGCCGCATCGGCCAACGGGGCACCGCGAACCAACTCCAGTGCCCGACACAACCCCTCCGTACTGGTGACATTCACCCCCGTGCCGGTGAGGATCTGCAACCGGTGCCAGTCCGAGCTGACCATCGCCGACAGGACGATCCGACCCGAGTACGCGTCCGGCAGGTAGGGCTCTCCTTGATCATCGGAGCCCAGCCAACTCCGCAATCTGCTGACATTCGACCGGCGCGTGCCTTCGGCAACCACCAGACCGGCGGCCATCGCATGGGCCGTACTCGCCGGATGCTCGAGCAGCCAGGCGGCGTACTCGATGCACTGCAGCACCGCCCGGCTGGGTCGTCGGCCGGCAGCGCCGAGGAGGTCGATCGGACCCAGCAACATCAGGGTTGGATGCCGCGGCGTCGGCGGCGGGCTCGCAGCGAACGGGCTGGGCACGATGTCGATCTCCTCACTCGTCCCTCGCCGGATCGCCGGAGCCCGACGACTCCAGCGATCATCGGATTCGGCATCCGATTCCGCGGCGATGACGTTGCCACGCAGGCGAACTGCGGCCGACGGCCAACTGCGATCTGCGGCCGACGGCCGCGGCTGATCGACTTGCTGATCATGATCAAGAACTACGGCGGTCCGGGACCCGGCGTCCGCCCTGGCCGGGCCGGGCGTGCCCGGCGGGAAGTCCGCGGCCCACCACGGCGCAGGGTCGGTCTGGTCACTGCCGGTGCTGTCGAGCAACTGCCGGACGAGCTCGGCCGCCGGTGATCCGAGCACCTGCGCATCGAACGTCCACCCGAACGGATTCAGCTCGGCGGTGATCCGATCGTCGGCATCACCGGCCAGCCGCAGCCGCCAGCCCGCTGCCGGCGGCTCACTGCAGAACACTGCGGACATGCCCACCCGAGGCTCGGACAACAGCAGCTGCTGCAACTCCTCGGCCTGGGCGGGTGTCGGCGGCTGCCGGATCACCGCCAGCTCGGGCACCCACGGGTCGGCGAGATCGGGATTGACTCGATAGTCGATCGGCGATCGGCGTACACCGTCGACGTCGTTGTGCCGCAGGTGTTCTCGTTGCAGGGCGACGCGCTGACGCCAGCGTCGCAGCAGTTGATCAAGATCACCGACCGAGCCGATGTTGTAGTGATCGACGGATTCGATCAAGCCGGTCTGGTCACCGACGACCGTGATCACCAACTCGTCCGACCACGGAACAAAGGCGAGCTCGTTGATCATCGCGGTCAGCGCCTCGTCCGGTGCGTTGCCGGAGCCTTCCACGCCCAGCAGGCCAGCCGCCTCGATGTTGATCATGATCACCGAGCCATCGGCATCGGTCCCGACGGAGACCAGCGCGGGATACGGCTGCGGGCAATCGCCGACGGCGTCGTCCTGGAACAGGAACGCCGCATCGTCGGCGGCAAGACGCCAGGTGTTCCCGTCCACGGTGAAGCCGATCGGCGCCGCGCCATCGGGCTCTTTCATGATCAAACTCAGCTGCTGTTCGGACAGCCGCACCGCCAGCAGGGTCGACACCGGCACCCCCCGCCTCAGACAGTCCCTGCCGATGGCACGCAGTGCCCGGTCCAACTGGGACAGCCCGAGGACGAGTCGACGTCGCCCCAGCCCGGCCTCGAGGTGCCGGGCCGGTGGACCCGGGTGCGGGATCCGGCGCCCGGACGGCCGCGCCCGCAACTGCAACTGCCGACGGGCGAACAGACCCGCGGTCAAGGCGGCCGCAAGCACCCCGCCCACTCCGACCAACCCCGCCGGCATGGTTGGCAGGTCCTGGTCGGACCCCTGGCCCGATCCGCCAGCCGATTCCTCGACCGGCGCCTTCGCCGACGGTACGGCGGTAGGTGCGGTGCCGTCAGGTGAAGCATCTGCAGCGGTGGGCGCACGGCCGGCGGGAGAAGCCGGTGCGGCCGGCACGGCCGTCCCGGCAGACGATGCGGACCCGACAGACGATCCAGGCCCGGTAGACGATCCAGGCCCAGCAGTCGATCCAGGCCCAGCAGTCGATCCAGGCCCGGTAGACGATCCAGGCCCAGCAGGCGATCCGGGCCCCGCCGTCGTGCTTGTGCCGGGCGATGGCACCGGCTGCTCCTCGTTGGGGCGCCGGGATCCTGCGTTCCGCGCGGTCTCGGGGCGCGCGCCGGTGTCCGGGACAGCACGCGAGTCGGGGGCAGACGTGTCCGACTGATTGGGGATCACCAATTGCAGGCCGACCGGCAACAGGTCCGGGTCGGTCAGCACGCCGCGATTGGCATCGAAAATGCGGGTCCAGGCGCCGGCATGGCCGTACTCCCGGTCGGCGATCGCGGAGAGGGTGTCACCCGGCCGCACTCGGATCCGATGGGCATCGGCACTCACGCCCGGGATGACCAGCCGCCAACCTGGTGCCAGCCGATCGGGGCCACCGGTCAGTACGTCCGGATTGGCCCGGGAGATCCTCCGCCAGTCCTGACCGCGACCGTAGAACTGCTCGGCCAGGCTCCACAGGTCGTCACCCTCCCGTACGACGTGGACGCGATCGATCGTTTCGCCGGAAACCGGCGGCCGTCCCGCCGGCCGGCCGGACGGGTCACCGGCGGGCCCCGACTCGGAACGGTGTCCGGAACCGTCGGGGCGCCTCGCACCCGATGAACCATCGGTGCCGGATCCAGGCCCGGCACCATCGCGTCGCAGCGAGCCGGCCGCGGCCCCGGATCCAGTTCGCTGTCCGGCCCCGTTGGGCGGTGAGCCGAGACCCCGGCCGTCGGTCCGGAAAGCGGGGTGGGTCTCACCGGGACCCGCGTCCCGGACGATGCTGACGTTGCCCGCCGGATCTGGTGACGTCGGGTCAGCCGGACCGGGTGCAGACGGCGTCGCGGGCGCCGAGACCGAGGGCACCGACAGCGCAGGATCGGCGGCGGCCAGTTGGCCCGGTGCCACGAACATCCCCAGCACCAGCAGCACCAGACCGCCGGCAACCTTCTGCACTCCACCGAGGCCGGGCAGTCGGATCCGGATCCTCTGTCGGCTCAGGACGGCGACCACTTCGGCGAGCGTCGACACCGCGAAGACCAGCCAGGCGATCCAGGCAATGATCGCGATCAGCCCGACCAAGACCGTGCCGTCGTCGGGTGAGGTCAGGCCGACCCAGACCCGCCGCAGATCGAGCCGATCCGGCAACGGGTTCCCGGCCAACTCGATCAGGATCCAGGGCACGCCGACGGCCGCCATGACCAGCGCCAACGAGGCCGCTAACCCCGCCACCACGCGTCCGACCGGTCCGCCCGTGCCGGGTCGCCGCCTGCTGCCCTGCTGCCGCGTGATCATCAGGCCGGCACCACCCGGGCAGTTGCCTGGCCGCTCCCGGTCAGGGTGTCGATCCCGATCACAGACAGGAAGATCGTCTGCACCGTCGCGCTGGTGGTGACGGTCACCAGCGGGCCACGGATGTCGACCGATCCGTGCACGGTCGGACCCGCGCCAAGCGCGGCACCCGCCAGGTAGTCCTGCGCGGCGGTTCGCGCGGCAGAGCTTGCGACCTCCCCGGACCTGCCGGCCGCGAGCGTTCCGCCGGCACCCGCATTGGCGGCCGCTCGCGCTGCTCCGGCCGCGACCGATTCTGCTCGGCTGACCGCCATCGCCTTCTGCCCACCGTCGACGACCAGACCCGCGACCAGGATGATCGCCGCGGTGGCCACCAGGACGAAAACGCTCAGCGCCTGCCCGCGCTGGTCCGGCTGTGCCCGACGCGGTCCGCTGAGCAGCCCGCCGAGCGTTCGTCGGAGGTTGGCGACGGTCATCATCGCTCCCGATAGGTGTCGATCGCCGCCGAGGACCGGCCGGTCAACCAGACCGAGCCCGGAAAGCCCGGCAACAACACGTCGCCGAAACTGACCTGGCAGCGAACCGTCCCGCTGACCGCCGCCGGCTGCCCGACCGGCGTGGCGAAGCCGCCGACGTCGAGCGTGATGGTGCGATGCCGGCAGTCGACGCCGTCGGTTCGCAGTCGATCGACCAGCGCCGACTCTCCGGCGCTCCGCGCCCTGTCCGCCGACCGCTCGATCGAGGCCGCTCGGGCACCGGAGTACGCCGCTTCGGACAGCGCGGACCGAACGAACCAGATCCGGGCGCCGGTCACCAACAGGCCGAGCAAGATCATCAGCGCCGGCGCCAGCACAACCAGCTCGATCGCCGGCGACAGTCCGCGCTGATCGACGAGGGATCGCTCCCCCGGGTTGCGACCCCGCCTTCTACCGCCGTATCTGATCATGGTCGCCCGGATTGCGCCGTGGGACGGCGTCGCCCGTCCCGCTCGGTTGATCAGCCTCGGTTGCCGGCCGGCTGTGATCATGGCGTCGTCACCCTCTCAACCGGCGCGGTCGCGATCTCGGTGATTCGGTGCTGCCCGATGTCGAAGATCAGCGGAGCCTTTGCTGTGAGCTCGACTCGTACGGTGTCGGGGGAACGTCGGACCGACAGCCGGATGTCCTGCAGACCTCCGACTTCGGCAACCCGGAGTGCCGCCGCACGCGCGGCGGATTGATCACTGCGATAGCTTCGGGCCACATCGGCGGCCGTGTCCGCTGCCTGGGCCGCGACGTTGCGGCCATGCAGCCACACCCCGGCTTGGATGACGCCCAACGTGCACAGCATCAGCAACGGGGCCAGCACCGCGAACTGCACACTCGTGCTGAGCCCGCGTTGGTCTCGCGCGAGCCACCCGGCCGGGAGCCGGATGATTGACAAGCTGATCTTGCTCATCGGTTGCGGGTGATCATGGTCGTCGGCTGCCGGTGATCAGAATCCGGCGAGCTTCTTGGACACGAACGCCTTCACCGCGACGACGATCGCAGCGGCCACGGTCAGTGCGGCAGCCAGCAGGATCGCGACCTCGGTCGATTGGCTCAGCCCACGCTGCCGCTGCCGCGGATCGGACTTCAGTGCGAGGATCCAGCCGACCGCCAGCTCGAGGTATCGCTTCATGGGTGGGAGATTCCTTTCCTCTGTCCGGATCTGTGCCGGACGATGTCTGTTGGTTGTGTGCGCACCGGGTCGGGGTTGACTGCGCTCCGAGCCCGCGGGTCAGCTGGTCACCAGCCGGATCAGCGCGGGTATCAGGAAGATCAACGCGAAGATGATCGACGGGATGGTCATGTAGACCGTCATCCCTTCGGATGCTGCGTTCGCCTCTCGCAGCGCGACCGTCAGATTCGCGTCCCGCAGCTCGCGCACCCGGGCCCGGAGCGTGCCCGACAATGCCGCTCCGCTCTCGTCGGTCTGCATCACATCGGCGAGATCGCGGAGCTCGGGCAGACCAAGATCATCCGCCAGCCGGCGCAGCTCGACGTAGGGCGGCTGCTGCTCCAATCGGGCCCGCTCCAGCGCGGCCCGCAGCTGCCGGAACAACGGCACATCGGAGAGCGCCGCGGCATGGTGCAGAGCCTGCGTACTCGAGGCGTTGGACAGCCGCTCCAAGGTGACCAGGTCGATGTACATCAACAGCGCCGAGGTGGCGTCGCCACGCGTCGCCTTGGCCTCACCACGCAACATCAGATCCGGCACGAAGAAGCCGGCGACCGCCCCCGCCAGACCGACGATCACCGGCATCGACGCCGGTATCGTTCCTGCTAGCAGTGCCCAGAAGCCGGTCAGCAGCGGCGGCACAGTGAGGCCGATCAGCGCCCAGACCGCCTTGTCGGCATAGAACTCGCTGACCGATCGGCCACGGATCCGCAGCGCCCGCTGTTGACTCCCGGTCAGCGGAATCGGTGAGCGTCGATAGACCCATCCGCCGAACCGTTCGGACCGGGTTTGATCAATCCGCTCGGCCGTGAGCCCGGGCCGACCCGGCGTCACGGTCCACGGCTGGTTGAGCCGGGCGATGGTGTCGGCCAGATGCGGGGTGGCCGGCACCAGCCCCGCGATGATCAACACCACGCCGCCGCTGATCAGGATCCCGGAGACGAGAATCAGCCCGACGCTCATCGCCGCACTCCGACCAAGATCCGCTGCCGCTTGGGTGGCATCGCGCGGCGGCGCATCAGCATCAACGCGGCCAAGTACAAGGCCGCCAACACCGCCAGCACGAGCTGGCCCGGCCCGGACGCGTACGGGGCGAAGTAGTCGCCCGCGAAGGCGAAGGCGATCGCCAAGGTCCCCAACGTGATCACCGTGACCTGGCGTACGACCAGGTACGGTTTGGCCCGTTCGGTCTCGATCTCCCGGCGGCCCTTGAGCTGCGCCTGGATGGAGTCGGCCAACTCCGACAGGGTGACCGCGGCGCCGTTGGCGCCGCGGTTGGTGGCCAGGATCAACGCCGCGATCACGGTGTCGGCGTCCGGACTGTCCAGATCGTCGGCGAACCGCATCAGTGCCTCACGGCTGTCCCAACGGTTGTTCAGCCGGGTGATCAGCGAGCTCAGCGGTTCCCGAATCGGCTCCGGCGCGGTCCGCCCCGAGATCCGGATGGCGTCCGGAATGGACTTGCCGGTGGGCAGTGACGCGGCCAGGTTCCTGACCCAGCGATCGAGCCCCTCCAACAGCGCCACATCGCGATCCGTCGGCGGCTTCAAGATCACCGGCAGCGCCCAGGCGATCGCCGGCAGAACCAAGATCATCACCAGCCATCCGGAGACCGCCGCAACGGCGAAGCCGATGATCAAGGCGGCAAGCAAGATCAGATCCCGACGGCGTCCGGCAGCCCCTGGAGGACGCCGACTGATCCGAGCCCAGAGCTGCCCGATCGATTGCGGTTCGAGTCGTGGCCGGACCTCGCTGCGGACGGGATGGCGGCGCAGCCCGGCAGCCAGCAGGACGCATCCGCCTGCCAGCAGCACCCCGGCCCAAACCGCCACGAACGGTTCCATCAGCGGACCCCTGCCCAATCATCCGGACCAGGCCCGGCCGGGCCGGGCCCAGCGCCGGGTGAGCCGCCCGGCGCGGTGAGCGACCCGGGGAGCGGCCGATGGAAGCGTGCGATCTCGGCCAGGAAGTCGGCATCGGGGTAGAACCCCGCCGGCTGGGCCGCGGTGCCGTGCGCGCTGTAGGCCAGATGGGTGACCGGCCTGCCGTTCTCCATCGCCCGGGTCAGGGTCCTGATCTCGGAGACGAAGCGGGACCGGCTGCCGCCCTTCCAGGTCTCGTCGACCAGCCGTAGGTAGATCAAGACGCCGATGTTCAACGCGATCTGCCGGTACGCCTCCTCGATGGTGAGCACGCCGCCCTGAGCGACCCGGGCCGCCAGCCGGTCCATCGTCGACTCAGCCGAATGCGAGTGGGTGGTGCTCAGCGTTCCCGCCCCGGATTGCATGGCCTCGAACATGGCGAACGCTTCCCCACCACGGACCTCGCCGACCACCAGCCGGGAGAGGTTCTGCCGCAGGGCTTCCGGAAACAACTGAGCCACGGAGAAGTTGCCCGCCTGCTCGGCACGCTCGTGTTCGCCGTGCCCGACCCGGGCCTGCAGAGCGAGGATGTTCTCCCGACCCGGTTGCAGGTGTGTCATCAGCTCGTAGTCCGTCTCCAGGGTGCCGAACCGCTCCCCGGCCGGGATCGAATCGATCAGCCCGCGCAGCAGGGTGGTCTTGCCGGCACCTTGATCGCCGGCGATCACCATCGACTTTCGCGCCAACACCGCCGCGTCCAGGAACTGCGCCACCTCCAACGGCATCAACCCGCCGCGGGCGAGCTCCAGCAGCGAGGTGCCGGTCAGGTTGTGCCGCCGGATCACCACACTGGGCCGGTACGAGAGTCCGAAGCCGATCGCGTGCAGCCGGAACCGATCGCCCAACGCCAAGGTCATGGTCGGGTGGCTGTCGTCGAAGGGCCGACTGGGCCGCGCATTCTCGCCGAGGAATCGGATCGCATCGATCAGTTCCTCGTCGCTGTCGGCGACCGGCGGCAGCTTCTCCCGACGGCCGTCCCCGTACTGCACTGTGACCGAGTCCCAGCCGTGGATCTCGACATTCTCCGCGTCGTCGATCTCGAACAGCGGCTGCATCCGGCCGTAGCCGAAGACGCTGTCCTCGAGTGCGCGGACGTAGTCCCGTTCGGTCTGCGGTGACCACAACGCCGCACCCTCTCGATGCAAGGCGCGGACGTGGTCGCTGACCACCCGGCCGATCACGGCCCGTCCCATCAGCACCCGATCCTCGGCCGGCATCGCCCGGCCGTTGTCGGTCAAATATGTCTGCGTCTCGGCGGTGATCAGTTGCGAGGCTTCCTTGCGCAGCAGCACCACCTCGGCCCAGTCGACCTCGCCCGCCCACGCCGTCCGCCGCGATGACGACCGCGGTTCGGTTCCGCTTGGTAGCGGCGAGTCGCCCGGTTCCGTCCAGGTCGAAGGTCGCTCGCCGGTCGATCCATGTCCCGTCCGAACGGTCAGGATCGGAACCGTGTCCAGCGCCGGCGCAGCGTCTCCGTCGACGGACCGGAGGTCGCTGTCGTCATGATCAGCCATGGTGTTCACCGCCGCCGACCGCTGAAGCTGCCGGGACCAGCGACGGCCGGCTGGCGGCGAGATCAAGATCGTCGGCCAACCCGAGCAGCGATCGTCGGCGCCGCACCGAACCAGCCAGGTCGTCGACGGCGGCGCGCAACGTCCTGGCCAACGGGGATCGGTCGAACCGCCGGCCGCGCGGCGCCCCGTCGGAGAAGACCCGGGCGGCTTCGGGATCATCGGCGATCACCGACACCGCAGGCAGGCCGAGCAGCCGGGCGATCTCCCGCCGCCCGTAGGGCTGGTTCTCGCCCAACAGGATCAGTCCGAGATTTGCCTCGGCGCCGCCGGCTCGACCCTGCTCGGACAGCAGGCCAACGGCATTGCGGGCGGCCGCCACCGACCGCAGATCCGACCGGAGCATCAGCGCAACCAGGTCGGCCCGATCGACCAGCGGCTGCGGGAGCCCCTGCCCACCCATCCGGCCGGCATCGACCAACACGTCGATGCCGGCTCGCTCATAACCGGCCAACGCGTCGGCCAGGTCAGCCCACACCGGACCGAACAACGCCGCGTTGGCCGGCCGGACGAATCCGGGCAACAGCCGCCGGCTCGGCCGAGTCGACCCCGTTCCCCCACTGCTGGTGGTCGTTGTCTCACCGGTCGATGATCCGGCCGACGTCGGGCGCTCCGACGGCATCGGGTCGTCGGTCAACGGCACCGTCTCATCGCTGATCACCTCCGCCAGGCGACGGCGATCGCGGTGTGCCTCTGCCACCCGTTGCAGACCCTTTCCGGTCGGCAACTGCCCGCGCAGGTAGCCGGCCAGCACGGACTGGAAGGCGCCCTGATCGGCATCGACCAGGATCACCGACCGGGGCCAGCCGAGCGTCAGGCCGACGGCAGTGCTGGTGACTCCGGGTGAACCGGCGGCGGAGGTCAGCACGATGACGGCCATCTCAGCGCTCCGACTCGCGGATCACGACCATCCGATCCCGGGCCGCGTACGAGGCCGCATCCACCGCCTGGCGGGAGTCCAGTTCGATGTTCAGGAAGATGCCGTCGTCCAGTTGCTCCGAGCTGACCACGGTTGCGGCGATGGTCGCGATGTCGGCCGATCCGTCAGGCTCGGTGCCCGCCGGATCAACCGCGCTGCCGTCGGAGGGGTCGGCGGCATCGGCCGGCAGCACCACCAGCCGGATCGGACTGCCCGGCGCCAGGAATCCGGTCGGTGCGCGGCCGACCGCGACCCTGATGCCGACCACGCTGCGGTCCTTCGCCGGCGGCAACTGATCCGTGGTCGCGCCCTGCGGCAGCAGCGAGCCGGCGACCAGGTCATAGGCCGCGACACGCCCGACCAGGGACGCCAATTGGTCGGCGGGTACGGTCCGGGCGCCGCCGGTGTCGGAGACCCGTACCGAGCCCAGATCGTCGGGCTCGATCGTGCTGCCCCGGCTCACGGTGTGCCGGATCGCCACCACCTGCTGGGACTCGGCAAGCTGCGAATACAGAAAGAATGAGGCCAAGGCACCGAGGCAGATCGCCACGACTCCCAACGCGACCCAGCGGGGGTTCCGTCGGCTCCGAATCCTCGGCGCAGTCGGAAGCTCGACCGGCGGATGATGCCGTGTCGCGGTGTCTGCGACGTGTTCGTCAATGGCCATCTGGGGGCCCTCCCGTACTGCTCGGGCCCAGAGCCCGCCATTGCTCAGCCACTGCCGGTTTCTCAACCGAACAGGGGATCAAAGAATTGGTTGTACCCAGCGGAATTGTCAAGCGAAACCGGCTAATTGATGCATTCCAAACAACCGGCTGAAATACAATCTCGGCTGAAGTCAGGATCAGTTTTGTGCCGCCACAGGCTTTTGATTTCCGCATCACGCGGCCTCGGCGATGATCGCCGCATGGGCGGCCAGCTTCCGGATCGCACGGCTGCAGCGGAACCGTACAGTCGTGGGCGTCAGCCCGTGGCGGCACGCGGCCTCGGCGCTGGACAGCCCGTCCGCGTACACGCTGAGCAACAGGCAGCGAGTGGATTCGTCGATCAACTCCAGCTCGGCCGCAGTCCGCAGCACCCGGCGCGCGCTGAGGTCGGCGGCCTCGTCCGAGGCGGCCCGGCCGATCCCGGCCAATTCGAGCTCTCGCACGGTGACCGGTACGGCTGCGACCGGACTGCTGAAATCAGCCGTCTCGTGAGTGACCGCCTTCAGCGTGTCCAGAGCGAGGTTGGCCGCGATCCGACGCGGCCGTCGGACCAGTGGGTAGCTGCCGATCCGCGCCCACAACTGGCCGACGTAGTCCTCGATCCCGTGCCGACGATCCTGCCGCGCCATCGTGACGAGCTTGCCCAGCATCGTCTGCAGCACGATCCGGCCGGCCAATTCGACGCCCGCCGATCGGCTCGACCCGTGCGAACCGGAGGACGTCGGGATCTGATCTGCCTGGTGAATCGCGATCAAGCTCGCCAACACCTGGTCCGGATCGCTGCGGATCGCGGTCAACACGTCGGCCACGGTCGCGCATCCGACCAGTGCCGAGTTGCCGCTGACCCAGCGGCAAACCTCGGCTCGGCTGTAACTCGCCAGCCATCGATCCTGCTCGAACGTCGACCATTCGGCATTCAATGCATCGACCAGGGCGAATCTCGACCGGGTGCTGATTCCTGACGTCACGGAGATCGTGTCCTTCGTGGTTGGCCGGTTCCGACCTACGTCAGGTTGCTCTGGGGGTGTTGGCACGGTTGTTGTCCGCGGTCTCGGCGGTGTTGTCCGTACCCTCGGAGTTGTTGCCGGTTCGGCGGCCTAGCTCAGTCCCGGCTCTCGGCCGACCGCAGTTTCGACCGCTGATGCCAGCCGAACAGGCCGGTGGCGATCCCGACGGCGACAAAGGCGCCGGCCTCGATCAGCACGGTCAGATAGATCAGGAAGCGGGTGGTTCCGGCCTCCCCGATCGCGCCGTAGCGACCCACCTCGGTGTACGCCACCGCCAGCACCATCCCGGCACAAGCGATCGCGGTCACCACGCCGACGGCGATCTGGCGCCAGGACACGACCGCGATCCCGATCAACAGCAGCCAGCTCAGATTGGCGGGGAGATCGTTCAGCATGTCGGGGTCGACGGACAGCTCGCCGAGTTCGGGACGCGGCGCGGCCAGACTGGCCCAGGTCAGAAATGCGCCGACCCCGAGAGTGAGGACGGCGAGCATCAGGGTCAACAGCTGCCGTCCGATGCGGCGGCCGAGGCCGGCCTGCGGCGGTGTGCTCATCTCGGGTTCGAGTCTATTCACCGGACCCGTCCAAACCGCCAGATCTGTTCCGGGGTGGGTCCCCAGTCCATCACCGGAAGGGGTGGTGCCTACCCCGCCAGTGACGAGATAAACACTGACCTGCACAAACATTTGGTTGAATCTGATCAGACCGGTCTGGACATTCCCGGTCGAGCTGAGCAAGGTATTCGGTAGCGAAATTCGGGTGCCCTGGGGAGAGCGCCCCGGTTTCGCCCGTCAGTGGCCCAGGGGGGATGGGACCAGCTGAAGGCCAGCCGTCGGGGCTCGGGATTCCGCTCTGTGTGCGATGTGATCGCGCGCGCCGACGGCTGATGACGTGGGTCGGCCCCGGCGATCAAGCGCTGGGGCCGACCCACCACATTCCAACCGGAAAGGTCGCCGCTATCCGGGTGTCGACACCGGCATCGGCTGAGCGGACGGACGGCCGAAGCACGGCGAATTCACTGACCCGTGGCAGACTGTTCCAGGCCTCGCCCCAGCCCCGTCCGGCACGTGGCGGGTGGCGAAGCCGCGGGCCGGGCGACCTATCGGATGACCGGTGTGCCTTCCAGCATGAGGACGAGGAGCGGAGCCGGGATGCCAACTCAGGGCGCGCCGACGCAGACCGCCGTCTACCAACAGTTCACCCCACATCGGGTCGGGCTGCCCAATCTGATCGACTACTTCCGTAGCCTGTGGCAGCGTCGCGAGTTCGCCGATGAGATGAGCCGGTCGCGGATGCGGGGCGCCAACACCAACACCTTCTTCGGTCAGGCCTGGCTGTTGATCGACCCGCTGCTCCAGGCGGGCGTCTACTTCCTGTTGATCATGTTGGTCCGTGGTGGCTACAAGCACCCCAGCGAGGCCAGAGAGATGATCGCGCACCTGACCGGGTCGCTGTTCGCCTTCCGGATCGCGCAGACCGCGGTGAGCACCGGTGCGAAGTCGGTCACCACCGCCGGCAAGGTGTTGTTGAACACGAACTTCCCGCGGCTGCTGATCCCGCTGTCTGCGGTACGGACGACGTTCTTCCGATTCCTGCCCACCATTCCGCTCTAC
>DATCVL010000099.1:0-3708 GCA_036566865.1 Microlunatus sp.
ACCGACATCAAGTCACGGACTCAGGAGACGGACCTGAGCGTGCCGTCGTACGCCACCCACCGGACTGGCGACCGAACGTCGGCGTACTGGTACTACCAGCGAACGGTCGAGGGGTCGGACTATCCGATCTTCTGCCGGGTCGCGGCCACCGATCGCGACACCCCGCCCGATGTCGAGGGCGAGATCGGCGGGGAACAGGTGCTGCTGGACGCCAATCTGGAAGCCGGTGACAGCGAGTTCTTCGCCCTGGGCGCATTCAACGTCTCGCCCAGCGGCGATCTGCTCGCCTACTCGGTCGACGAGACCGGCAACGAGCGCTTCCAACTCCGCTTCATCGACCTGACCAGCGGCAAGCGCATCGACGACGTGATCGACAACGTCGCCTACGGTGCCGCCTGGGCCGGCGATGATCATCTCTTCTACACCAGAGCCGACGACGCGTGGCGACCGTTCCAGGTCCTGCGGCACCGGCTGGGATCGGATCCGGCGGTCGACCCGGAGGTCTTCTCCGAGCCGGACGAGCGCTTCTGGGTCGGAGTCGGCAGCAGCCGCGACAACGACTGGGTGATCATCGATGCCGGCAGCAAGCTGACCAGCGAGGTGCGGTTGCTGTCGGCCTCGACCCCGGAGTCGGTGCCGCGGGTCGTCGCCGCTCGGCGACAGGGTGTCGAGTACGAGGTGGAGCCCGCCGGCGACCGGTTGTTGATCTTGCACAACGACGGCGCGGAGGACTTCTCGCTGGCTCAGGCACCGCTCGATGCGGACAACCACGAGCAGTGGCAGACGGTGTTGCCACACCAGCCCGGCGTACGCCTGCAGGAGGTCGACGCCTATCAAGATCAAATCGTGATCGGCCTGCGTCGCAACGGATTGACCGGCGTACACATCATCGCGCGCGGCGCCGATGGTGATCTTGGTGATGGCTGGGACGTCGAGTTCGACGAGCCGCTGTACACGGTCTCACCGATGTCGGTCAGCGACTACGACGCAGCCGACATCCGACTCTCCTACGCATCCATGATCACGCCCAGCTCGATCTACGACTATCGCGTCGGCGAGCGGAAGTTGATCTTGCGCAAGATCACCCCGGTGCTTGATCATCCGAGCCGCGGCGCCTACCACAGCGAGGACTACGAACAGCGACGGGAATGGGCGACGGCCGAGGACGGAACCAAGATTCCGATCTCGATCGTGTACGCCAAGGGCACCCCGCTGGACGGCAGCGCACCGGCGGTGATCTACGGCTACGGCTCCTACGAGATCCCGATCGATCCGTCCTTCTCGATCCCCGTACTTTCCTTCCTGGACAGGGGTTTCGTGTACGCGATCGCCCACGTCCGCGGTGGTGGTGAGATGGGCCGGCACTGGTACGAGCAGGGCAAGACCACCACCAAGATCAACACCTTCACCGATTTCGTCGCCGCAGCCCGGTATCTGGTGTCGGCCGGCTATACCTCCGTCGATCGGCTGGCGGCCCGAGGTGGCAGCGCCGGCGGGTTGTTGATGGGCGCGGTCGCCAACCTGGCCCCGGATGCGTTCCGGGCGATCCATGCCGCGGTCCCGTTCGTGGATCCACTCACCTCGATCCTGATGCCGGACCTTCCGCTGACGGTCACCGAGTGGGAGGAGTGGGGCGACCCGCTGCACGACCCGGCGGTCTATGCCTATATGAAGACCTACAGCCCGTACGAGAACGTCGAGGCCAAGCAGTATCCGGCGATCCTGGCCACGACCAGCCTGCACGACACCCGGGTGCTGTTCACCGAACCGGCGAAGTGGATCGCCGAACTGCGCCGGGTGGCCAGCAACGGACCGGACCGGCCGATCCTGCTGAAGACCGAGATGTCGGCCGGCCACGGCGGTGCCAGCGGCCGCTACAAGCGCTGGCACGAGATCGCCTTCGAATCCGCGTGGCTGATCGACCAGGTCGCCGGCTGACCCGCCGTATCGCCGCCAGGCAACGCTTGACGGCGGGCACCGAACCGATCAGCACTGGATCAACTCAAGGCTGGATCAACTCAAGGTCGGCCAGCAGGCTCGGATGTGTCGGCTGCCAGCCGAGGGCGGGCCGGGTGTACGCGCTGGACGACGGCTGATCGATGGCGAAGATCGGACCGAGAGCCCCGAAGGTCTCCTGCGGAACCGACTGGACCGGGATCTCCAGCCGCCGACCGATGACGGCCGCGATGTCGCGCACCGCATCGCCCTCGTCGGCGACGGCATGCCAGGCGGTCCGGGCCGGCGCCTGCTCCAGCACCAGTCGAAACAGCACGGCCGCGTCGAGCGCATGCACAGCGGGCCAACGTTGGCTGCCGTCGCCCGGATAGCCGGAGACACCGGCGCGACGGGCCATCTCGGTCAGTAGGCCGGCGAAACCACCGGTGCCCTGGTTGTGGACCGTTCGCGGCAGCCGGACGGCCGCACTTCGTACGCCACGCGAGGCGAGGTCCAGCACCGCGCCGACCGTACGACTGCGACCGGCCACCGGACCTTCCTCCGGAAGCGGGTCCGACTCGGTGGACGGCCGGCCGGGCGCGTACGGGGTGCCGGAGACGGTGACGAACGGGCGATCGCTGCCGACGAGTTCGTCACCGAGGGCTGCCACCGCGGCCGCCTCCTCGGTGATCGATCGGGCCAGCGCCTCGGGGCTGCTGAAGTCGTTCTCGAACGCCAGGTGAACAACGCCGTCGGCCTTGGCCGCGCCGGCCCGCAGCGCTGCCAGGTCGGCGAGGTCGCCGCGGATGGTCTCCGCACCCACGTCGCGCAGGGCGCTCGCGGACGAGTCGGAGCGGGCCAGTCCGAGGACGGTGTGGCCGTGACCCAGCAGTTCGTTGACGACTGCGGAGCCGATCAGACCGCTTCCGCCGGTGATGAAGACGTGCATGACACTCCCAGATAGTGATGAGACCTTTGTCCCATAACGTTACCACCCTGATGAGACCGATGTCCCATCACCTAGCATGGCGTCATGGCTCGATGGGAACCCGGTGCACGCGAGAGGCTGGTCGTGGCCGCAGTCGACCTCTTCACCGAGCAGGGGTACGACGCCACCACCGTCGCTCAGATCGCCGAGCGCGCCGGGGTCACCAAGAGCACGTTCTTTCGGTACTTCCCCGACAAGAGGGAGCTGCTGGTCGCCGGGCAGGAAACCCTCAGCCAACTCCTGACCGAGGGGATCGCCGAGGCTCCCGACGACGCCAGCCCGCTCGAATCAGTGGCGGCCGGACTCGAGCGCGCCTCCAGCGCGATGGGACAGATGAACCGTGAGCTCGGCCCACGCCTGAAAGCCGCAGTTGCTGCCAGCGCAGAGCTTCGGGAGCGCGACGCACTCAAGAGCGTCGGCATCGCCGCAGCCATGACCAGCGCCCTGCTGGCCCGCGGGGTGTCGAACTCGGTCGCACAGCTGGCGGCCGAGCTGGGAGTACTCGCCTTCAAACAGGGCTACGCGCAATGGGTCGAAGCCGACCAGGGCACGGCTACCGGGCTGGCGCCGTACACCTTGGCCGCACTGGACGAGTTGCGGGCGGCCAGCGCATCGCTCGGCTGATCATCACCGGCCGGCTAACGCAGGCAGCCGCCCTCCTTGTCCGGACGGGAGTGCGCCCGGTGCAGGTCCTCGATTCCCTTGTAGGCATAGGGATCCTCGCCGGCTACCAGGACGATGTCGCGGGAATCGTGGGCCGCCACACCGACCCCGTCGGGAACCCC
>DATCVL010000100.1:0-2395 GCA_036566865.1 Microlunatus sp.
GGCCGCGTGGGCCAGATCGGTGTAGATCTGGTTCCAGGCGATCGGCCACTCGTTGGTGATGTGGTACGCCTCCCCCAATGCCGCCGGATTGCCCAGCAGACCGACCAGTCCGACAGCGAAGTCTTCGGTGTGGGTGATGGTCCACAGCGAGGTGCCGTCGCCGTGCACTGCGACCGGAAGCCCACGTCGCATCCGGTCGATCGCGGTCCACCCGCCCTCGATCGGCAAGGCCGTCCGATCATAGGTGTGTGATGGCCTGATGATCGTCCAGTCCAGACCCTCGAATGCCTGGATCCTTTGCTCACAAGCGATCTTGTCCCGCGAGTACTGCCAGAACGGATTGTCCAGCGGCATCTGCTCGGTCACCGGCATCGGTCCCGGCGGTGTCTGATAAGCCGACGCCGAGCTGATGAAGACGTACTGACCGGTCCGGCCGGTGAACAGCTTCGCGTCGGTCTCGACATGCTCGGGCAGGAACGCGACGAAGTCCAGTACGGCGTCGAAGCTGCGATCGCCGAGGGCCTCCCGCACGGTCTCCGGCTGCCGGATGTCGGCCTGGACCGACTCGGCCTCCTGGGGCAGCGGTCGGATCGACGACTGCCCACGGTTGAGCACGGTGACCCGGTGCCCGACCTCGATCGCTCGTCGTACCGACGCCGCACTGATGATCCCGGTCCCGCCGATGAACAAGATGTCCGCCATTGATCCTCCTCGTCGATTCGGTGATCAACCTATCGGGCTCACCCTGCCGACGAGTCGAGCTTCTTCTCCAGGTGCACGATCGGCGAACCTTCGTGGGTGCCGTGCGCCGCGATCTGATAGCCGTGCCGGCCGTAGAAGGCGATATTGGGCCCGGCGGCACCGGTGACCAGATGGAACCGCGGACTACCCGACGGGGCGGCTGCCTCGATCTCCTTCAGCAGCCGACTGCCGATGCCCTCGCCCTGCCGGTCCGGCGCCACCACCAGCCGGCCGATGTACCAGCTGCCGTCGTCGTCCAGCAGGCCGAGCACCGAGCCGACCACCCGTTCGTCCTGCCGCGCCACCAGCAGCACCGAATTGGCCATGCTCTCGGTGAGCTCGTCGACGGTCTGGGTGAAGGCCGGCAGCGCCAGCGTCTTGTTCGCCAACGCCTCGGAGACGAAGGCGGCCCGCTGCACGGTCAGGATCTGCCCGGCATCGGCTCGGCCGGCCCGCTCGACTCGAATCTGCCGGTCATCAGCCACATCGGGCAGCAGGTCCGGACGTCGCTCCCGGGTCAGTTCCTCGGCCCGCTCCCGCCGCCACTCGGCGATCTTGGCGTGGTGACCGGAGAACAGGATCTCGGGTACGTCCAGACCGCGCCAGGTCGGCGGCTTGGTGAAGACCGGGTACTCCAGAAGATGATCTTGACCGGCGGCGTGCGATTCCTCGGTCAGCGACTCCGGATTGCCGATCACACCGGGCAACAGCCGGACCACGGCCTCGATGATCACCAGGCTGGCCGCCTCGCCACCGTTCAGCACGTAGTCGCCGATGCTGATCTCGTCGGTCCGCATCCGGCGGCCGGCGTCGACGGCAACCCGCGCGTCGATGCCCTCGTACCGTCCGCAGGCGAAGATCAGATGATCTTCACCCGCGAGCTCCTCGGCCATCGACTGGCTGAACGGACGCCCGGCCGGGGTCATGATCAACAACCGTGGCGATCCCTCACCCTGGGGCGCGAGCTCGTCCAGTGCCTCGCCCCACGGCTCGGGCTTCATCACCATCCCGGCTCCACCGCCGTACGGGGTGTCGTCGACGGTGCGATGCCGATCATGGGTCCAGCTACGAAGATCATGTACGCCGAGATCGACGATGCCGTTCTCGATCGCCTTGCCCACCAGGGAAAGCTGCAACGGCTGAAGGTATTCGGGAAAGATCGACAACACATCGATCCTCATGCCCGCTCCTTTGATTCGGCCTCGCCATCCCTGGTCTCGACCACCGCTGCTTCCGGCTCGTCGGACAGCAGCCCGGCCAGGTCGGCCACCATCACTCGCCGGTTGCCAAGATCAATTTCGGGCACCAGTTCGGTGACGAACGGGACCAGCCGGACGCCGTCGTCGGTCTGGATCTCGAGGACGTCGTGGGCCGGCAGATGCAGCACCGAGCTGACAGTGCCGATCGGTTCATGATCATCTGCGGACCGGTGACGGTAGACACTCAGGCCGATCAGTTGGCGGTCGTAGTACTCATCGTCGTCGGTCGGCTGCTCGTCGGCGGGGACGTCGGCAACCAGCCGGATGCCCCGGGCTGCCTCGGCGGCGTTACGGTCGGCCAACTCGGTGAAGGTGACCAGCCAACGGCCCTGATGATCTCGGGTCCGGGCGACGGTGAAGGTGGTCGGCACGCCGGCGCCGCGGCCGGTACTGCC
>DATCVL010000101.1:0-16172 GCA_036566865.1 Microlunatus sp.
GATCGGGGCCGGGCGAAGGTGTCGAACACCGTTCCCTGCTCGACGATCCGCCCCTGCTCCATCACCACCACCCGATCACAGATCGAGCGGACCACCTCCATCTCGTGGGTGATCACCACGATGGTGGTACCAAGATCACGATTGATCCGACGCAGCAGCTCCAGCACGTCGGCAGTGGTCTCCGGATCGAGAGCGCTGGTCGCCTCGTCGGCCAGCAGCAGCTTCGGTCGGGTCGCCAGCGCGCGGGCGATCCCGACCCGCTGTTTCTGGCCACCGGACAGTTGGCTCGGGTAGGCCCCCGCCCGGTCGGAAAGCCCGACGAACTCCAGCAACTCCGCCACCCGGGCATCCCGGTCGGCACGGCCCAGCCCGGCCAGTTTGAGCGGATAACCGACATTGCCGGCGACCGTACGGGAGGCGAACAGATTGAACTGCTGGAAGATCATTCCGACATCGGCGCGGACCCGGTTCAATTCCCGCTCGGTCAATTGACCAAGATCAACACCGTCCAGCAGCACCGAACCCGACGTCGGCCGCTCCAAGGCGTTGATCAAGCGGACCAGGGTGGACTTCCCCGCCCCGGAGTAGCCGATCACGCCGGTGATCTCGCCGGAGTTGATCTCCAGATCGACGTCATCGACGGCACGCACCACCGTCGGTCGGTCGAACTGTTTACTGACTCCGGCGAGCCGCACCAGCGCGGGCATCAGCGATCGGCCCGAATCTGATCTTCGATGGTGGTCAGCGTCTTCTGCAGATCGGCTTCCGAGTTGGTCTTGAAGGTGCCGTCGGTGCCGAGATCCTTCTTCACCGCGGCCACCACCTCGGGATCGTGGTAGAGCTTGGCCAGTTTCAGGTAGGTCGGATTGTTCTTGTCCGCCGCCCGGGCCACGAACGCGTTGATGTAGGGCTTGAACTCGGGCGCATTCGCGTCATCGGTGTAAATGATCTGATCCTTGGTCAGCTTCGCACCGGTGGCGTAGTTGTTGTTCACGATCGCCGCATCGACGCTGGCCAGGTTGGCTGCGGTCTGGCTGGCATTCACCGGGACCACCTTCACCTTGCTGGACGGCTCGACATCGGCCGGCGTGGACAGCGAGTTGCCGCCGTCCTTGAGGGTGATCAACTTCGCCGCCTGCAGCACCAGCAGGGCCCGGGCCTGGTTGGTCGGATCATTCGGGATCGACACCTTGCCGCCGGCCGGGATCTGATCGACGCTCTGGTGCTTCTTGGAGTAGAGCGGCAGCGGGTAGACCGCGGTGGCGCCGATCGGGACCAGGTCCTGATTGGACTGCACGTTGTAGTCGGCCAGGTACTGCAGGTGCTGGAATTCGTTCAGGTCGAGCTGCTTCTGCGCCAGCGCCGGGTTGGGCTGGTTGTAGTCGGAGAAGTTCACCAGCTCGACCTTGATGCCTTCGGCCTGCGCCTTCTGCTTGTAGACCTGCCAGTACGGCTCCGCGCCGTCGGCGACGCCGATCTTGACCGGCTTGTCGGTGCCGTTGCCGGAGGTACCGGAGTCGGAGCCGCAGGCGGCCGCGAACAGCAGCGCGGCTGAGGCGGCCACCGCACCGACGATGCGCGGCAGCCGGCGTACGAGATTGCTGGTGGACATGGGTGTTCCTTTCTGCTGCCGTACGGATCGGCGCACGGACAGGCCCGATCAGCACGCGACATCAGTGCGTACGACCGGTTCGGTACGAGGAGGATGTGACGAAAGCGACAGTGCTGAAACAGACCTGGGGTGGTCGGTCTTACGGATCAGCTTCGCCGTGAATTCAACGGCAACAGCACATGGCGCACCGCGGGTCGCGGCGGCCGGGCATTCGAAGCAGTTGCGTGGTCACCCGATCACGGTACGTGGCGTCACGGATAACTCCAGTTGATCATCCATATTTCAAGACGGCTGACCATTATTTGGACAGCCCTAGGGTGTCGCCATGATCATCGCCTTCAGCATCTCCCCCTCGGCACCCGACGAGAGCGGTTCGGTCTCCGCCGCGGTGGCCGAGGTCGTCCGGATCGTCCGAGCCTCCGGGCTGCCCAATGAGACCAACGCGATGTTCACCAACATCGAGGGCGAATGGGACGAGGTGATGGCCGTGGTCAAGCAGGCTGTGGACGCAGTCGCCGCGCACTCGCCCCGGGTCAGCCTCGTCCTCAAGGCCGACATTCGACCCGGCTACACCGGCCAACTCACGGCCAAGGTAGAACGCGTCGAGGAGCGACTGCGCTGACGGTCGTTGAGGGACCGATGGTCCTTTAGGGTTTGCCACGATCGAACCGATCGAGGACGGACCGACCTGAGGAGCACCGACGTGGCGAACAGCGGTTGGTACCCCGACCCCAGCGGGACCCCTGGCCGCTACCGCTACTGGGACGGCCGGCAGTGGTCGGTCGAGACCAGCGGCAGTCCCTCGGCTCCGGCACCGGGCACCGGGCCGGTCGTGGCGCCGCAACCGCGCCGCAGCCGAACCGGGTTGCTGATCGGAGCCCTGGCGCTGGTGCTGGTGCTGGCGGTCGTGGTCACCCTGGCAGTCCGCTCGCTGGCCGATCGCCACGACTCCGTCCTGGACGACCCGAATCCGCCGCAATCGACGGCCAGCGGCTGGGACGACTCCAGCCCGTTTCCCACGGCGTCGCCGACCCCGAGCAAGAAGCCGTCGCCCAGCCCGAGCGAGGACGACCCCGGCGATGACTCCTCGGTCCGGCCCCAGGGCCAGGTCTCCTGTGCGGCCGGCGATCCGGCCGACCGCGCCGCTCATCCGAACGACGGCCGGATCCACGGCGGCCGGTTGTCGATCGCCCAGCCCGGTGGCAGTTGGATCCGTGACGACTCCTACGTACGCGGTCTCAGCTACGCCTGGGACGTGAGCGGCGCATCCGACGTCGTCGAACCGCAGTGGTGGGCGATGCTCGCGGTCGGCGAGGTGCACGCCGACGACGGCTTCAAGCGCCCCAAACAGGCTGCCGACGGCCTGATGCAATGCATCGCATCGTCGACCTACTACCAGCACCTGAGCGGCGTGAAAACCCTGTCCAGCAAGAGATTCACGCGGGACGGGTACTCCGGTTGGGCGATCCGGACCGAGGTCAGGGTGGACGATCCCCAGGTCGAGGCCGAGGGTGACGTGGTCGACGTGATCGTGTTGGACACCGGGGACGCCGGTCGGCTGTCGTTCTTCGCCGGCTTCGTGGCGATCGGCGACCAGGCCAGGATCAACACCCTGGACAACACCATCGCCGGGCTCCGCGTCGACTGATCCGCGTCGACTGATCCGGCCCCGGGCCGGCGACGACGATCCAGCGGGCCGCTTCCTTCGCGCCGAATTGACTCGGCCGATTACTGTCAGGATCCGGGAGCGAGAACTACGGCCGAGGATGACGCATGGCGATGACCGGGTGGTATCCGGATCCGGGTGGGACACCCGGTCGCTATCGCTATTGGGACGGCGAATCCTGGTCCGAGGTCACCACCGATGATCCGGCCGATCCACCGCCGGACGCAACCCGGGTGATTGCGCAACGGGAGCACACCCACCACCCCGGCCGCACCTTCGGCATCGCCGCCTTGGTCCTGGTCGTGGTGGTGGTCAGTGCGGTGTTGATCATGCGTCGGACCGGCGATGTCGGCAGTCTCGGCGTCGACCCCGCGACGGCGCCATCCGGCGGCTGGGACGACACCAGCCCGGCGCCGGGCGGCGCATCACCCTCCGGATCGCCCCGCGTCGGCGCGTCCGACGCGGCGGCTGACTGCCCGGCGGGCCAGCCCGATGATCTTGCTCTGCATCCGGGGGACGGCAGGATTCACGGCGGCCGGTTGTCGATGGCGCCGGTGACGGACTACTCCTCCCCCGAGCCCGAGTACATGCTCAGCTGGATGTGGGACACCCAGGGCGTCAGCCAGAACACCGAGCCCGGCTGGCAGTCGATCTTCGCCGTCGGTGAGGTACGCCGTACAGCGGGCTTCTCGAGCATGGAGCAAGCGGCCCACACGTCGATCGACTGCGCCATCCGTTCCGACTGGTATCTGCACTTCTCCGGCCGCAAGGACATCCGGGATGCCGCGATCACCGTCGACGACCGACCGGGGTGGATCGTCACCGCAGAGATCCACGACAACAGCCCGCAGATCCAGGTCGCCGGTGATCAACTCACCTTCGTCGTGGTCGACGACGGTCGCCAGGACGCCTTCTCGGTCTGGTGCGGGATGGTGCCGCTGGGTGATCAGCAGCGACTGGCGTTGGATCAGAAGGTTTTGTCCGGCCTGAGAGTCGGCAGCTGACCCGCCGGACCGAGCGTGTCCTGTCGCACCGTTGCGGCGGCGGTGAACTACGTTGACGCCTATGGCCGAGCCCGGGTGGTATCCGGATCCTTCGTCGTCCCCTGGCCGCTTCCGTTACTGGGACGGCGAGCGGTGGGCGGCCGAATCGGTGTCCGATCCACGCCGTCGGCGGCGGATCATCGTGGTCGCCAGCATTTTGGTGCTGGCCGTGGTGATCATGGTCGCCATCGTGATCAAATTCGGACCGGCCCCGCAGACACCGGGTGCCGCGACCGGTCCCGTCACCTCGTCGCCGACCGCGGAGTCCTCGGCGGCGAGCTCCGCCAGCAGTGCGACCTCGCCGACGGACGGCGCCTCGGCACCGTCCCCGAGCTCAGGCAAGTCGCCCACCGGCAGGCCGCCGGTCACCCACTGCCCGGATGCTGAGCCCACCCGGAGCACCCAACATCCCGACGACGGCCAGGTCCACGGCGGCGCGATCTCGTTCGACCGGGTGAGCGGTCAGGGATTCAGCAAGCCGGCCGCGTTGGATCACTTCTCCTGGTGGTACGACGAGCACGGCCAGCGGGCCAAACTCACCGACGACGACTCCGGTTCCAGCTGGCAGCAATGGATCGCTGCCGGCACGGTCGCCATCCAGCCGGGATTCCAGACGCCCCAGCAGGCGACGCGGATGTCGATGAAATGCGCGCTCAGCAGCGGCGACTACCGGGGCTACACCGGCAGCAAGAACGTCACCGATCAAGCGGTCACCATCGACGGCCAGGAGGGCTGGAAGATGATCACCGAGGTGAGCGTGGACGGTCGCAGCGTCAGCGGTGATCAGATCACGCTGATCGTGATGAACGCCGGCCCGCCCGGTTCGTACTCGATCTTCATCGGAACCGCACCGCTCGGAGACGCCGCCCGTACCAAGATCATCTCCAACGCGGTCGACGGACTCCAGGTCGACGGTTGATCACTCCATGATCGACTTCAGCGTCTGGAGATCGGCCAGCACGGCGGCACAGTCACGGTCGAACTCTTCCTGGGTCGCGTCGCGACGACGGACACTGAAGGTCAATTCACTGCTGTCGCCGTCCGCCACCACCCGCAGCGGGTTGTAGGTCCTCGTACCGTCCTCGGTGATCACGTCATGATCAAGAACGCCGAATTCGTTCTTCGGTGCGAAGACGATCTCGATCTGGCCCATCGGCGAGTCGGCGAAGATCCGGCCACCCTCGCTCCGGACCCCGGTGGCAAGGCCCGCTGCCCAGTTCGGCAGGTTGGTCGGGTCGCACGCGTAGCCGTAGACCTCAGCGACCGGGCGATCGATGAACACACTGATATGCCTGGATTCCTGCTGCATGAGCGGCATTGTGCTGCGTTCCCACTTCCGGCGCCAGCCCGAATCTCGGTCAGGACGAACCGGTCTTCCGGGTCAGGTTGGCCGCATCGTCGCCGTGACCGCCGACGTAGTTCATCGGGTCGCCGGCGCCGAGGTCGGCCACACCGGCGGTCTCCAGGGCACCGATGGCAACGGTCCGGCGTACCGCAGAGAAGGTCAGCACGTGCGCCAGGACGCCGCCGTAGCTGAAGGTCTCCGGAGGTTCGCAGATGGTGTCGATGAAGGTCTCTTCGGCTCGCCCCTCGGCGAGGATCTGCTGCATCAAGGTCCGGAAGGCCGAGCCGGCGCTGTCCAACCGCCGACGCAGCGACGCCGGACTGTTGTCGGTCGGATAGTCGACCGACGTCGCATGATCAAATGCGGCCAGCCACATCTCCAACTGGGACACCAGCCGGGTGGCCACCGAGCGCAGCGTGGGGTCTGTGTCGATGCCCTCGACGGAGAGCTCGATCGGGCGGTCGAGGACCTCGGGTCCCAGTCGACCCATCCGATCGATGATCTGCCCGGTCAACCAGAGGTGGTGGTCGAGCATGCGCAACAGAACGTCCATGTCCGTTGTCCTTTCAGGGGCCGGGAGCCGTAAGCCACCCGGTGGATGGAAGTGAATGCCGTTCGGAGTCGGCAGGATGAACTCGGCCGTCGGCAGCTGCCGATACTCCGAGGGTGTGCGTCCGAACGCTCGGGAGAACGCACGGGTGAACGCCTCGGGCGCCTCGTATCCCGCGTCGGTCGCGACGTCGATGACGGCCGCGTCGCCGGTCCGGAGCCGATGGGCGGCCCGTTCGAGCAGCACCCGCCGGCGGAATCGGCCGGGCGGTTCACCCAGCGCGGCCGCCGCGAGCCGATCGAAATGGAACCGCGACAGGTACGCCCGGCGAGCCAGTTCGTCGCCGGCCAGCCCTGGTTCGTCCAGGCTCTGCTCGACCAGGCCCAGGAATTCGGCCAGTCGATCGGTTGCGGTCATGTCTCGATCGTCACACCACCAACCCCCTGTTGTCCTGATCAATCTTGCGGATTGCCCGGCCCAACAGCACCAACGCCCGCCCCGGAGGTCCGGAGCGGGCGTTGGTGATCTTGCTGCTGATTCAGTTGATCATGATGACGTGATCACTGACCGACTTTCTCGGCCACGGCGTCACCGAGCGCCTTGTCCACACTGCGCCAGTAGGCGAAGACGCGCTGTTTGACCTCGTCCCGGACCCCGGTCTCCAGGGTGGAGGCGATCGTTTCGACCATCCGGCCGCGCGCGGCCTCGTCCATCACCTCGCGGACCAGGGCACCCGGCTGACCGAAGTCGTCGTCCTCGGCACGCAGGGTGTAGGCCTGCCGGACGAACTCGCCGTCGGCCGCCCAGTTGGACCCGGCGAACAGATCTTCCTTGGCCTGTGGACCGCCAACACTGTTGGGGAAGTAGACCGGCTGGCCGGGGTTGAAGTCGTACCGCATCGCCCCGTCGAACTCGTAGCTGTTGACCTCGACCTTCGGCTGGTTCACCGGCAGCTGCAGGTAGTTCGGGCCGATCCGATAGCGATGGGTGTCGGCGTAGGAGAAGACCCGGCCGAGCAGCATCTTGTCCGGGCTGAAGCCGACCCCGGGCACGATCGAGCTCGGCTCGAAGGCGGCCTGCTCGATCTGGGCGAAGAAGTTCTCCGGATTGCGATCCAGCACCATCCGGCCGACCTTGATCAACGGGTAGTCGGTGTGCGGCCAGATCTTGGTCAGATCGAACGGGTTGAACCGATAGTCGGCAGCGTCGGCGAACGGCATCACCTGGACGAAGAGGTTCCAGATCGGCGCCTCGCCGTTCTTGATCGAATTGAAGAGATCGCGACGATGCACGTCCGGATCCTGCGCACCGATCGAGGCGGCCTCGTCGTTGGTCAGGTTGACCACGCCCTGCTCGCTGTGGAAGTGGTACTTGACCCAGAACCGCTCACCGGCCGCATTGACCCACAGGTAGGTGTGCGAGCCGTAGCCGTTCATCGTCCGGTAGCTGGCCGGGATGCCGCGATCACCCATCAGGTAGCTGACCTGGTGCGCCGATTCCGGCTGCAGCGTCCAGAAGTCCCAGCGCATGTCCCAGTCCTGCAGGCCCGAATCGGGCAGCCGCTTCTGCGACCGGATGAAGTGCGGGAATTTGATCGCGTCCCGGATGAAGAAGATCGGCGTGTTGTTGCCGACCAGATCGTAGTTTCCCTCGCTGGTGTAGAACTTCAGCGCGAAACCACGCGGGTCACGGGCGACATCGGAGGAGCCCTGCTCGCCGGCCACGGTGGAGAACCGGGCCAGCATTTCGGAGCGCGCGCCCTTCTGGAAGAGCGCCGCCTTGGTGTACTGGCTGACATCCTCGGTCGTCTCGAAGAAGCCGAATGCACCGGATCCCTTGGCGTGCACGTTGCGCTCCGGCACCCGCTCCCGGTTGAAGTGCGCCATCTGGTTCACGAAGTGGTAGTCGTGCAACAGAATGGGGCCGTCCGGGCCCACCGTCAGCGAGTTGTTGTCGCTCGGTGCCGGCGCGCCGGAATCCGTGGTGGAGATCTTGATCTCGGTCATGGTTCCTTTCTTGCAGTTGCTTCGGTCAGCGCTGTTCTCGCTGTTATTGATCTTGTTAGTGATCTTGCAGTTGTTGATCTTGCCCTTGTTGATCTTGAAGGCGGCGGACCTGATCGGCACCCGCGCCCGCCGCGGCGGAGTTGGCGGCGCAGTCGGGGCACAGCCCCCAGTAGGTGACTTCGGCCTCGTCGATCACGAAGCCCTGGGTCTGTTGCGGGATCGCGCAGGGCATCGACCCGACTGCACAGGGCACGTCGACAACCGCCCCGCAGCCGCGACAGACGATGTGGTGGTGGTTGTCGCCGGCGTTGATCTCGAACAGCATCGACGAGCCGGCCGGTTCGATCCGGCGCAGGATCTGGTGCTCGGTGAGTGTGTTCAGCGCGTCGTAGACGGCCTGGGTCGACACCGTGCCGATCTTGGCCCGGACCCGGTCCGACACCTGGTCGGCGGCGAGGTGGGAGTTGTCCCGTACAGCGTCCAGTACGGCCAGCCTGGGCTGGGTGACCCGCAGGCCGGCCCGGCGCAGCCGTTCTCGCCAGTCGTCCTGGGACGTCGTCATTTCGGTAACCGTCACCATGGCGCCGATTCAATCACCTTGTCTGGAATGATTCAAGAAACGCGGGTCGCGGGTTTCTTAATCGAATCTTCCAGCGGGCACAGACGGACCCCAGGGTTCGTTGTTCGAATGAGTCGCATCGCTGACTTCTGGGGGAATCATCATGAGCATCGGACCGCATCTCGGCCGTCGCATCTTCACCGACCGCCGCCGGCATCGACTGCCGCGCCGGTTGACCAGCGAGCGGGAGCGTAACTGCCCCGTCTGCGGCGGCGACGGCATCGTTCGGGACGATTCGGCCGGCACCGCGATGTGGCGAAACTGCCCGGTCTGCGATCGCGGCGACCAGGCCTGAGCCACCAGCCCGACTCCACAACTCCATCCGACGGTCCGGCGCGGCTGCACTCCCATTTGCGGAGTGCAGCCGTTACGCTGCCCGAGTCTCGGGGAGACGAATACTCATTGTGGAGTTGCGATGTCTGTACGTGATCTGTTCGATCTGACCGACCGGAAGGCACTGGTGGTCGGCGCCGGAAGCGGCCTGGGCAGAGCGTCGGCGATCGGCCTCGCCGACTTCGGCGCCACGGTGATCGCCGCTGATCTTGATCCGGGGTCGGCCGATGAGACGGCCAAGATCATTTCCGCCGCCGGTGACACCGCCTCGTCGATGCGGTTGGACGTGACCAGCACCGAGGAGGCGAACGCCGCCGCGGCAGAGCATCCGGACACCGAGATCCTGGTCGTGACGCCGGGCTACAACGTACGCCGCCGGTTGCTGGACACCACCGACATCGACTTCGATCGCGTGATCGACATCAACCTGAAGGGCAGCTACCGGCTGATGCGCGCCTTCGGCGCCACCATGGCAGCTCGGGGCAAGGGTTCGATCATCACCTTCGCCAGCTTCCGCGCTCAGGTGATCGAGCCCGGCCAGGGTCTGTACGCCGCCACCAAGGCAGGCGTTGTGCAACTGACCAAGACGATGGCCGCCGAACTCGGCACCTCCGGGGTGCGGGTCAACGCCGTACTTCCGGGCACCTTCGAGACGCCACTGACCGCCCAGATCAAGTCCGATCACCAGTGGTGGGATGCCTACGCACAGAAGTCGATCTTGAAGCGCTGGGCGCAACCGGAAGAGATCGCCGGCGCGATCGTCTTCCTGGCCAGTGATGCCTCCAGCTACGTGACCGGATCCACCCAGCTGGTCGACGGCGGGTGGACCGCAGCCGACGGCCGCTTCGAGCCGAAGGTATAGGAGGCCGGCGATGTCGGACTCCGACGCGACGCCCGGACGGACCACCCCAGAGGTGACCGACGCCGCGATGCGCAAGCGGGTGCTGAGGAAGGTCGCCTGGCGGCTGTCGCCGTTCCTCGGCCTGCTCTACTTCATCAACTACCTGGACCGGACCAACATCGCCTTCGCCGGACCGCACGGCATGAACGAGGCTCTCGGCCTGACCAAGGCCGCGTTCGGCCTGGCATCCGGGCTCTTCTTCATCGGCTACCTGCTGCTCGAGGTGCCGTCGAATTTGATCTTGCATCGGGTCGGTGCCCGCCGCTGGATCGCCCGGATCATGGTGTCCTGGGGCATCGTCGCCTCCGCGATCGCGTTCGTCCCGAACGCCGGAACCCTTTACCTGTTGCGATTCCTGCTCGGCATCGCCGAGGCCGGCTTCTTCCCCGGCATCATCCTCTACCTCACCTTCTGGTTCCCGAAGAGCGAACGAGCCAAGGCGATCGCCCTGTTCATGTTGGCCATCCCGCTGTCCAGCGTGATCGGTTCACCGCTGTCGGCCTGGCTGATCTCCGTCGGCCATCAGGTCCTGTTCGGCCTCGAAGGCTGGCGGTTCATGTTCCTGGTCGAGGGCATCCCGGCGATCATCGTCGGCATCATCTGCTGGTGGTATCTGACCGATCGGCCGAAGGACGCCGGCTGGCTGGAGCCGAACGAGCGGGATTGGCTGCAGCAGGAGATGGACACCGAGGACGCGGCCACCGGCCGGCGTTATCGCTACCCGTTGAAGAAGGCGCTGACCAATCCGCGGATCCTGGCCCTGGCCTTCGTCTACTTCGGCGTTGTCTACGGGTTGTACGCGGTCGGCTTCTTCCTGCCGACCATCGTGGCCGGCTTCGAGGAGACCTTCCAGGTCGAATACTCCGTCTTCCAGCAGGGCCTCATCGTCGCCATCCCGTACGTCTTCGGCTGCTTTGCGATGTTCTTCTGGGCCCGGCACGGGGACCGAACCGGGGAACGGGTCTGGCACATGGCGATCCCGGCGATCGTCGGCGGCATCGCCATCCCGATCGCGCTATACCTGCACTCGCCGTTCACCACCATGATCGCGGTGACGATCTGCGCGATCGGGATCTGTGCGGCACTGCCGAGCTTCTGGCCGTTGCCTACTACGTTCCTGACCGGTGCCGCGGCGGCCGGCGGGATCGCCTTGATCAACGCACTCGGCAATCTGGCCGGTTTCGCCGGGCCCTACATCACCGGTGCGCTGACCGATCTGACCGGCAGCGAACGGGCAGGGCTGTGGGTGGTCGGTGCGGTGATGGTCGCGGCCGGGCTGGTCGCGGTCATCCTGCGGGCGGCACCCGAGCCGGACGCGCCCGAGCAGTCCTGAGCAGGCCGACCGGTCGGATCAGGACCTGTCAGTCCCATTCCCATTCCACTCGGCGTCTTCCTCGTCCCATTGCTCGTTGCGTTCTGCGACCTTCGCCAGCGCCTGCTCGGCGTCCTCACGGGTCGGATAGGGGCCGAACCGATTGACGGCGCGGCAGCCGTCCTTGGTCTCGACCGTGTTGTGAGTCAGGCAGTAGTACCACTCGATGTCGGCCATCTCTCCTCCTCGCACGGTGGGCGGCTTCAATCTAGTAGTCCGGCGCTGCGATGCGTTGCTGCACCCGCGATCCGACGCCCCAATCCCACCCGGGCACCGCAGCGCGAGCCCAGTCCGTATCGGCTGAGGCGGTGGATCCGTCAGCAGGCGCAGATCGATCCCGCATAGGATCGTGCCCCGTGATCCCCGTCAAGCCGTACGAAATCTCCCCGATGCGCAGCGTGCCTGCCGACATCCCGCGCCCGGAGTACGTCGGCAAGGACGGCCCGCAGCCCTACACCGGTCCAGCCGTGCAGACGGCCGAGACGATCGAGAAGATGCGGATCGCCGGCCGGATCGCGGCCCAGGCCATGCAGGCGGCATCGGAGGCGATCGCTCCGGGCGTCAGCACGGACGAGATCGATCGGGTCGGGCACGAATTCCTTCTTGATCATCACGCCTATCCGTCCACCTTGGGCTATCGCGGCTTCCCCAAGTCCCTGTGCACCTCGGTGAACGAGGTGATCTGTCATGGCATCCCGGACGCCCGGCCGCTGGACGACGGTGACATCGTCAAGATCGATCTCACCGCCTACCTCGACGGCGTACACGGCGACAACTGCGCGACCTACTTCTGCGGCGACGTCGACGACGAAGCGCGGCAACTGACCGCGGTCACCGAGCAGGCGATGCTGCGCGGGATCAAGGCGATCAAGCCCGGCCGCGAGGTGAATGTGATCGGTCGGGTGATCGAGAAGTACGCCGCCCGCTTCGGCTACAGCTCGGTCCGGGATTACACCGGGCATGGCGTGCACAGCGCCTTCCACTCCGGACTGGTCATCCCGCATTACGACGAGCCGCGCTACGACACCGTGATCGAGCCGGGCATGACCTTCACGGTCGAACCGATGATCACCACCGGCGGCTACGACTGGCACCAATGGGAGGACGGCTGGAC
Source organism: Microlunatus sp. (assembly GCA_036566865.1). GTDB lineage: Bacteria > Actinomycetota > Actinomycetes > Propionibacteriales > Propionibacteriaceae > Microlunatus. The sequence continues at coordinate 12,562 of DATCVL010000101.1, forward strand.
CGTGGTCACCGCCGACGGCTCCCGTTGCGCCCAGTTCGAACACACCATCGTGGTCACCGGCGACGGCGCCGAGATCCTCACCCTCCCCTGACTCTCGCCGCACCCACCGCCGACGCCCGAACGGAAATGATCATGGCCTTCAGTGCCGCCACCACCGCCGATGACCCCTACACCGTCCGGGCTGCCTTCCGGTCACTGAAGCGGATGCGGATCGAGGTGCTGGGCGGCCTGGTGGTCGCACTGGCACTGATTCCGGAGGCGATCTCCTTCTCGATCATCGCCGGAGTCGATCCGCGGGTCGGTCTGTTCGCCTCCTTCACCATGGCGGTGACGATCTCGATCACCGGCGGGCGCCGGGCGATGATCTCGGCCGCGACCGGATCGGTGGCGTTGGTGATCGCGCCAGTCACTCGGACCTACGGTCTGGACTACCTCGTCGTCACGGTGCTGATGGCCGGCGTCTTTCAGATCATTCTGGCGCTGCTCGGGGTGGCCAAGTTGATGCGATTCATCCCCCGCAGTGTGATGGTCGGCTTCGTCAACGCGCTGGCGATCTTGATCTTCATCGCCCAACTGCCCCACCTGCTCGGTCAACCGTGGATGGTCTATCCGCTGATCGCGGCCGGGATCGTGATCATCGCCGGCTTCCCGAAGCTCACCACGGTGGTGCCGGCGCCGTTGATCGCGATCATCGCGCTGACCATCCTGGTGGTGGCGACCGGGATGCAGATCCCCAACGTCGGCGACGAGGGCCAGCTGCCGGACAGCCTGCCCGGCCTGTTCGTACCGCATGTTCCGCTGACGTTCGAGACGTTGCGGATCGTTGCCCCGTACGCGTTCGGGGTCGCGCTGGTCGCGCTGTTGGAGTCGTTGATGACGGCCAAGCTGGTCGACGACGTGACCGACACCCACTCCAACAAGACCCGGGAGGCGTTCGGCCAGGGCGTGGCCAACATCGTCACCGGGATCTTCGGCGGGATGGGCGGCTGCGCGATGATCGGGCAGACCATGATCAACGTGAAGCAGTCCGGTTCGCGGACCCGGATCTCGACCTTCCTGGCCGGGGTCTTCCTGCTGATCCTGGTGGTTGCGCTGAACGACATCGTGGCGATCATCCCGATGGCCGCGCTGACCGCGGTGATGATCATGGTGTCGGTGGGCACCTTCGACTGGCACAGCATCCGCCCGCGCACCATCCGGAGGATGCCGCTCAGCGCAACCGTGATCATGGTCGCCACCGTGGTGCCGACGGTGATCACCAACAACCTGGCGGTCGGTGTGGTGATCGGGGTGATCGTAGCGATGCTGTTCTTCGTCACCCGGGTCGCGCACTTCACCCAGGTCGTCGACGTCGCCCATCCGGACGAGAACACCCGGGTGTACGCGGTGAAGGGTCTGCTCTTCTTCGCCTCCAGCAACGATCTGGTCTATCAGTTCGACTATGTCGGGGATCCGCAGCACGTGATCATCGATCTGTCCGAGTCCCAGATCTACGACTCGTCAACGGTGGCCGCACTGGATGCGATCGAGCAGAAGTACCGGCAGAAGGGCAAGCAGGTCGAGATCGTCGGGCTGAACGAGCCGAGCCTGCGCTGGCATCGGCTGTCCGGGAAGCTCGGCGCGGGCAACTGACCGGTCCCACCGTAGTTCATCGCCAGCACCCGCGCCGGGAGCCGACCACCGGCGTTCCTGCAACAGGGACAGCACCAAAGGTCGGACCTGATGGAGATCAGACGTCCCCCTACGTCTCCCCCGAGTCCCCCGAGAGGTCCCAATCTCCACCAGGTCCGGTGATCATCTTCGCACCGAGGCCGGGCCGAAATCGGCCGATCTCACGGATCCACCCGTGTATCTGTCCGGCCGTTGGTGATCACCACGCAGCCAAATCGATTGGCCTGGCCGGAAGCTCCTACCGGCCGTACGAGAAGGGGGCGAGCCGGCCGATAAGCCGGATTCTGTACCGCCGCGAGCGACGGTGGCGATCATCCATCTGCGACCGCCGTTGCCGACGGCCTGGTGCGATCTACCCGGAGACTCGGGCGAGCAGCCCTCGAACATCTCCGCGGGAGCGAACTCCCTTCTTGATCTTGCTCCGGGTGGGGTTTACCGAGCCACTCCAGTCACCTGGAACGCTGGTGGTCTCTTACACCGCCGTTTCACCCTTACCCGATGATCTTGCGATCAGCGGGCGGTTTGTTTTCTGTGGCACTGTCCCGCGGGTCACCCCGGGTGGGCGTTACCCACCACCCTGCTCTGTGGAGTCCGGACTTTCCTCGACACCGACAGGTGCCGCGATCGCCTGGCCGACTCGCCCAGACCTGGAAGTCTACGGCCCACGGTCCCGCCGCCGCGAATGCAGCGCCGGGACCGGGGCCGATCGCGATCACGGCACCAACAGCAACCGACCCCTTACGCCGCCGGCCCGCAGTCGGGCATGAGCGTCGGCCGCCCGCTCGAAGCGGTACTGCTCGGCGACCCGGGCGGTCAACCGACCCGCCTGCCAGTCCGCGACGATCGCGGCCAGGTCGTCGGCGTCGGCCCGGACGCTGACCTTCTGCACCTTCGCGCCGGCAATCGACGGCGTCGCCGGGTCGTTGACCGCGACGAAACTGCCACCCTCGGCCAGCGCGCCGGTGATCTTGTCGATCAGGATGGCGGCATCGATGATCACGTCCACCCCCGTCGGTGCGAGCGCGCGGACCGCCGTGGTCGGATCGTCGGCAGCCACGAAGTCGGCCGCGCCGAGGGCCCGCACGGCCTCCTCGTCGGCCGCCCGCGCGATGCCGATCATCCGATAGCCGAGCCGGTTACCGATCTCGAGGGCGAAGCCGCCCACAGCACCGGCCGCACCGGTGATCAACACCGTGTCACCGGGCTGTGCCCCGGACAGCCTCAGCGCCTGGCGGGCGGTGCTGGCGTTGGCCGGCAGGGTCGCCGCTGCCGACAGATCCGCGCCGGCCGGCAGGCCGGCGACCGCGTTGAGGTCGAGGACGACGTATTCACTCTGGGCGCCGATCGGGGTGATGAACTTGTCCACCAGCCCGATCACCGGTTGCCCGACGGAGTAGTCGGTGACGGCTTCGCCGACGGCACTGACGACGCCGGCCAGGTCCCAGCCGAGGCCCAACCGCTCGGGCAGCTCTGGGATGCCCAGCAACTGCACGGACCGGGGATCGGCGGTGAACAGGTCGACCGGGTTGACGGCCGCGGCTGCGACCTTGACCTGCACCTGGCCGGCCGCCGGCACCGGCGCCGGGAGGTCCGTGACGGTCACGTTGGCGCCGGCCGCGGACGTGGACGAGACAACTGCTCTCATGATCATTTCTCCTCGGAGATGGTGGTGGAGCTTGGTCGGGTCCTATGGTTGGCAAACAGGTCACTTTTCGTAAGTAGGTACCTTGAGGTGCCTATGGGTTCTGGAGGATCCTCATGCCCACCCTCACCGCGGCGCAGAAGCGGCAGCGGGCCAAGAGCACTTACGACGCATTCCTGGCCACCTGCCCGAGTCGCCAACTGTTCGACCGGATCGGTACGAAGTGGAGCGGCCTGGTCCTGTGCTCGCTGGAGAACGGACCGAAGCGGCACAGTGAGCTGGCCCGGCGGATTGCCGG
>DATCVL010000102.1:0-10152 GCA_036566865.1 Microlunatus sp.
GGAATTCGAGATCACCGACGACTGGATCATGGCCTCGGCACCGAACGGGCTGCGGCCGGCGGCGGTGCAGACCGGCACCCATCCCGGCTTCGCCACCGATTGGCAGACCCCGCTGATCGTGCTCTTCACCCAGGCCGACGGGATGTCGGTTCTGCACGAGACCGTGTACGAGAACCGGCTGGCGTATGTGCCGGCTTTGCAGAGGATGGGTGCCGAGATCGAGACCTACGACACCTGTCTGGGCGGTCCGGCCTGCCGCTACCACGACACCGCGGCGGTGCATTCGGCCGTCGTCCGCGGGGTCAGCCCGCTGCGCGGCGGCGACGTGACCATGCCCGACATCCGGGCCGGGTTCTCCGCGGTGCTGGCGGCCGCGGTCGCGGAGGGTTCCTCGACCCTGCGCGGGGTGCACCACATCGAACGCGGCTACCACCGCCCGGTCGAGCAGTTCCAGGCGCTCGGTCTCTCGCTGCACGCCCGCTGACCCGGCCCGGCGCAGTGTCGCGACAACGCGACGGCCGCGGACGGGAATGATCGTGGGATACCGGCGGTTGTGCCCTGAGCAGCCTTAACGGAATTGACCGCATTCACGGCGCGACGTTAGGCTGTAACGTCGCTGTGGTCTGCGCAGACTTCGGACCGAGTGGGTCTCGCTCACCATACTGGATCGGCCAATCGGTCGGTCGTGGGTGAAACCGGACTGCAGCACACCGTACAAACTCATCATCCATATCGGAGCCCTACTACATGACGTCCTCCCTTGAGGCAGCCCCGCAGGTCGCGGTCGACGACTTCTCCTCGCCGGAAGAGTTCCTCGAAGCAGTCGACAAGACCATCAAGTACTTCAACGACGGTGACATCGTCACCGGCACCGTCGTCAAGGTCGATCGAGACGAAGTCCTCCTCGACATCGGCTACAAGACAGAGGGTGTGATCCCCTCCAAGGAACTCTCCATCAAGCACGACGTGGACCCGCATCAGGTGGTCAGCGTCGGCGATGAGGTCGAGGCCCTGGTCCAGCAGAAAGAGGACAAAGAAGGTCGCCTCATCCTCTCCAAGAAGCGGGCTCAGTACGAGCGCGCCTGGGGCACGATCGAGAAGATCAAGGAAGAGGACGGCGTGGTCACCGGTTCGGTGATCGAGGTCGTCAAGGGTGGTCTGATCATCGACATCGGCCTGCGCGGCTTCCTGCCCGCATCGCTGGTCGAGATGCGCCGGGTCCGGGACCTGCAGCCGTACGTCGGCCAGGAGCTCGAAGCCAAGATCATCGAGCTGGACAAGAACCGCAACAACGTGGTGCTGTCCCGTCGGGCATGGCTGGAGCAGACCCAGTCCGAGGTTCGGCAGAACTTCCTCACCCAGCTGCAAAAGGGCCAGATCCGCAAGGGTGTGGTCTCCTCGATCGTCAACTTCGGCGCCTTCGTCGATCTTGGTGGCGTGGACGGCCTGGTGCACGTTTCCGAGCTCAGCTGGAAGCACATCGACCACCCGTCCGAGGTTGTCGAGGTCGGTCAGGAAGTCACCGTCGAGGTGCTCTCGGTCGAGATGGATCGCGAGCGGGTCTCGCTGTCGCTGAAGGCGACCCAGGAAGATCCGTGGCAGGCCTTCGCTCGTACCCACCAGATCGGTCAGATCGTCCCGGGCAAGGTCACCAAGCTGGTGCCGTTCGGCGCGTTCGTCCGGGTCGAGGAGGGCATCGAGGGTCTGGTGCACGTGTCCGAGCTCGCTGAGCGTCACGTCGAGATCCCGGAGCAGGTCGTCCAGGTCAACGACGAGGTGATGGTCAAGATCATCGACATCGATCTCGAGCGTCGCCGGATCTCGCTGTCGCTGAAGCAGGCCAACGAGAGCATCGACGTCAACTCCGAGGAGTTCGACCCGACGCTCTACGGCATGGCGGCCAGCTACGACGACCAGGGCAACTACCTCTACCCGGAGGGCTTCGACCCCGACACCAACGAGTGGCTCGAGGGCTACGACGAGCAGCGCGCAGCCTGGGAGGCTCAGTACGCCGAGGCGCACGCTCGCTGGGAGCAGCACAAGAAGCAGGTCGTCGACGCGGAGGCCGCCGAGGGTGCGGCCGAGGCTCCGGCGTCCTACTCTTCCGGTGGCGCGAGCAACGCCGCACGTCCGGCCGCTCCGGCAGCCGACGCGGAGGGTTCGCTGGCCTCGGACGAGGCTCTGCAGGCCCTGCGGGAGAAGCTGACCGGCGGCGCCAGCTGATCACGCGGATGATGATCACGCGCTGATCATCAGCTGATCATGGAAGCGGCTCCACACCGTACTGGTGTGGGGCCGCTTCTTCGTTCAGGCGATAGGGTCGCGGGTTATGGCACGGTTGCGGATCGGGCTGACCGGCGGGATCGCGTCCGGAAAGTCCACGGTGGCGAAGATCCTTGCTGATCTTGGTGCGGTGATCATCGACGCCGACCAGTTGGCCCGGGAGGTGGTGGAGCCGGGTACGGAAGGGCTGACCAAGATCATCGAACGCTTCGGCGATCGGGTGATCACCGACGGCCGGCTGGACCGGGCGGAGCTGGGCAAGATCATCTTCGCCGACCCCGAGGCCCGTACCGATCTGGAAGCGATCATCCATCCTGCGGTACGCCGCCGAGCCGCCGAACTGCAGGCCGCCGCAGACTCCGACGCGGTGGTGGTGCAGATGATTCCGCTGCTGGTCGAGACCGGGCAGGCAGGATCCTTCGATCGGCTGTTGGTGGTCGACGTACCGCCCGAGCTGCAACGTCAGCGGCTGATCGCCCGGAACGGACTGACCGAGGCCGAGGCGGATGCCCGGATCGCCGCCCAGGCAAGCCGGACAGACCGATTGGCTGCCGCGGATGTGGTGATCGACAACAGCGATCCCGATCTTGAACGGTTGCGCCAACGGGTGATCGAGATCTTCCGGAGGCTGCAGCCCGAAGGGACGCACGATGGCCCGCCGGCACGAAACCCTTAGGATCTGGCCAGTGCCCGGGCCATCGCCTGTGGCAGCTCGGACAACGCGAGGAGGTAGGCCGTGACCTGTCAACGGTGCGGCGCGCAGACGACGGAAGTGGCGAACTTCTGTCAGGTCTGCGGACTCAGTCTGACGTCAGGTGACCTGGCGCGCAGGAAGTCGTTTGCGGCCAAGCCCGACGAGCCCGTTGCCTCGTTCGCGCTGATCTCCACGATCATGCCCCGCGGCACCGGCAAACGGCCGCGGACGTACCGGATCGCGCTCGGACTCGGCCTGGTGGTTGCTCTGGTTGCGGCGATCTTCGGCGCACTGCCGATCGCGATCCTGGTGGCAGCCTTCACCATCCCGGTGGTCTACATCGTCTACTTGTACGACGTGAATCTCTGGGAGGACGAGCCGGTGCTGGTCACCGTGGCCACCTTCCTGGTCACCGGTGTCTTGACCGTCGCGTTCACCCTGGGCTGGACGTACCTTCGGGATCCGCAGGTCCGGATGCCCACCCTCGACGGTGGGATGTCCAGTGGGCCGCAGGTCGGGACCTTGCTGCTGGTCGGCGTCGTGGTGCCGATCATCGCGATGTTGATCATCCAGCTCGGCCCGGTCTTCCTGGCCAGTCGGCCGAAGTTCGACGACCTGATGGACGGGTTGACGTTCGGCGTGATCTCCGGCGTCGCCTATTCGACCTTCGAGACGCTGGTCCTGCATCGCGGCGCGTTGCTCGGCGGATCCGTCGGGCACGAGGATTCCGCGACCTGGGTTGCGCTGATCTTCCTCGAGGGCTTCATCCAGCCGTTGCTGATCGGTACCGCGGCCGGCATCGCGGCGGCCGAATTCTCCGGCCTCGGCAAGGGCTATGACGGATTCACCCTCCGCTACGCCCGCGGTCTGGTGGAGGCGATGCTGGCCGTGATCGCGTACCAGGTCGGTTCCTATCTCTTCAGCTTCCTGCCGACCTCGCAGGGTCTGATGCTCACCCTGCTGCTCGGCGTGATCATCCTCGGCATCCTGATCCTGCGGGTCCGCAATGTGCTGCATGTCGGCCTGATGGAAGCCGCGCTGGAGCAGGCCGCTCGCAGCTACGACGGCGTCGGGGCGGACGGCGAGTTGGATTTCTGTGATGCCTGCGAGATGCCGTTGGTGCCGGGCGCGTCCTTCTGCAACGCCTGCGGTACGGCGATCCGGATCGGCCCGCGCCGGCCGGGCTCCCGTGGGTTGCCCGCGACCGGGTCCGGGCCGGGTTCGGCAGTGCCTGCCGGGCCGGCGTCGAATCCCGGTGCGGTGGTGACCATCGGATCGGCGACTTCCGCCTCCCAGCCATCCGCGGAGGAGCCTCCCGCTCCGCACCCGTCGTCCCAGCCGACGCCGCCCAACCATCGGCGGGGCCCCGAGCAGGGAGGCCAGGCATGAGCGACCAGTGGCAGTCGGGACAGCCGGGCCAGGCAGGTCAGCCGGGACAGTACGGACCGCCGGGCCAGGCAGGTCAGCCGGGCCAATATGGTCAGCCCGGGTACGGACAGCCGGGGCAGTACGGGCAGCCGGGGCAGTACGGGCAGCCCGGGCAATATGGACAACCCGGTCAACAACCCGGATTCGGTCAACCGGGTCAGCAGCCTGGATACGGGCAGCCGGGATACGGGCAGTCTGGATCGCGGCCGCAGCAGGGCTACGGACAGCAGCCGGGCTACGGACAACCCGGGGCCTACGGTCAGCAGACCGGTTACGGGCAGCAGCCTCCGGGCGGTGGCAACCGACCGCCGACGGGCCAGCAACCCGGCGGCCGAAAACCCCGCAGCGCCGGGTTGATCCTCGGCATCGTGGCCGGCGTGATCGCCCTGTTGGTGCTGGTCGGGGCGATCTTCATGACCGTCAACCGCAGCTCCCAGGCATCCGGCTCGACCATCCACCCGAACACGGGAACGCCGACCGCACAGGGACCTCCGCAGACCGACCCCAGCAGCAGCCCGAACAGCGGCGGCGGGGGGACCACCAGCAGCACGGTCGACCTGGCCAAGGGATGCACGATCACGGTGCCGTCCGGCTGGAAGGTGGCGCAGCAGAAGAAGGGCGTCGCCGTGTTGGTCAACAGCGGCGGCGACCTGGTCAATGCGCAGTGCGCGTCCGTCGACGAGAGCGACCCGGCAACGTTGGTGGATCAGTGGCTCGATGTCCTCGCCGAGGACGGTTCCGATGTCGAGAAGGGCAAGTCGTCGACGGTCAAGACCCCGACCTCGAAGCTGAAGGCGGCTCAGCAGGACATGACCTACACCGAGTCCACGAGTCAAGGCTCGGTCAAGTACGGCGTGACCGCCATCGCCACGATCAACAGCGACCACGTCGCCGGTCTCCTCACCGTTTGGTACACCGCCGACAGCGACCTCGACCAGCTGAACGACGACTTCGGCACCATGCAGGTCTCACTCTGGAAGAGCCTGGTCTGACCTGTTGGCGGTCGAGCGTGGTGTCGCTGCGGCACCCAGCTCGACCGTGTTCGGGACAGCGATCGAATCTCCCGTCGAGCGCCCCGGCGCGAGACCGGGCCCGAGCGAAGCGGAGGGCACGACGTGCGCAAGGCGGTCGGCGCGACCATGGCGGGAGCGCGAGGGTCGCCCCTCGCAACGTAAGACGCCAACCAGGATCGCGGCAGCGGCACCCAACTCGACCGCGGACCCGATTGTCGGAAGGTCCGCATAGGCTCGCCCCTATGCGTCCGATCGAAGAACTGCAGCGCACGGTGCACCCCTTGCAGGTGCAGAGTGAGTTCGCGCCGTCGGGGGATCAGCCGACGGCGATCGCCGACCTGGAGCGCCGGCTCAACAGCGGTGAGCAGGATGTCGTGCTGCTCGGCGCCACCGGCACCGGCAAGACCGCGACCATCGCCTGGCTGGCCGAGCGGGTGCAGCGGCCGATGCTGGTGATGCAGCCCAACAAGACCCTCGCAGCCCAGTTCGCCAACGAGCTGCGGCAGTTCTTCCCGAAGAATGCGGTGGAGTATTTCGTCTCCTACTACGACTACTACCAACCCGAGGCGTACATCCCGCAGACCGACACCTACATCGAGAAGGACTCGTCTCTGAATGAGGAGGTCGAGCGGCTTCGGCACTCGGCGACCAACTCATTGCTGACCCGCCGGGACACCATCGTGGTCGCCACCGTGTCGGCGATCTACGGTTTGGGCAGCGCCGCCGAGTACCTGCGACAGGCGGTCATGCTCAAGGTGGGGCAGGAGATCGATCGCGACGAACTGCTCCGCAAGCTGGTCGGAATTCAGTACGCACGCAATGATCTGTCCGGGGCCCGCGGCACCTTCCGGGTCCGCGGCGACACCCTCGAGGTGTTCCCGAAGTATGAGGAGATGGCGGTCCGGGTCGAGTTCTTCGGTGACGAGATCGAGCGGCTGCTGACCATGCATCCGCTGACCGGCGAGATCCTCTCCGACGACCCCGAGGCGATCCTGATGCCGGCCAGCCATTACTCGGCCGGACCGGACACGATGGAGCGCGCGATCGGTGGGATCGAGGCCGAGTTGGAGCATCGGCTGGCCGAATTGGAAGGGCAGAACAAGCTGCTCGAGGCGCAGCGACTGCGGATGCGGACCACGTACGACATCGAGATGATGCGGCAGATCGGCACCTGCGCCGGGATCGAGAACTACTCGATGCACATGGACGGCCGGTCGCCGGGTGAGCCGCCGAACTGTCTGCTCGACTACTTCCCCGAGGACTTCGTGCTGGTGGTGGACGAGTCGCACGTCACCGTGCCGCAGATCGGCGGCATGTTCGAAGGCGATCAGTCCCGCAAGCGCACCCTTGTCGATCATGGATTCCGGCTGCCCTCGGCGGTGGACAACCGGCCGCTGCGATTCGAGGAATTCGTCGAACGGATCGGTCAGACGGTCTACCTGTCGGCCACCCCGGGCGACTACGAGTTGGCCCGTTCCGACGGTGTGGTGGAGCAGATCATCCGGCCGACCGGGCTGGTCGACCCCCAGGTGATCATCAAACCGACCCAAGGACAGATCGACGACCTGATCGGCGAGATCCGCACCCGAGCCGACCGGGACGAGCGAGTGCTGGTCACCACCCTGACCAAGAAGATGTCGGAGGACCTGACCGATTACCTGCTGGAGAACGGGATCCGGACCCGCTACCTGCACTCCGAGGTCGACACTCTGCGTCGGATCGAGTTGCTGCGGCAGTTGCGGATGGGGGAGTACGACGTCCTGGTCGGCATCAACCTGCTTCGCGAGGGTCTCGACCTGCCCGAGGTGTCGCTGGTCTCGATCCTGGACGCGGACAAGGAAGGCTTCCTGCGCAGCGACAAGAGCCTGATCCAGACCATCGGCCGTGCCGCCCGCAACGTGTCCGGCGAGGTGCACATGTACGCCGACAAGGTCACCCCGTCGATGGCGTCCGCGATCGACGAGACCAATCGGCGCAGGGACAAGCAATTGGCGTACAACAAGGAGAATGGGATCGACCCGACTCCACTGCGGAAGAAGATCGCCGATATCACCGACATGCTGGCTCGTGAGGATGCCGACACCGATGACATGCTGGCCGGCACCTCGATGGGCAAGCGGGCCGGCAAGAATGCGAAGTCGCCGGTTCCCAATCTCGGTGCCGATGCGGTCGAGCAAGCTCGCAAGACCGCGGGGATGCCGGCCGGTGATCTTGCTCAGCTGGTCCAGGAGTTGACCGATCAGATGCACACCGCCGCGGCCGATCTGCAGTTCGAGGTGGCGGCCAGGCTGCGCGATGAGATCTCCGAGTTGAAGCGTGAGCTGCGGCAGATGGTGGAGGCCAACCGCTGAGATCGGTCGCGGATCTGCGGTCGGTTGACCCGTCCCGTTCCGTAAGCTCCGGGGAGCGATCGACGCGGAGGCTCACCGACTGAGCCCGGAGAGGCGGCTCGGGCGACATGGTGGTGCTGATGGTCTGCGCTGCCGTCTATGCCGTGGTGCAGCTGGTCGTGCTCGGTTCGCTGGCCCGCAGCTCACGGATCAGCACCGCATTGCTGGCGATCGTCACCGGCTTCTTCGGCTGCGGAGCGGTGGTGTTGGTCGCCGAGCTGGCCTACACCCGTACGGTCAGTTTGGTCACCGGCATTTCGCTGTCCCAGGTCGTCCGGACGGCCAGCTACACGGTCGATCCGTTCATCGAAGAGATCGTCAAGATCATTCCGCTGCTGCTGATCGCGGTCGTCTCGCTACGACGTCGGGTGCAATGGGGTCTGGTCGACTTCTTGATCTTGGGCGCCGGGATCGGCAGCGGCTTCGCGTTGGCCGAGGCCATGCTGCGGTACGGCTCGTCGGCGGCCAAGGCGGTCTCGGACGCATCCGGTGGCTATCTGGTCGCGGTCAGCCTGTCGCCGCCGGAGGTCCGCGGGCTCGGCGCGATGCTGACCAGCTGGTTGCCGGCACCGGTCGGCAGCTGGGATCTGTTCGGCCCGGCGACCAGTGGCCTCAACCTGCATTTGTTGTGGACGGCGTTGGCCGGCCTGGGCATCGGTGTCCTGGTTCGGACTCGCGGCTGGTATCGGCTGCTCGGTCTGCTGCCGCTGCTGTACGCCGCTGTTGATCATGCTGCCAGCAACTTCGCGATCAGCACCATGCCGGACGGTTTCGTCGGCGTGATCATGGACCTGATGGACGCGTTCCGACTCCGGCTGCCGTTGGTGATCTTCCTCGCGTTGATCGCGGCCACCGTGCTCGATCTGATCTTGGTCCGGCCGGTGCGCAGAGAGCACCCGGAGTTGCTGCTCGCCGACGAACGCTCGCGCCCGTACGGCAGCACGGTGCTGGCCCGGTTCGGCACGGTCGCGCCGCCGTGGACCGCCTTGCTGGCGACGCGATTCATCCTGCTCCGCCGGGCTGCCTGGTTTGCGTTGGCGACCCGTCACGCCGGCCCACCGCCGAGGCTGGTTCCGCTGGTCGCGGACCTCGCGCAGCGGATCGATCATGCGGGCGATCGCGCCGTCTGGCAGCAGGCTGCACACGACACCAAGGTGTTGCCGATCTCACCTGGCCGCCGGCTGCGGGATTGGCGGGTGATCGTCTGGCTGGGGTTGATGGTGCCACCCTTCGTGTACTTCGTGGCCGGCGGCGTACCGCTGACCGGCGAGCTGCAGAATGCGATGGAGAGTCGGCCGGTCACTGTGCTGGTCGCGATCTTCCTCACCCTCGGAGTGGTGTACGGGTGCTGGCAGCTCGTGTTGCTGGTGCGGCAGCTGCCGAATCGGCTCCGCCAGCCCTGGGCCGAGGGCGTGCTGCGGGCGTCGCTGCGGATCGGCATCGGCGTCTGCCTGTTGGCGTTGAGCACCGGATCGCTGGTCCTGGTCTGGCTGCGCGCCGCCGACGGAAGCGATCGGGTGATCGACAACTATCACCTGCTGGACGCCCTGGGCTCGGCTTTGCTGCTGGCCGCGATGGTGATGTTGCTGGCCGGGCTGTTCATGATGTTCCCGCCCGGCGGCGCGCTCGTCCTTGCCGGTACCGGTGAGGTGTTGGTCGGCGGGCTGACGGCGTCGCAGGCGCTCACCGCTGCCGGAGTGCTCGGTGCCTCGGGCGTGCTGCTGATGGCCGGTCCGCAGTACGGCAACGGCAATTGGGACGACGACGACTGGGAAGACTGGGAGGACCGGAATTTCGGTGACCGGTCCCGCGGCGGGCGTCAGGGCGGCAAGGGCGGCCGGCAACAACGCGGACGCGGCAGCGGCGGGGAAGGTGCACCCGGCAACAATCAGACCGAGAATCGGCAGGCCGCGGACGCGATCAAGGAGGCCGAGCGGCAGCTGGGCAAAGAGCTGGATGATGATCAACTCGAACAGGTGCATCGGGCCATCACCGGGCAGAACTACAACTATCACGAGATCGTCGAGACCGTGTTGGGTCTGTTCGGATGATGCAGGGTGTTCGGGTGACCGCAGAGAGGATGAAGCCATGAGCGAGGGCAGCGCGGACCAGATCAAGGAGCGGCTTGATGCGGCCTGCGATCGACCGATCTGGGGTGCCTCGCGCGGGATCGGGAGCATGATCAGTTTCAGTCTCGGTGATCAACTGTCCCAGGCAGGTCGCGGCGAGTTCCATGTCTGGCTGTATCAGACCTCGTGGCGGTGGGAGACGCCGGAGGAGGTGATCGCCGGATCCGGTGACTCCGGTGAGCTGCTGGATGAGGTGATGGCCGAGCTGAACGGGC
>DATCVL010000103.1:0-5913 GCA_036566865.1 Microlunatus sp.
TCGGCCAGGTCGTCCAGTAACGCCTCCCACTCCGGTTCGGGTGCGAGTCCGCGGAGTTGTCGCCATTGCTGCGCGGTCCGCAACCCCCAGCCGAAGTAGCTGAGCTCGAACGGGGGATCCCAGACCTGCTCCGGTTCGTAGCGTTCCTGCGCCGGCATGGTCGCCGGTGGCAGGTGCACGCGGCCATCGGGTCCGCGGTACAGATAGCCGGCGATGAACCGGGCGGTCTCCTCGACCAGCGCGGCGTACCGGGCCAAGATCAACTCCTGGTCCGCCGGCCGGGCCTGGCGGATCAACTCGGCGAAGTGGATCGGATGCGGCTGCTGCCAGACCAACAGCGGGCCGATCACGTTCGGTGACTCTCGAGCTTCGGGGCCGACGTGCTTGGGCCAGCGCGCGCCCGGAAATCCTTGCCGGGAAGCGATCCGGCGTGCTGCTGGCAGGATCGAGCGATACCAGTCCAGACTGCGTTCGAGCAGCTCCGGACGCCCCCAGCAGGCGAAGTGGGCGGCATGCCACCAGTGCATCTCCAGGTGGAACTTGCCGGCCCAGGAATTCTGCGTCAGTCCGGTCTCGGCGGGTGGCAGCGTGCCGGCCGACTGCGCCCGGGTCACATACTGCGACAGCACGATTCGACGCTCCAGCTCGGGCGCTCGCGGGTCGGTGCAAGCCCCAAGATCAACGGCGGCGCCACTGGTCCAGAACTGCTCCCAGCCGCGGGCAGATGCCGCAAACACTTCGGCGGCCGGAGGCAGTGCCGGGCGCTCGACGGACGCGTCGCGATCACCGGCGCGGACCTCGATCACCAGTTCGAGCTCGGTCGAGTCGGAGCCGACGCGAAATCGATGTCGATCACGTTCTGCCAGCCCGGCGCCGGGGGAGATGGTCAGATCGACGGTGTAGCTGGTGTCATCGATTTGTCGGCGCAAGCGTCGTCGGCCGTCGCCGAAGAAGCCGGGAAGCAGTTCGGTGTGGTGGCGTTCGGGGTGATCCCAGTCGGTGGTGTCGGCGAACGTGTCGGAGGCGCCCGGGAAGTGCAGGGCGATCGTCGCGAGGCCTGCCGCGAGGTGCGCGGACTCGATCTTGACCGCCAGCAGATCGCGGTCCGGGTGACAGCCGGTGCTAACGCGGTAATCGGCGCCCTGGAAGCGGAATCGACTGCTCACCGTGCCCGACCACAGGTCGAGCCGCTGGTCGACGTCGGTGATCCGGTCCTCCAGACCCGCCGCCGGCAGTGGTTCCTGATCACTGGCCGTCCGCAGCTCCAGGCCGAGCCGGAAGAGGTCGAGTCGGTGTGGGTTGACCCAGAAGTAGTAGCCCGGCAGCTCGTCCTCGGTCAGCTCCGCGGTCGGCTTGCCGAAGTCGTAGGCGACCGGATAGTCAACGGTGCCGCGGGGAGTCCGATAGGGCCGCATCACGTCTTCGAGATCCCAGCCCTTCGGATTCGGCATCCGGTGGAATCCCCACTGGGCTTGGCTGTGCAGCCCCATCGTCGGACGATTCTCGGCCCGCCCGGCCACCTCGTCGTGCAGGCTGGTCAGGGTCTGCATGCCGGTGACGTCCATGGTGTAGGCGAATTCGCCGTTGCCCACGGTGAGCGGGTTGAGTGCGTCCGGTTCGGTGAGTCGGACGTTGTGCCGGCTGACCACCGCATGCCGGTCGATCATGGATCGTCTCTCCATCGAGTCGGGACACGCCCTGGGATCTGGCGTCAGCGCGACCCTAGTCGGATCCGATGATCATGGTCAATCGTTTGCCTGATTTGCGTCCCGATCTCCGGCGGCTTGCTAGCATCGCCGTGTGGGCAAACGATTGCTTTGTCCGGCTATACGAGCAATGGAGCGTGATCATGGCCGATCCCGACCCTCCGCTGGAGGGCGTGCTGGTGCTCGACTTCAGCCAGTTCCTGGCCGGTCCGGTGGCCGCCATGCGATTGGCGGATCTCGGCGCCCGGGTGATCAAGATCGAACGTCCCGGTGTCGGCGACATCGGTCGCCAACTGGCGTTCGCCGGCCGCCGCGCGGACGGTGACACGATCTCCTTCC
This sequence comes from Microlunatus sp., assembly GCA_036566865.1. Lineage (GTDB taxonomy): Bacteria > Actinomycetota > Actinomycetes > Propionibacteriales > Propionibacteriaceae > Microlunatus. The sequence goes on from DATCVL010000103.1 coordinate 2,046, forward strand.
ACGCGATGAATCGCAACAAGGAAGGGATCACCGCCGATCTCAAGGACGCAACCGATCTGGATCGGGTCCGCCGACTGGTCGAGCACGCCGACGTGATCATCGAGAACTTCCGCCCCGGCGTGATGCAACGGATCGGTCTGGACTACGAGCAGGCGATCAAGATCAATCCGCGGCTGATCTACGCCAGTGCCACCGGCTACGGCGAGGAGGGTCCGTGGCAGGACCGTCCCGGCCAGGACCTGTTGGCCCAGTCGCTGTCCGGGCTGCCCTGGCTGAGCGGCTCGGCCGATGACGGACCGGTTCCGTTCGGATTGTCGATCGCCGACCATCTGACCAGTTGCCATCTCGCTCAGGGCGTCACCTCACTGCTGTTCCGCCGGGAGCGTACGGGGCGCGGCGGCCGGGTGCAGACGAGTCTGCTGGAGGCGATGGTGGACCTGCAGTTCGAGTTGCTGAGCACCAAGCTGAACGAGGACCAGGGGCCCGGATCGATCGCGGTCCAGCGCGGTGGACGACACTCCGCGCATGCCTTCCTGCCCGCGCCGTACGGCACCTATCCCACCCGGGACGGCTACCTGGCGATCGCGATGAACCCGGTGGACCGGCTCGGAAAGCTGCTGGACATTGCCGAGCTCGCTGCCCTCACCGACCCACAGCAGTGGTGGGACCAGCAAGATCAGATCGAGGAACTGTTGGCCCAGCGGTTGCAGACGATGCCCACCGAGCACTGGCTGTCCATTCTCGATCCCGCCGACATCTGGTGCGCACCGGTGCTGACCCTGGATGAACTCGTTGATCATGACGGCTTCCGGTCGGCCCGGATGACCCAGCAGATCCGGCGTGGTGCCGATCTCACCCAGGACAGCGAGGAGCTGACCTTGCGGACCACCCGCAGCCCGATCCGGGTGGACGGTGAACCACTGGTCAGCAGCACACCGGCGCCGAAACTCGGCCAGCACAACGCCGAGATCGACCGCGAATTCTTCCTGGACCGGCGTCGATGATGATCTTGCCGCGGACCGCCGCCGGTCCGCATTAGGCTGCCGACATGTCTGCGACGCTGAGCGATGTGGCCGCCCGCGCGGGGGTGTCGATATCGGCTGCCTCCAGGGTGTTGTCGCACGCGCCGGCAACCCGGGTCCGCCCGGAGACCAGGGAACGGATCGAGACTGCCGCCCGTGAGCTCGGCTATCGCCCGAACTTCGCCGGCCGGGCCCTGAAGCTGGCCCGGTCCGACGTGCTGGCCATGATCGTTCCCGATCTCACCAACGCGCTGTTCTCCGAGCTGCTGCGGGGTGTGGACGAGGCGGCGACCGAGCACGACTACCTGATGTTGCTGGGCAGATCCGAGGACGTCGGCGGCGACATGATCGGCCGGTTGATCGGCGAAGGACGGGTGGACGGCATCCTGCTGCAGACCGGCGATGAATCCGGCACCGCGGAGCTTCACACGCTGCTGAGCCAGGATGCTCCGGTGATCTTCATCAACTCGGTGGAGGCCGGGCATGCCGGCTCGGTCACCCTGCCGAATGCCGCGGCCGCCGCGTTGGCCACCCGTCATCTGCTGGAACTGGGTCACACCAGGATCGGGCACATCGGCGGGCTGCCGACAGTCTTCACCTCCGGTCCTCGGGAGGCCGGCTTCCGGGAGGCGTTGGACCAGGCCGGTGTTGCCGTCCGCAAGACCTGGCTGACCCAGTTCGGCTACACGGCCGACCAGGGGCGGCAGGCGCTCCGCAAGCTGTGGCGACTGAAGCGCCGGCCGACCGGGGTGGTGGTGGCCAACCTGAACGCGGCCATCGGTGTCCTCGCCGAGGCTCGGGCGATCGGGGTATCGGTGCCGGATGATCTTTCGGTGGTCACCCTGCACGAGGCCTGGACCGCCGGACACACCTCACCCGCGCTGACCACCGTGCGGTTGCCGATGTACGACCTGGGCCGCACCGCTGTCGAGCTGCTGCTGGACAAGCTCCGCGGGGTCGATGTCGGCAATGTCATGATCGACAAGCCCGAGCCCGAGCTCGTGGTCCGGGCTTCAACCGCAGTGCCCATCGCCCCGAGCTCTCGGTCGATCGAACAAGGAGTGATCAACTGATCATGATCATGATTGATGCGCATCAACACGTCTGGGACCGGACCCGTAGCCCGTACGCCTGGCTGGCGGCCGATGCGATGGCGCCGATCCGCAGGAACATCGATGTTGCCGAGGGTCTGCAGCACCTGGACGCGGCCGGTATCGACGGCACCATCCTGGTCCAGGCCGACGACACGGCCGCCGACACCGAGCTGATGATCGACAGCGCGGCCGACCCGCGGGTGGTCGGTGTGGTCGGGTGGGTACCGCTGGACCGAGCGACCGAGGCGGAGCGGATGATCACCGACCGATCGCCGTTGTTGATCGGCATCCGCAACCTGATCCACGATCTGCCCGACCCCGACTGGCTGCTGACCTATCCGGTGGATCAGGGGCTGTCGGTGCTGGAGCGAGCCGGGCTGCCGCTGGACGTGCCGGCGGTGTTGCCCCGACATCTCGAGGTGATCGCCGGCATCGCCGACCGGCATCCGGAGTTGATCATCGTCATTGATCATCTGGCCAAGCCGCCGATCGGACTGTCCGAGCGGGAGCCGTGGTGGAGCCTGATCGGCGACGTGGCGGCACGACCCAACGTGTTGGCCAAGGTTTCCGGCCTGTACGCAGCCGGGAGCGACCCGGCGGCCTGGTCGCCGGACCAGTTGATGCCGTACGTGGAACGGGCGCTGGAGGTCTTCGGTGCCGAACGGCTGATCTACGGCGGCGACTGGCCGGTGGCGATCGTCGCCGGCGACTATGTCCGGACCTGGCCTGCGATCCGCGGTTGCCTGGCGGCTCTGAGCGAAGACGAACAGGCGGCGATCCTGGGCGGCAACGCGATCCGGTGGTATCGGCTCGACCCGGCTCGAGTCGACGCTGCGGTCGCGGCCCGAGCGGCGGCCGGCGCGGCGGAGTGATCATGGAACGCCGACTTCGGGAGCTGCATCCCGATCCCGGCTACCTGCCGGTGTTGCCGAGACGTCCCCGGCCGATCGTGATCCTGGGCGCCGGCGGAATCGTCGCGGACGCGCACCTGCCCGCGTACCGCAAGGCCGGCTACCCGGTCGCCGGGATCGCCGATGTCAAGATCGACAAGGCCGAGGCGTTGGCCACCGAGTATCAGATTCCGCAGGCGTACGGGTCGACTGCCGAGGCGGTGGCGGCCGCACCGCAGGACGCGGTGTTTGATCTTGCGCTGATGCCTGAGCACTACGTCGCCGTGCTGGAGCAGCTGCCCGATGGCGCACCGGTGCTGCTGCAGAAACCGATCGGCAACAGCTGGTCGGCGACCCTGGCGATCATGGACGTGGTCCGGCGCAAGGAACTGGTGGCGGCGGTGAACACCCAACTCCGCTTTGCGCCGTACGTGACCGCGGCCCGGCAGGCGATCGCGGCGAGCCGGATCGGTGAGCTGTACGACCTCGAGATCGTGGTCGAGGTCCACACTCCCTGGGAGTATTTCCCGGCCGTGCTCGGCCTGGACCGACTGGAGATCAACATGCACAGCGTGCATTACCTGGATCTCATCCGCAGCTTCCTCGGCGACCCGGAATCGATCTCCTGCAGTACCGTCGACCATCCGGCCAAGAGTCATGCCAACTCGCGTACGGTGATCATCCTGCACTACCCCGATCGCCCGGTCCGAGCCATGATCAGCACCAACCATGATCATCTTTTCGGCCCCGCGCACGAGCAGAGCTTCATCAAGTGGGAGGGGACCGAGGGCGCCATCCGGGCCGATATGGGCGTGCTGATGGACTACCCGCGGGGCCGCGCCGATTCAGCGGAGATCATCCG
>DATCVL010000104.1:0-3452 GCA_036566865.1 Microlunatus sp.
ACCCTGTATAGACAGATGAATCACGACGCAGTGATCAAGGAACGGCCGGGCCAACTCCGCCAAGAATCCGCCCGACCGTTCACCCCATCCACTACAGACAGGGGCGATTCCCATGGTCGCACAGACTCAAAACGCGGGCCAACAGTGGCTCGATCTTCGACGCGCTGCCGAATACGTCAGCGTGCATGAACGGACGCTGCGCAACTACATCGCAGCCGGCGCCCTGGCAGCCTCCCGGCTCGGCCCGCGGCAGATCAGGATCAAACGAGATGATCTTGATGCCCTGATGCGTCCGATAGCGCAGCCTGCTCGCTCGATCACTCCCAGACGCGACGGAGAAATCCGAGGCTAGTAAGGCGTTCCTCGACCTTGGTGGTCCCTCCGGACGGTCGTCGCCGACTCGCCCGCCGCCGTTGCGTTCGTCGTCGAGCTGATGCGGATGCCCGACATGCTGAACGAGCGACGACAGCAACCCGGGACCAACCACAGCGCCGGGGCCATCCCGATAGGCGCCCAATTGCTCGGCCCGGTGTCGGGTCAAGGGTCTGCCCGGAGGGATGCGAAGCACCCTTGAGGCGGCACCGGGCCGTGCAAACAATCGGCGGCCGGGATGGACCGGCCCCAGCACGGTGCACCCACTCGACAGCCACAGAGCACTAGCCAGCCATTCGTGCGCGCATCCTTTCGGGCCTATTGCGCCATGGCGCGAGCTGTCGAATCCACAGACGCGGAAAGGCCAGGAAGCAGCATTCCTGGCCTTTCACCAAGGCGTCTCCCCCAGGTCAACGACAAAGGACTGGGCGACGTGACTACGGAATTCAGCGTAAATCAATCGCTGCGCGAAGGCGAGCGTCTCCGCGCGCTCTACGCCAAGCGTTCCGCCGCAGCCGGGCAGCAGACACAGGGACCGGCCAGACGCTCGCAAACGGATAGAGCACGGGCCGGCCCCCGCTCTATCTCCGAGGCTGACGCCGCTCTGGTGGCCCACCTGGGTCGAGTCCTGAGAGGGATCCCGTCGGGTTCGGAGGAGGCCGGAGGGGACCGGCGCGAAGCGCCGCATGCCCCGCAGGCCGACACGGCGCCGCAGGCGCCGCCTACTTCTCTTGTTCTTAGCAGTGAATCGGTGGACGAGGTCCGCGTCATCGGGGCCGATCAGATCTGCCCGAAGCGACCGTATGTGGTGGTGGCCGACGATGATCCGAGTCTGCGGTTTCCGGCGTCCTGCGACACGTACGCGTGTGCGAAGTGCGGTCCGCGTAAGGCGATGCAGGCGGCCGCGATCGCGGCGTGGGCGATCCGTCACGCCGACCGCGGTCGGTTCGTCACCCTGACGCTGGCGCCGGAGGACTGGCAGCAGCGGAGGCAGAAGGTCCGAGACCTTCGGCGGCTTCTTCGCGGCCGTGGGTACGACTGGGAGACAGCCTGGACGACCGAGGCCGGGAAGGAAACCGGAATGCTTCATGTGCACGCCCTGCAGCACGGCTCCTACGTCCCACAGAGTCATCTGCAGGAGGTGTGGCGCGCTCGGGTGGACATCCGCAAAGTCGAAACCGGTGGGGTTGCGCAGTACGTCACCAAGGACGCGTTGAAGGTTGCCGGCTACGTCGTCAAGGGAGCCACGGCCGAGCATGACGGCCTGGCCGACCATCTCGCGCTCAACGGCGGCCGGGCCATGCACTCGTCACGCGGATTCCTCCACGGCCTGGACAAGCGGGGTGCGCTGGCCGATCTACGTACCGAGCTGGCAGCCGGCATGCCGCACGACTGGCACCTGGAGCTCTGGGACGAGTCACGAAAGCCGAAACGTGGCTCGTGCGATTGGATGTGCGAACAGGGTCGGGGCTCGATTCACCCGCCCGGCTCCGATGCCCGAACAGGGCGACATCTGCGTCCGAGCCGAGGTATTTGAAACCTGTGGTGCCGAGCACCTCGAAAACCTCCACAGGACCTATCGACGATCTGATGATCAGTACCTCCTGACCCGCCCGGAGCGGATCCATCACGGGCACCGACGACCACTATGGCGACGGAATGACCATTCGCCGGCCAAGCCCGACTGGCAACGGTGCATCCGTCGCGATTCTGATTGCCCACCTGAACCACCAGCTTCTTCAACTTCGATCATGCCGATGGTCATGTGAGGCCGGGTCCTTGTCGGGGATGTACTCAAACAGCTCGCCGGGTTGACAGTCGAGTTCTCGGCAGATGGCGTCGAGGGTGGCCAGCCGGACCGCCCTGGCCTTGCCCGTCTTGAGGATCGACAGGTTGGCCACGGTGATGCCTATGCGATCGGCAAGCTCGGTGAGCGTCATCTTGCGCTCGACCAGCATTCGATCGAGCCTGATCACGATCGACATTAGATCGTCAGCTTGCGATCGGCCTCAATCGTTGCGCCGTAGCGGAAGATCTCGGCAACGATGAGGACCAGCCCGCCGAGTGCGAGTTGCCCGAGGTTCAAACCGGCAGGGCCCAGCGGCATCGGATCCAGCCACGTGCCAACCCCGAACGCCTCCATCGAATATCCGGACTGGGTGTCGGTGTCGAGGAAGGCGCGAAGGAAGTCCGACACCGGATTGGCCAGGGTGGCGGCGATCACAAGCCAACCGATGCCTCGCACCCACCGCACAGTGCGCGAGCTGAACACGTCTCCAGCAGCCGCGGCCGCCAGCAGGCGCCACAGCATCAGGAGCACTCCGCTGAGCACCGCCAGGCCGCCGAAGGTGCTCGCGACCGAGGCCGCGACCAGGGGACTCCACCCGCCCGTCGTAGCGAACTCGATCTTCCCCACGAGCGTCGCTGAGGTCGGCCGGACATCCGCGTTCTGATGACGAACGTGCCCATAGCTCGTCTCGTCACCCTCCGGGTGCACGAAGAAGTTGAAGCACTCGGTGGATTCGACCTGCGTCTTGAGATCCATGCTCTGGCACACGTCAGCTCTGAGGCTGATCGGCATCGATACCGTGGCGCGGGCGGAAAACGGGCCGATCCCGATGTCCATCGGGAAGCTCGCCCTTCCCGACAGTGCCAGGGCTCCGAGCACTGCCACTGTCACCGCTGCCGCGGTGGTCAGGGCGCCCGCAACTAGTGCAGCCCAAGCGCTGATCCGGAAAACTCGTCGTCTCATCAGAACCCCCGACCTCTCATATCGATCGACGATATGAACATATTGAGATACGATAATGCTGGTCCGAGCGGGGTTGCGTCAAGGGCACCACTGAAACTGAGGCAGCCAATGTCCAACTGGGCGCTCACGGACTCGACCAGCGACCTGACAACGCGCGGTTTCGGTTCCTGAACCGAGACGGCCGGGCACACCTGGATGGCGCCCAGTCTGGATGCACCGAGACTTGTTGCACGTATATTGCACGTCTGGTCTGCCGAACGACCAAATATCGCTCTGACTAGGTCAGATACCTGGTGCCCCCGATGGGAAACGAACCCACACCCCCGAT
>DATCVL010000105.1:0-5881 GCA_036566865.1 Microlunatus sp.
TTCCCGCCTCGGCCATCAGCGATCGCGCCGCCGCGACCAGGGACGGGATCGCGTACGGATCGCCGTAGGGGTGCAGGTCGAAGACGTCGTACAGCCCGGATGCGCCGTGCACGATCTCGCGCAGGTCGTCGGCCGCCTGTCGGTTACTCCCCGGTGCGTCGGCCACCATCGCCATCGGCACGGCACCGCCCAGCACCACCGTCGCGGTGGTGTCGACGGCGCGCACGGCTTCGCTGAAGACGTGCAACTGCCCCAGGTAGTCCTGGGCAGTGCCCGACCACATCAACGGCACGCACGGTTCGATCTCGCACTGCCAATAGGCGACTCGGCCGACTGCTCGGCTGACCAGCAGCCGCACGAATGCCGCGTAGGCAATCCGGTCATTCGCGGGCGACGGCGGCAGGAAGGGCGTCGAGATCCGACTCCCCCAGGTCGAGCTGCCGGCGACCGTGATCCAGGCCTGGACGTCACCGTGAAGTTGATCAAGGAACGTGTCCAGCGCGGTCCAGTCGTATTGACCCGGTGCGGGCTCCAGCTGCGACCAGAAGAGGTTGATCCGGACGACGGCCGCGCCGAGCCGGCGGGCCGGGGCGACGATCGGTTCCGGGGCGGCGAAGAGGCCGTACGTCCCGCCGCGGCAGATGCCGAGCCGAACCGGATCCACCGTGCGGGCCTCCCGCTTCGACAGCATCATGATCAACTTCCTCCAGTAGAGTTCAAGCAGTACCCTATGAGGTACTGACAGTACCTAATTAGAGTACGAAGCGATTCGTGCGGCAAGCTCGTTCGCGGATCGATGACAGACGTCACGACGGGAGGGAGCGCCGGTGCCAGGATCGCGACCAACGGGCAGGTCGACCGGAGACGCCGGTCGAACCGGAGATGCAGGTCGAGCCGGAGATGCAGGTCCGGCCGGCCGAGTCGAAGGCGCAACCGGCGCTGCCAAGGCGACCCGGCGCCGAGGCGCCGACCTGGAGAAGGCGCTGCTCGACGCGGCGGCCGCCGAACTGTCCGAACGCGGCTACGACGGATTCACCATGGATCGGGTGGCGGCCCGCGCGGGAACCAACAAGAACGCGCTCTACCGGCGGTGGCCCAGCCGAACCGCACTGGCCACGGCGGCGTACAAGAGCATGGTCGGCCGACCCGACGGGCCGCCGGACACCGGCGAACTCCGCAACGACGTGCTGACCCTGTTGCGATCGGTGGCCGACCGGATCGGGGCACCCGGATCGGGCCGGATCCTGTCCGGCCTGATGGCCGAGGCACGGCAGAAACCCGAGCTGATGGCCGATCTGCGGGAGGAATTGGCGGTCGGCCCGGACATCATGCTCGGCATCCTGGCCAAGGCGGTCGCTCGGGGCGAAGCCCGCCCGGAGTCACTGCAACCGCGGGTCTACCGATTGCCGATCACCCTGCTGCAGGCCGAGTATCTGACCGCAGGTCCCGGACCGCTGCCGGACCAGACACTGATCGAGATCGTCGACCTGATCTTCCTGCCACTGGTCCGACCGCGCTGACTGCGGGCGGTCGTCAGACGAACCCGGCGCCGCCGGAGCCTTCGGGCTACGCCACCGATTCCTGGTCGCGCAGCCGCTGGCTGATCACCGCGGAGACGCCGTCGCCGCGCATGGTCACGCCGTAGAGGGCGTCGGCGACCTCCATGGTGCGCTTGTGGTGCGTGATCACCAGCAGCTGGGAGTGGGTCCGCAGCTCCTCGTAGATCTCCAGCAGCCGGCCCAGGTTGGTGTCGTCCAGCGCGGCCTCGACCTCGTCCAGGATGTAGAACGGGCTCGGCCGGGCGATGAACAGGGAGACCAGGAACGCCACCGCGACCAGGGAGCGTTCACCGCCGGACAGCAACGACAGCCGGCTGACCTTCTTGCCGGCCGGCCGGGCCTTCACGTCGACGCCGGTGGTCAGCCAGTTGCCCGGCTCGGTCAACACCAGGCTGCCCTCGCCGCCGGGGAAGAGCCGGGCGAAGACACGATTGAACGCCCGCTCCACATCGGCATACGCCTCGGCGAAGACCTGCTCCACCCGGGCGTCCACGTCGGCGATGATCGACAGCAGATCCTCGCGGGTCTTGCGCAGATCCTCGGCCTGCTCGGCGAGGAAGGCATGCCGCTCCTCCATCGCGGCGTACTCCTCCAAGGCGAGCGGATTGATCTTGCCGAGCTGATTCAGCGCACGGCCGGCCTTGCGCAGTCGCTTCTCCTGCTCCTCCCGGACGTACGGCACCGGTTCCGGCCGCTGATCCTCGGGCAGGTTCTCCAGGTCCAGCGCATTGCCCTCGGCGTCGGTGAGTACCGGCACCGGAACCTCCGGGCCGAACTCCTTCATCAAGGTTTCGGACTCGACGCCCAGCTCGGTCATCGCCTTCTCGGCCAGAGTCTCGATCCGCATCCGCCGCTCGGCCCGGGCCATCTCGTCGCGATGCACGGTGTCGACCAACTTCTCCAACTCGGCGCCGAGCTCGCGCACGGTGCGCCGCGCGCTGGTCAGCGAGGTCTCGGCCTCGGCGCGGGCCGTCTCGGCATCGCGGCGCTCCTCCGCGGCCAACTCGATCGAGCTCTCCACCCGGTCGGCCAGGTAGCCGGCGGCCCGATGCACGGCGGCCGCCACCTTGGCCTCGCGAATCATCCGCTCCCGGCGGGCCTGTGCCCGGGCGCGGGCGGCGCGTTCATTCTCGGCGGCGCGGCGCAGTGCGTCGGCCCGGCCGGACAGCACTCGTGCTCGTTCCTCCACCGTGCGCAGCGCGAGTCGGGCTTCCATCTCGGCGGCCCGGGCGAGCCGTGCCTCCTCGGCCAGCCGATCGCGGGTCGCCGGATCCGGCTCCTCGTCCAGGTCCTCGTCGCTGGCGGCCTCGAGCCGGGACTCCAGTTCGGCCAGCTTGGCCGCCGTCTCCTCGCGCGCCCGTTCCGCTTCGGCGATCGACTTCTGCAGTCGGTTCGCCTCGTCGCGGGAGGACCGAGCGGCCGAATTCAGCTGGCCGAGCTCCTCGGCCAGCGCGGCCATCTCGGCATCGGACTCATGCAGCTTGGCCAGCGCATACTCCACCTGCCGTTCGGCGTCGGCATGCTGCTCGACCAGCTCGGCCTGCGCGAACTTCAGCCGCTCGCAGGTGTGGCTGACCTCGGCCAGCTTCTGCTCCGCCTCGTCCACCGCGGCCTGCACCTCGATCAGGCTCGGTTGGGCGGACGACCCGCCGGCGGCGAAATGGGCCGACAGCAGGTCGGCCTCCGTGGTCACCGCGGTGACGTCCGGCAAGGCGTTGACCAGATCTCGGGCCCGGGCCAGCGAATCGGTGACCGCGACCTTGCGGAGCACCCGGTTGACCGCCGGACGAAGATCATCTCGGCAACTGACCACCTCGGCCGCGTACCGGATGCCGTCGGGCAGCGTCGGCCAATCCGCTGGCGACTCGGTGTCCGGACCGCCCGCCAGCAGCAGTCCTGCCCGCCCGAGGTCCTCGGCTCGCAGGTGATCGAACGCCGACACCGCAGCGTCCAGGCCGGTCACCGCGACCGCGTCGGCGGCAGCACCGAAGGCGGCCGAGACCGCGGTCTCATAGCCCGATTCGACACTGACCAGCGCGGCGACCGTGCCGAGCAGTTCGTTGACCCGGTCCTCGGCGGCCAGCAACGCGGCGGAGCCGTCCTTGCGGTTCAATCCGAGCTGCAGCGCCTCCAGCCGCGCTGCCAGCGCACCCCGTTCGGAGTTGGCCGCGGCCTCCTCCGTACGGAGTTGGGTCAGCTTGGTCTCCAGTTCCTCGAGCCGATCGCTGGCGGTCTCGTGCTGTTCGTCCAGGTCGGACTCGCCGTCGTCGAGGGAGGCGACCTTGGTCTCCAGGGTGGTGAATTCGCGGGCCGCGGTCTCGGCCCGCTCCTCGGCATGCTCCAGCGCCGCGGTCAGCCGGCCGATCTCGTCGTCGGCGGCCTCCGCCCGGCTCCGCATCGAGTTGACCTGACCGCCGAGCCGGGCCAGGCCCTCCCTCCGGTCGGCCGCCGCCCGGGTGAGCGCGGCCAGCCGCTGCTCCTCGGTCGCATGGGCTTCCTCGGTCTCGGTCCGTTGTTCGGTGGCAGCGCTCAACGATTCCGCCTTCAGCTCGACCTCGGTCTCCAGCGCGTCCTCCTGCGCCTGAACCTCCTCGGCCTCCGCCTCCAACTGCTCGGGATCGCGGCCCTCGCGCTGCTCGTCCGGATCGTCCTCGGCATTGCGGACACGTTCGGCAGCGATCGAGATGGTCGAGGCGACCCGCTCTCGCAGCGCGGCCAACGAGTACCAGACATCCTGCGCTGCGTTCAGCCGCGGCACCTGCTGGCGGACGGTCTCCTCGGCCTCGATCTCGGTCGATCGTGCCGTCTCCAACCGATCCTCGAGGCTCTGTCGGCGCTGAATCAGCTGGGCCTCGTCGGCAAGATCATTTTCCAGCGACAGGCTGGCCTGGACCAGGTCGTCGGCCAGCAGCCGGGACTTGGCGTCCCGGGACTCGGCCTGGATCACCGCGGCCTTGCGGGCGACCTCCGCCTGCCGGCCGAGCGGCTTGAGCTGACGCCGGACCTCGGCCACCAGATCATTGATCCGGTTCACATTGGTCTCGGTGGCATCCAGCTTGCGCAGCGCCTTTTCCTTGCGCTTGCGGTGCTTCAGTACGCCGGCGGCCTCCTCGATGAAGCCGCGACGGATCTCCGGCGTCGCCTGCAGGATGGTGTCCAACTGACCCTGGCCGACGATCACATGCATCTCGCGGCCGATGCCGGAGTCGCTGAGCAACTCCTGCACATCCAGCAACCGGGCCCGGTTGCCGTTGATCTCGTAGTCCGAGCCGCCGTTGCGGAACATGGTCCGGCTGATGGTGACCTCGGAGTAGTCGATCGGCAGCGCCCCGTCGGAGTTGTCGATGGTCAGCACCACCTCGGCCCGGCCCAGCGGAGCACGCCCGGAGGTGCCGGCGAAGATGACGTCCTCCATCTTGCCGCCGCGCAACGACTTCGCGCCCTGCTCGCCCATCACCCAGCTCAGCGCGTCCACCACGTTGGACTTGCCGGAGCCGTTCGGGCCCACCACGCAGGTGATGCCCGGCTCGAAATTCAGCGTGGTCGCCGAGGCGAAGGACTTGAAGCCCTTCAGGGTCAGGCTCTTGAGGTACACGCGGGCGCTCCCCCCATATCTGTGAAAAGTACGGTCTCGTACGTCCTGCTACTGCGAACCGAAGCCATAGCTTGCCAGCAATCGGTCGCCGACCGGCAACCGCCGTACGACATCGAGCGGAGATCACCGTGCCAAGTGTGGGGAAGGCCGTTTCACTCTAAGTGGCGGCGCCGACAATCCCGGCCAGGCACGCCCAACCGGATCCGGGCCGCGACGTGGGCCCGGGACGGCATCAACTGGCCGCGCGACTGTCCGTGGACGCTGCCGGAGTGCCCGGCGATGTCGGCACCGCACTGGCCGGCAGGCCGGTCGACGGTACGGCCAGCTCAGCCGGCTCGAGGTCGTCGGGCAGGGCGCCGTCGATCGGCACCAGCTTGCTCTGCTTGCCGTGTCGGGCCGCGGAGAAGGTCCAGAACTTGTTCACCAGGAAGGTCACCGGAGTGACCACGATGATCGAGATCAACTGCGCCCAGTAGAGCTTGGTGCGCAGCCCGGTCGAGTCGTCGAAGACGCTGTCCGGCAACGAGATCGGCGAGCCGGAATGGATCAAAGCGGTGACCAGGCACAGGCTGAGCACCTGTCCGATCGCGCCGACCGCGAGAAACGGCGGGTACTCGGCATACCAGTGGGAGTGCTGAGTGGTGCGGAACGTCCACCGGCGGTTGATCAGGAAATTCCAGAAGTTGGCCACCAGGAAGGCAATGGTGACCATGACGTGATACCAGCG
>DATCVL010000106.1:0-17586 GCA_036566865.1 Microlunatus sp.
GGTGCGGTGACGATCCCGGCCAGAGCATCAGCCGCCCTGGTCAGAATCGGCACGCTGACCGAATTCAGACCGGCCAGATCGACGACGGGATAGAGCATCAACAGATCGGATCCCTGGACGTACGGGCGGGTGTCACCGGCGACGATGGTGGACACCAGCAGCTTGGGACATCCGATCGGCAGCGCGTCCACCAACTGGCTCATCACGTATCCGGCATTGGATCCGCCTGCCACCAGGACGCCGGAGATCAACTGTTGCCGGTAGCGCTCGGCGACGATCCTGCCGGCGCCGGCAGCCATCGCCACCATGGCTGCGTTGCGGTCGCCGCGGGCGGCCAGTTCTGCAATGTCTGCGCCGCCCGCCGCTGCCACGGCCGAGCGCTCGATGTCCGGCCGGATCCCTGGCTCGTCCAGCACACCGACGTCGATCAGGACGGTGTCGACTCCGTGCTCGGCGAGCCGTTGCCGAAGGAACGCGTACTCCTCATGCTTGCTGTCCAACGCACCGATCAGCGCGACCGGCTGCGGTCGTCGATCCGATGTCATCGTGGCCGCCTCACTTGACGGCACCGAGGGACAGTCCGTTGATCAATCGCCTCTGCGAGATCACGAACACCACCAGAAGCGGGAGCGAGGTGAGCACGGCCAACGCCATCAGCGAATTCCAGTTCGCGGCATAGGTGGTGTTCTGGGATGCGAGCAAGCCGCTGACCGGCAGGACCACGCCCTGTGGCAGGAAGTTGATCGCATAGACGAACTCGCCCCAGGCCGTGATGAAGATGACGCTCATCACCGTGAACATGCCGTTGGACAACATCGGGACGGCGATCGACCAGAAGCTTCGCAGTCGACTCGCACCATCGATCTCGGCCGCCTCGTAGAGCACCGACGGAATCGCCAACACGAACGGACGCAGCAACATCACCGCGAACGGCAACAGCAGGGCGATGTCGGTCAGGATCAGGCCCCCGAGATTTCCCAACAGATGCCACCGGGCCAGCACGCTGTAGAGCGGAATGACGGTCATCGGCTGCGGAATCATCTGCAGCACCAGCAAGGAGCCCAGGAACACGGCGATCACCCGACTCCAGGTTGCATTGATCTTGCGTCCCAACGCGTACGCCGCCGGAACGCCGATGATCAACACCACGGCGGTGACCAGGACAGCGATCTGGATCGACGTCAGGATGGCGCCGACACCAGAGCCGATCACATTCGCATAGGTCTCCAGCGTCGGCTTGAAGATCAGCGAATTCGGTGCCCGCAAGATCTCGTCATTCGTCTTCAGCGAAGTCACCAGGATCCACGCCAACGGAATCAGATAGATCAGTCCGATGACGGCGGCGATGACGGCGAACAGCCGGCGGGTGCGGTGCCCGATCATTCGACCTCCTCACGATGAACGCCGCGGACATAGGGAACGCTCAATACGGCGACGATCACCATCGACACCACGGCGACCGTCGCGCCGGTGCTCATGTCGAAGTTCGAGAACGCTGTGTAGTACGAGAGCACGGGCAAGGTGTTGGTGGTCGTTCCGGGACCGCCTTGAGTCATCACGTAGAAGAAGTCAAAGCTCTTGAACGCATACAACACGGTCAGGATCGCCAGGATCCACATCGTCGGGCGCAGCAGCGGTATCACAACTGTTAGTTGTGTCTTCCAATAGCCCGCGCCGTCGATGGCAGCCGCCTCGATGACCTCCTGCGGCACGGCCAGCAAGCCGCCGCGCAAGATCAAGGCGGAGAAGGGCAATGCGGCCCAGGCGATCACGGCCGTGACCGACCACAGGGCGAGCGTCGGTGAACTCAGCCAGGAGACCGCAGGAATTCCCACCACGCCCAGCACTGCGTTGACCGCACCCGAGTCGTCGAGCAGGAATTTCCACACGCTACCGCTGACCAGTGGCGGCAGGGCCCAGACGAAGACCATCACGCCGAGCACGATGCTGGTGATTCTGCCGCGGACGGACAGCACCGATGCGGCCAGGAATCCGAGCACCAGATTGGACGCGAGCAGGACGGCACTGACGCCCAGCGTCCGCAGGGCTGCCAGCCAGAAATCGCCGGTGCCGAGGACCTCGGCGAAGTTCTGCCAGCCGACGAAGTGCCACTGCCCGACGATGTTGCTCGGGCCGACGTCACTGAACGCCATCCGGAACAGCACGATCAGGGGATAGACCGAGAAGGCGGCGAGCAAGATCACCGCCGGCAGCAGGTAACCGAACGGGTTCGACGACAGCAGCCTTGCGGCGACCGGCCTGCGTCCCGGTGCGCCGGCCGAGGTGTCGGCGCGTGACGTCGCGACGGCTGTCATCAGCAGCCCCCTCCGCCCTTCTTCCTGGCTTCGGCGATGTCGGCGGTTGCTTGCTGCCCGCCTTCGGCGCCGCTCTTCTGGCCGGAGATCACCGAGCTGATGGACTTGCCCAGTGCGGTCTGCATCTCGGCCGTGTTCGGATTGTTCGGCCAGGTGGCCGCATCCTGGGCTGCCTTGACGAACGGGGTGACGTACTTGTCGTCCTTGATCGCCTGGGTGTCGGCGACGTCGGCACGCATCGGGATCGAGCCGGCTTGCTTGAAGACGTCCTGTTCACCCTCCTTGGAGAGAACCGCCTGCTGCAGGAACTTCCAGGCCAGGTCGGGGTGCTCGGACTTGGCCCCGATGCCGAAGCCCTCACCGCCCGGGTAGACCTGACTCTTGCCGCCCGGAGGGGCCGGGAACTGGGTCGTGCCGTAGCCGAAGTCGGCTGCCTTGACGTTGCCGAGCTGCCAGTTTCCGTTGAGTGCAAAGGCGTACTGGCCGGTCATGAACTGCTGCCAGGATGCGGTCTGGTTCCAGGTCGCTGCCGCCTTCGGGATGTACTTCTTGGCAGCCCAGTCGTCCACCCGTCCGAACGCGGCCTTCACCTTGTCCTGCGAGGAATCCCAGTTGCAGTAGTTGACGTCCTGACCGAGGAGCTGGGGCGCGAAGAGCCATGCTCCCTCAACCGTCGGTGCGCCCGACAACGCCAAGCCCTGATACTTCCCTCCGGCCTCGACCTTGGCCATGTCCTGTCCCAGTTCGTCCAGAGTCGTTGGTGGCTCGGTGATCCCGTACTGCTTGAGGATGTCGGTGTTGTAGAACATCCCGAGCAGGTTGGTGTAGGTCATCACGTTGTAGACCTTGCCGTCGGTCTTCCAGACGGCGCCCTCGGGGAACTGCCCCTTGTCGGCGTACTTGTTCCAGTAGTCGGTGAGGTCGAGGAGCACTCCGCCCTTCACCAGCGTCGGGTAGTCGACCACGATGTTGTTGATGAACAGATCGGGCGTCTTGCCCGTCGCGACCGAAGCCAGCAGTTTTTGATCTTGTTGATCACCGACGGTCTTCACCACGTCGATCTTCACGTTCGGGTTGTTCTGCTCGAACAGCTGGACCTGGTGGTCCAGCCAGGTCTTCTGAGTGCCCTGGTAGTAGGACCAGAACGTCAGCGTGACCTGATCCCCGTCGCCTCCCTCGCCGGCTGATCCGGTGGAGGAAATGGTGCATCCGCACAGCAACAGGATCGCGGCCACAACGGCCCCGACCAGCCTCGTCGTCCGATTCCGCATAGCGTCGTTGCTCCCGTCGATCGGTCCGAGCGTTCCCCATCGACGCCCGTCAGCCGATGACCTTACGAACTTTTATGTCGTTCGTCAACGTATTACTGTCTTACGTCGACGATATTTTGTGCGGTTAGATGACCCGCGCAGCAATATGGCGTGAAGAGATCGGGAGAGGGCAGTGGCAGAGAGCGTTATCGCCAGCGGTCCGTCCGCGGGTGAGGTGGTGGACGGTGCCGGTCGCATCCTTCAACTCGTCCGGGCAAATCAACCACAAACCGTCTCCAGCCTCGCCGCGACAATGGGTATGGCCCGCTCGACCGTCACCCAACGGCTACGCGTGCTCGCCGAACGAGGCCTGATCTCCACCCAGACGACGAGTTCTGGAGGACGCGGTCGACCGGCTGCGGTCTCGGTATTCAATCCGGCCGCCGCCTTCGTCCTGGCGGTGCATCTCGGATTCAGTGGCTACCGCGTTGCCGTGACGGACCTGGCCGGGGAGGTGTTGGCCCACCAGTTCGTGAGCGTCGAGCTGGGGTCCGGTCCGGATCACCTGCTCGAGCAGATCGCGGTGAGCCTGCAGCAGTTGAGCACCCAAGCCGGGTTGAAGCCCACCAACCTCGCCGGCATCGGTGTGGCAGCCCCGCGCAGCGTCGAACTCAACAGCTACCTCCGATCGCTCGGCATCAACCGGACGGACTGGGACCGGGAGCACTTCCACCGCGTACTCAGCTCCCGACACGGGGTTCCGGTCCGACTCGACACAGACGTGAACCTGATGGCGATGGCCGAACGACGGAAGTCCTGGCCGGAATCGGAGGTCTTCGTCTGCGCCAAGTTGGGCACGATGATCGACGCGGCTGTGCTGATCAACGGCACCCCGGTCCATGGATCAAGTCACCAGGCCGGTCAGCTCGCCCATGTCAAGGTCTGTGGCTCGACCGCGATCTGCACCTGCGGTTCGACCGGGTGCCTGGACGCCGTCGCCAGCGGAGCCGCGCTGGTTCGAGAGTTGCGTGCCGCCGGCCACGATGTTGATCATGTTTCGCAGATCGTTGAGCTCGCGGCCGGCGGTGACGCCGAAGCCGTGCACGCAATCCGTGGCGCCGGCCGGCACATCGGTGAGGCGCTGGCCACCGTGACGAACCTGCTCAACCCGGATGCGATCGCGGTCTGGGGCTACCTTGCCGAAGCAGACACGATCTTGTTCTCCGGCATCCGGGAGACGCTCTATCGCGGGGCGCTGCCGGCCGCTGGTGATGGCCTGAAGGTCGTGACGGCTGCCCTCGGTGATCTGGCCGGTGTGCTGGGCGCAGCCCATCTCATGATCACCGAGCTGCTGGATCCGGTGAATGTCGAGCGGACCATCGTCAGCGACCGATGGACGGTGGCCTTGCCGGAGACCGGGCGGGTCGGATAGACCGAGCGGCCGCCGCGCTGCTCATCGCACCCGTAGTGATCTTGGACGTCGTCGATCTCCCGGATCAGCGCAGCCGGGCACCGTCTCGGATCACGCCGACCAGGGCGCCGGTGTCGTCGAGTTCGATCAGGTCCGCCGGCGCACCGACCTGCAAGGTGCCGACCGACGGTCCACCGAGACGACGGATCACCGCGCCCGGAGTGCGGGTCGCCGATTCCAAGATCATCGAGTGCGCGAGTGGGGTGTGGCGCCAGGCGAAGGTGACGCAATCGGCCAGGCTGGCGGCCGAGCCGGCGAGCAGATTCGTACCGACGTACGACAGCCGGCCGTCCGCCGTGAGCTCCACCGTGCCGCCGACCGCGGTCTCGTACTGACCCGGCGCAGAGCCGGCGAGCTCGACCGCATCGGACACCAGGAACGCCCGCTCGGTGCCCTTGGCACGCAGCATCGCGGTCAGCGTTTCGGCCGGCAGATGGTGGCCGTCGGCGATGAAGCCGCAGGTCAGCCGATCATCGGCGAGCTGGCTCCAGATCGGGTTCGGATGGCGGGGCAGTTCGGCGAAGATGCCATTGCCCAGATGGGTGGACAGGCTGGCCCCCGCATCGACCGCGGCCAGGATCTGGCCTGCGTTCGCATGCGTGTGTCCGAGCGCCACGGCCACGCCGGAGCCGGCGATCCGCGAGATCTGGGCCGGGGCGTCGGGCCAGTGCGGTGACACGGTCACGTACCCCACCGGCCCCGATGATCGCCATCGCTCGACCTCGTCGGCATCGATCGGCCGGATCTGGGATTGATCATGGACGCCGCGGGGCCCGTCCAGCTCCGAGATGAACGGCCCTTCCACGTGAGCAAAGGGAATCGCCCGTGCTGCCCTCGGGTCGGTGACGCGTGCTTCGGCGATCACCCGCAGGGCGTGATGGATCTGCTCCTCGGATGCCGTCACGATCGTCGGCACCCAGACCGTTGTGCCCGCGCGAGCGAGCTGGTCGGTGATTTCCAAGATCATCTCCGGGGTGCAGGCCGGGGAGTTCACGTCCCGGCCGCGGAACCCGTTCACCTGAAGATCGATCAGTCCCGGACTGATCCACGGCAGCGCGACCGATCCGGCGCGTTCACGGGCCATCTCGGTGACCGTCCCGTCAGCCGTCGAGATGCTCAACACGTCGCCCGTGTACGGATCGCGTCCCTGGTAAGTGCTCATTGGCGCCTCATGGCCTTCCTGCACGAGCCGGCGAAGAAAGTGATGCCGGCCACCTTGTCATGCAATCGTTTGCATGCCAACGTGGCCGGTCAACGAGCTCGGCGCCGGCCGGGTCACCGCATCGAGGGGGCGCCATGGGCGTGGCTGACTGGATCGTCGTCGCCGGCTATTTCCTGGTCATGATCGGCATCGGAGTCTGGGCCAAGAGCCGGATCAAGGATGCGGCGGACTTCTTCGTCGCCGGGGGCAAGGTGCCGTGGTGGCTGATCGGCATCTCCCATCACATGTCCGGCTACTCCGCAGCGGTCTTCGTCGGGTACGCCGCACTCGCCTACACCACCGGCTTCTCGGTATACGTCTGGTGGGCGATCTCGATCACCATCGCCTGCGGCATCGGCGCATTCCTGTTCGCGCCGCGCTGGCCGCGGCTGCGTGAACGCCTCGGCATCATCTCCCCGCTGGAATACCTGGCCGTCCGCTTCAACGTCGCCACCGAGCAACTGCTGGCCTGGTCCGGCGCCCTGCTCAAGATCTTCGATGTCGCAGCCAAATGGACCGCCTCGGCCATCCTGTTGCAGGTGTTCGCCGGCATCCCGCTGGTCTGGGGCATCCTGCTGGTCGGCGGCGTGACCATGGTCTACTCGACCATCGGCGGCATCTGGGCCGACGTGCTCACCGACTTCGGCCAGTTCGTCATCCAGCTGGTGGCCGCGATCGCGCTGGCGATCGCTGTGATGTCGCGACTGGACGGGCTGGCGACACCCTTCACGATGTGGGACAGACTGCCGGCCGGCCACGGCGATCCGTTCAACGGCACGCTGACCTTGCCGTTCTTCATCGCCTACTGCGTGATCTCCACGCTGTCGTACAACGGCGGCACCTGGAACCTGGCGATGCGGATGATCTCCACTCCCAACGGCCGCGAGGCCCGCCGCTCGATGCTCTTCTCCGGTGCCCTCTACCTGGTCTGGCCGCTGGTGCTCTTCCTGCCGATGTGGGCAGCGCCGATCCTGCTGCCGAATCTGGCCGACCCGGAGCAGTCGTACGCCCAGCTCGCCACCACGCTGCTGCCGACCGGCCTGGTCGGGCTGGTGCTGGCAGGGATGTTCTCCCACACCATGGCGATGACGTCGTCCGACTCGAACGCCATCGCCTCGGTCGTGGTCCGCGACATCATCCCGGTCTTCCGCAAGGGCCGCAGCTTCCTGCCCGCCAAGATCGAATTGTGGTTCGGCCGGTTGATCACCTTCCTGTTCATCAGCTTGTCGATGGTGATCGCACTGGCGTCGGACAGCTTCGGCGGCGTACTCGGCTTGATCGTTCTCTGGTTCGGCGCGCTGGTCGGTCCGGTCGCAGTGCCGATGCTGCTCGGGATGCTGCCCTGGTTCCGCCGCTCGGGTTCGTCGGCCGCACTGTTGTCGACCGCCGCGGGTTTGATCATGTTCGCGCTGAACAAGTACGCCTGGCCAGGATGGATCGAATCAATGGGCAACTACGGACAGGCCTGGACGATCGCCACTCCGGTGCTGCTCTCGATCGTGCTGTTCATCGTGATCGGCCGGCTCAAGCCGGAGAACACCGAACGCACCGACGCGCTGGTGGATTCGCTGGCCCACGACGGCCCGGTCACCGAATCGGTGGCCGCGGTGATCGCTTCCACTCGGCCCGATGATCGCCACGACAAGGCGGCCGCCGATGCCTGAGCAGAGACAGCAGAGTCGCTGGAAAGATCATCTGGAGCAGGCCATCCTGCCGTGGTGGGAGCGCGGGGTCGACGAGCAGGCCGGCGGAGTCTTCACCTGCTTCGACAACTCCGGATCCCTGCTGAGCAAGGAGAAATACACCTGGTCGCAAGGTCGCTGGGCCTGGATGAGTGCGGAACTGGCCGGCGAGGCCGAGGCCGGACGGTTGGACCTCGACGCCGAGCGGTGGGCCGAGCGGGCCCGGCGGACGGCGCGGTTCCTTGTTGATCATGCCGTGCTCGATGATCACAGCACCGCCTACCGGATCGACGAGACCGGCCGGCCGATGCCCAATCCACCGTCCGGGCGGATCGCCACCAGCGTGTTCGCCGATCTGTTCGTGGTGCTCGGTCTGGCCGGAGCGATCCGCTACGCCGGCGATCCGGCCGAGGCCGATCGCTGGGAAAGCATCGCGCTGGACATCCTGGACGCCGCCGAGATGGCGATCGGCAACCGCACGGCGCCGACCGATCCCTACCCGGTGCCGGCCGGCTTCACCGACCTGGCCGGTCCGATGAATCTCTTGCACGCCTCGTCGGAGTTGCTCCGGGCCCGACACAGCGATCGCGCTGCAGGGGTGCGAGATCGCGCCCGGGCCGCGCTGGTCGGCGGACCGGGAGTCGAGGGATTCCTGCACCCGGAGTGGTGGTGGGAGTTCCGGCCGGGCTCGGCCGATCAGATCGAGACCCTGCTGGCCCGGCACCGCACGCCCGGTCACCTGCTGGAACTGGTCTGGATGCTGATCCACAGCGACACCGAGCGGGTCGACCGTGGCGAGGCGGATGCGCCCGTGGTGCCACGGGAGCAGTTGAACCGACTGGCCGGCCGGGCGCTGGAGCTCGGCTGGGACACCGAGTACGGCGGGATTCTGCGCTACAGCGATCACCGCGGCGGTGCTCCGACCGGGCCGTACCTGCAAGCCGAGCCGGCCCCGTACGAGAGACTCGTCGGCTCGACGTGGGACACCAAGCTGTGGTGGGTGCATGCCGAGGCGCTGTACGCCGCCGCGCTGTTGACCGATCTCGGCTCGTCCGCGATGGCAGCGCAGGCCGAGCGGATCGAGGACTACACGCTGCAGACCTTCCCCGATCATGATCACGGCGAGTGGTTGCAGATCCGCAGCCGGGACGGCAGCCCGCTGGAGCAGGTGGTCGCGCTGCCGGTCAAGGACCCGATGCACATCGCCCGCAGTTTGATCTTGCTCAACCGCCTCGAAGCAACCTCCCCGAAGAACGGACATCGATGAACCAGCTGTATCCGATCAAGGTCCACCAGTACGCCACCGCCGACGCGATGGGCAGGCAGGCCGGCGAACATGCCGCCGAGCTGATCCGGCAAGCGCAGGAAGGTGGTGCGCGGGCCCGGGTGATGTTGGCGGCCGCCCCGAGCCAGACGCCGACCCTCACCGCTCTGGCGAATGCCTCCGCACAGGTCGACTTCGGCCGGATCGACTTCTTCCACATGGACGACTACATCGGTTTGTCGACCGACGCCCCGCAGGGTTTCGGCAACTGGCTCGATCGGACCTTCTTCACCCACGTCACCGGTGCCACCTTCCATCGCATCGACACCACGCAGGATCCGGATCAGGCCGCAACCCGTTATGCCGAGGTGCTCGGTGACGAGCCCTTCGATGTCACCCTCTGCGGGCTCGGGGTCAACGGACACCTGGCCTTCAACGACCCGCCGGCGGACTTTCATGATCAACAAAAGGCGCGGGTGATCACGCTGGACGAGGTGTCTCGCCAGCAGCAGCTGGACGAGGGCCACTTCCCGGACCTCGCGTCGGTGCCGACCAACGCGATCACCGTGACCATCCCCCGGCTGTTGAATGCCGGCCACCTGATCTGCTCGGTGATCGGCGCACAGAAGCGACAGGCCGTGATCAACACCATCGACAACGATCCGGATCCCGAGCTGCCGGGGACGGCTCTGAAGCTCCATCCGGATGCGCATCTCTACGTCGACCGGGAGGCCTACGATGCCTGACCTCGGTGCGTCCTACCTGGCCCGCATCAGCGAACTGATGCAGTTGATCTTGACCGAGGAGGCCGAATCCGTCTCGGCTGCGGCCGACCTGCTGGCCGAGCAGATCGCGGCCGACCGACTGGTGCACGTGTACGGGCCGGGCGGGCATTCCAACCTGGCGAGCCAGGAGATCTTCTTCCGCGCCGGCGGCTTGATGCACGTCTCGGCCATCCTGGACGAAGGCACCCTGCTGTCCTCCGGCGCCCTGCGATCGATGGCGATCGAGCGCACCCCCGGCTACGGCCGCGTGGTGATCGATGACCGCGGCCTGGGTCAGCACGACTTGTTGATCTTGGTGAACGCGTACGGGATCAACGCCGCGCTGCTCGATGCCGCCCTGCGGGCCCGCGAGCTTGGTGTACGGACGATCGGCGTCTCGTCTCGGCAGCACGCCGAGCAGACGGCGGCCGATCACCCGGCCCGTCATCCCAGCGGGCGCAATCTGCACGACGTGGTGGACCTGCACCTGGACACCAAGGTGCCGATCGGCGACGCGGTGATGGAGATCCCGGGCGCCGGTGAGCGCAGCGGCGCCACCTCGACCTTTGCCAACGCGTACACGCTGAACTGGTTGATCTTGGAGACGATCGAGCGCCTGGCTGCCCGCGACATCGAGGTGCCGGTCTGGCGCAGCGGCAACGCCCCCGGCGGCGACGAGGCCAACAGTCGTTTCCTGCACCGGTTCCGGGATCGGGTGCGACAGCTGTGAGCAACCCAGCGCCGGGTACGGTCCGGGTCGGCGCGGCCCGGTGTGAGGTCGACGTACCGGTCGGCACGCCGATGGCCGGTTTCGCCGCTCGCACCGATGCCAGCACCGGCATCCATGATCAACTTCTGGTGCTGGCTCTGGTGCTGGATCGGGTGGCGCTGGTCACGGTCGACTGCTGTGCACTGCACGAGGACTCCTGCGCCGAGATCCGTGATCTTGTCGCCGATCTGGTCGATGACGTGGTGGTGACGGCAACCCACACTCACGCCGGGCCGTGCATTGCTCCTGGCCGGCTCGGGCCGCCGGCGCCGGCCGTGTTGTCGGCGGTCGTTCGCGCTGCTGTCAGTGCGGTCGATCAAGCGGCAAGCTCGGTCCGCGACTGCACCGTGAGCTGTGCCGAGGTCTACGGTGTCGGCGTGGCGGCCGATCGCCGGCACCTCGAACGCAGCATCGATCCCCCGCTGCAGGCGATCCGATTCACCGGCGATGACGGCCACGTCGTCGCCCACCTGGTCAGCTATCCGTGTCATCCGGTGGTGCTGGACGCGAGCAACACGCTGATTTCCGCCGACTATCCGCACCGGCTGCGTACGGCGATGGAAGATGATCATCCGGGCAGCGTCTGTCTGTTCGCGACCGGCGCGGCCGGCGACATCAACACCGGCCACTCGGCCGAACAGTCCTACACCACTCAGCGCGTCAGTAGCCGGACCTTCGAGGAAGCGGACCGGATCGGCGCGGTCCTGGCCGCGGCGCTGCGGTCGGCGACGTTCGAGCCGATCATGATCAACAAACCGCCGACCCTGGATACCAACCCGATCCGGTTGCCCTTCGCCGGCACGGATCCGGATGAGGTGGCCGCCGAGGCCGACGGCTGGCGCCGCGAGCTGACCACCGCCGATGGCGGGCGGACCCGACTGTTGCGGAGCTGGATCGACTGGGCCGAACATCGCGCCGCGTCGGGCCCGACGGAGTGGCACGGCCGCGTCGGGCTGATCCGGATCGGTGAGCTGTCGGTGATCACGCTGCCGGGAGAACCATTCTCGGCAGTCGCGGAGCAGATCCGCCGACAACGAGCCGAGCCGACGATCGTGCTGGGTTACGCAGATGGAGTGCCGGGGTACTTTCCCACCAGGGAGGATTATCCGGACGGGGGCTACGAGGTCCGCGACGCGCATCGCTACTACGGCATGCCGGCTCCGTTTGCGGCCGGCTGTGCCGAGCAGCTGGTGGCCGCAGCCGGTTCCCTGATCAACAGCTGAGGCTCGAGGTGGGCCGAGGGAGGGGAACCATGGCGGGGCGAGCGACGATCACCCAGATCGCACGTCGGTTGGGTGTCGCCCCGTCGACGGTCTCCCGCGCCTTCAACGAACCGCGACTGTTGCGTCCGGAGACCGTGGCCAGGGTCAAGGCGGTGGCCGACGAGATGGGGTACGTCGCCAACCGGCACGCCCGGGCCTTGATCACCGGTCGCTCCGGGGCGATCGGTTTGATCGTCCCCGACATCACCAACCCGTTCTTTCCGCTGATGATCAGATTCGCCCAGCGCGAGGCCGAGGCCTTGGACCTGGTCGTGCTGGTGGTCGAGACCGACAGCGAGCCGGAGCAGGAACGTCGGCAGATCGCCAGCCTGTTGGCGCAGACCGAGGGATTGATCATCGCGTCCTCCCGGCTGCCGGCCTCCGAGCTCCGGCACTTGGCCGAGGCGTCCAGGATCGTGCTGATCAACAACGACTCCAAGGGACTGGCCCGGGTGTTGATCTCGTCCCGGATCGCCTTGCGTGAAGGAATCCGGCAGCTTGCGGCCGATGGCGTGGAGAGTCTCTGCTACATCGGCGGTCCGCGGGAGTCCTGGTCCGAGCACGAACGCCGCAGCACCTTGATCAAGACCGCCGAACAGCTGTCCCTGGCCACCACCCTGCTCCGGGACCAATCGGGCACCTACGCGGAGGCACGTCGGCTGACCGACCAGGTGATCGCCTCCGGTGCCCAGGCTGTGGTCGCCTTCGACGACGTGATCGCCCACGGCGTGATGGACGGCGTGGATGATCATGGACTGCGAGTCCCCGACGACCTGCGCGTGCTCGGCTGTGACGACGCGTTGCCGATCCAGACCCGGCCCCGGCTGTCCACGATCCGTTTGCAGTCCGGCGCGGCGGTCCAGGCCGCCATCCGGATGTTGACCGAGTCCGGGTCCACCGTGCCCGAACAGCGCCTCGACTTCCCCGGCGAGCTGCAGTTGCGAGAGACCACCCGTCGGACGTCGGACGGCTGACAGTTGTCCGACAGAACCGGCCCGGTCACCCGGCGGTATCGAGCAGGGTTCGATCCAGGACGACCGCGGCAGCGGCCGACACCAGCGGGTTGCTGCCGTACCTGGTCATGCGCAGCGGCGGCACGCGCACGGTCTGCCGGGAGCTCTGCATCGCGGCCGAGGCGGCCGCCAAGGCCCCGGACACGGCCACCACGCCGCTACTGATCACGATCATCTCCGGTGCCAACAGGGCATCCAGCTGGGCCAGCAACCGGCCAACCTGTGCTGCCCGTTGCAGCAGGAGTTCTCGCGCCGCTCCGCCACCGTCGGGCTGGCCGGCCCGGGCGACGAGTTGATCCAGCCCATCGCCGGTCTCGATCACCCCTCTTTGCCGGGCCTGCTCGAGGACGTGTTGATCACCGAGGGCGGCGCCGGCCGTGATCGCCCGACCATGATCATCACCGAGGATCCAGGACGAGACATCGCCGGCCACACCGTCCCGGCCGGCTCGCACCTGACCGTCCACGACGGTCGCCACTTCGACGATGTTCCCGACGAACACATGCAGGAAGTTCTGTACCTTGCCGGCAGTTCCGAACAGCACGTCGGCCTGCGCGTGGGCTCTGGCGCTGGCCTCGACGAAGACCGGTCGATCCAGGCGTTGGGCAAGATCGTCGCGCATCCCGACGTGCTGCCAGCCGAGCGTGTCGTGAACGGTCAGGGCCCCACGGTTGCCGTCGACCACACCACCGATGATCACTCCCACGCCGATCAACGGTGCGGAGAACTGCTGCTCGGTCCGAGCGACGAAATCGGCGATCTGCTCCAGCGTGCCCGGCCAGGTCCCGTCATGATCAACTTGTACGCCGTTGACTGGCTTGCCGTCGATCCCGGCCGCGCCGATCGTCAAGTGCTGCAGCCCGATGTGCGCGCCGATGATCATCCGCGCCTCCGCGATCACCTCGATCGGCACCTTGGGCCGGCCCCGGCCCACGGCAGGAGCTCGCTGAGGCGACTCCCGGACGAGACCGCGCTCCATCAGCCGACCGACGATCCGGGTGATCGGACCCTGGGTCAGCCCGAGCTCCTGCGCGATCTCCAACCGAGACGCGGGTCCGGCTGCGATCAGGTGCCGCAGTACGGCGATCTCGTTGACGTTCCGTAGCTGTCTGGGGCGCAGCACCCGATAGCCGGCTCGCGAGTCCGACGGGTCAGGATCGCCGGCTACCGGCTCACCGGGCCCCGGCTTCACTCCTGCCATCGACAGCCTCTCACTGCAGCACCGCGAGCGGCTGGTCCAACGGCACTTCGATGATCATGTACGAGCTCGGCGGCAGGGTCACGATCGGATCGGTTCCCAAGGAGATCGAGTCCGTGGCCGACCGGACGGCATCGGGATCCTCGAGCGTGTTCTTCACCAGGGGATCCTCGTGGTGCAGCAGGTACCGGGTCGCCTGCGCGGAGATCGGCTGGTCGAGCTCGAGCCGCGCAGCGATCTCGTCCCGACTCCGGTTGATCATCGATATCCAGAGCCGGTCGGCATCGGCGGTGACGCTGACGTCGAGTGCGGGAATGCCGATCTCGCTGCGGTCCGGCGCCTCACCGGCGACCTGCGGACAGCTGACGTCTGCGGCAACAGACCAACCTCCACTGTGCTCCCGCTGCATCTGCAGCGGCCAGTAGACCGTCTCCTTCATCACCGCATCATCGGTCACCAGCAGCGCGCCCACAACATTGATCGTCTGCGCGAAGTTGGCCAGACCGACCACATCGCTGTGCCGTTGCATCACATTCAGGAACGATGCCACCGCAAGCGCATCGACCATCCGGTACATGCTGCTGGTGGGACGCCACTGCGGGCTCATCTCCTTTCGCGTGCTGTCGACACAGTTCCACTCGGTGAAGGCGAGCCGCGGCGCTTGTCCACCGGACTTCTCGCGCGCCACCAGTTCGATCAATCCGGACATCGCGGTGATCACCGCCTCGGTGTTGTACGGCCCGGACAACACCCGGTTGTAGTCACCGTCCTCGGCGTTCGGATCGAACGGCCAGTAGACGTGCTGGGTCAGGAAGTCCAGCTGTCCCCACGCGGCCCGCAACAGTGGAAGGTTCCAATCGACAGCCAGATCCGCCCGCAGCGCGCCCACCCCGAGCACCGACACCGTCGGGTCGAGCTTGCGGATCGCCTTGGCCCATTCACGGGTCCGCTGGGCGTGGCTCTGCGGATCGAGGTGGCCGATCTCCCAGTCGCCCCATTCCTCGTTGCCCAGTTGCCAATACCGCACCCCGAGCGGCTCGTCGCGGCCGTGCGCGCGGCGCAGATTCGCCCACTGCGAGTCGCCGGCGCCGTTGCAGTATTCGAGCCAGTTCAACGCGTCCCGCAGCGACTCGGTCCCGGTCGTCACATTGATCTGCGGTTCGGCACCGATCCGGCGACAGAAGTCCACGAACTCGACCGTGCCGAAGCCGTTGCCGACGTCGTAGCCGAAGTGCCAGTCGACGGTACGGTTGCGCTGATCTTGCGGACCGACGCCCTGCTGCCATTCGTACGAAGTCCCGGTGCAGCCACCCGGCCAGCGCACCACGGTCGGTCGCAACTCCTCGATGGCGTCGACGACCTCGCCGCGCAGCCCGGAGTCGTCCGCGTCCGGGTGCTGCGGATCGTGCAGCCCTTGATCGGCCACCCACTTGCGGCGGGACAGGAACTGGCCGTACAGCTCGGGCGCAACGCGTCCGATCACCCGATCCCGGATCGTGATGCGAGCGGTGTCCGTCACAAGACCTTCCTTCCGTTGTTGATCATGCTGGTTGGTCCGCGGCAGTCAGGGCGCGAAGTCGCTGATTGAGGCGTCGCTCGGCATCGAGCCCGGTACGCGTCATGGATTGGGCTGCAACCCGCTGCGCGACCGGACCGCCCCGGCGGGTGTGGTCGCGCAGGTACTGCACATCGGTGAGGTCGGCACGCCAGCCCAGCAGCGCGGTCAGCAGGTCGTCCCGAATTCGCTGATGATCAAGGTCGGCCCACAGGTCATGCTGCTCGCCCGGATCTGTGCGGCGATCGTACAAACGTCCACCGGCCGTCTCCGGGAAGTATTCGATCTTCCAGTCGGCCGTGGCGAGCGCCAGCGATCGATGCAGTACGGCGACAGCACAGGTCCGTGCATCCGGCTCCCGATCACTGACCGGTCCCACCAGGTCGAATCCCTGCAGGGACGGGGCTTCGGCGCCGGCCACCGCGGCAAACGTCGCGGTCAGATCGCTGGTCATCGCCCACTGAGCTACCTGACCGGCCGGGATCACGCCCGGCCAGCGCATGATCAACGGGATCCGCCACGACTCGTCGTAGAAGGTGTGCTTGTCGTTGAACCCGTGGTCGTAGTACTGCTGTCCATGATCGGTGGTGAACACCACCAGGGTGTCGTCCCGAAGACCGGCGGTGTCGAGATGCGCGAGCAGTCTGCCGATCTGGGCGTCACAGTAGGCAGCCAGACCGTAATAGAGCCGCCGTTGCCGATCGACCTCGGCAAGATCAAGTTCACCCGGACCGCTGTCGGACTCGACGCCCCGATCGCCGACCAGGCGCCGCAGGTGTTGCGGCCACGACTCCTCCTCGCCGGGCTGGTAATTCAGCTCCGGCAGGTCGCTGTCGGCGAACAGCTCTGCCCACCGACCCGGTGGGTCCAGTGGCGAGTGCGTGCTCGGCATCGAGCAGAAGGCGAAGAACGGTTGCTCGGGCCGATCCGTACGGTGCCGGTCGATCGCCTGCATGGTCTGGTCAGCCAGGAACGCATCGCAGAACAGGTCCTCGGGAATCACCTGGGGATGCTGTGAGGGACGCCGGTAGCCGTGCTCGGCCAGGTGCCGAGCGTACTCGTCGTCGACCTCGGCACCCTTCTCACCGGCCAACACGTGCTGCTCGTGGAAGCTCGCCGGCACCGGGCCACCGAAGTGGGCCTTGCCGACCATGATGTTGTGATATCCCACCTCCGCCAGGAGATCGGGCAGGGTGATCAACTCTTCTCGGCGGTCGATTCCGTTCTCGATGCAGCCGTGCACCGGGGTGTGCGTTCCGGTCAGCAGGCTCGCCCGGGCCGGCATGCAGACCGGCGCCTGGGTGTGCGCCTGCTGGAAGATCACGCCGTCGACGGCTAGTTGATCAAGGTTCGGGGAGATGGCGAAGTCGGAGCCGTAGGCGCCGATGGTGTCTCGACGGGACGTGTCGGTCATGATCAGCAGGATGTTCGGCCGCCGCGCTCGATGATCAATCATGCCGTGGCATCGGGTCGTGGTCGGCTCTCCGGTAGATGATCAGGTCGACCAGTGCGGCACCGCCGACACCGACCGCCAGCAGGCAGATCGGTGAGAACGACACCGCCACAGCGAGTCCGATGATCACCGCCACCGCCGACGCGACCCGGCCCGGGTGGGTGACAGCCAGCCGAGCCGAGCCGAGCCAGGTCTGCTTCACCGACCGTCGGCGTCCCTCCGAGTGCAGCTCGGCGGCGGCCGTCAGGAACACCATCGATGACGACATCCCTACCAGCACCAGGCAACCGATCCAGAGTGTGATCATCAACCGACGCCCGTCGCCCATCTGCCCGATGATCGACAGATCGGCGATGAAGAACGCCGCCACGGCCGCCAACACGGCTCCG
>DATCVL010000107.1:0-3637 GCA_036566865.1 Microlunatus sp.
GCCTTCTTCAGGCCGGCCTTCTTGCGTTCCTTGATCCGGGCGTCACGGGTCAGCATGCCGGCCTTCTTCAGGCTGGGGCGGCTGGCCTCGGCGTCGACCTCGTTCAGCGCCCGGGCGACACCCAGACGCAGCGCACCGGCCTGGCCGGTGATGCCGCCGCCGTTGATCCGGGCGATGACGTCGTAGGCGCCGTCCACCGAAGCGGTGCTGAAGGGCTCGGAGACGATCTGCTGGTGCACCTTGTTCGGGAAGTACCCGTCCAGGGTGCGGCCGTTGATGGTCCAGTTGCCGGAGCCCGGAACGATCCGGACCCGGGCGATGGCCTCCTTGCGACGACCGGTCGCCGCGGCTGCGGCGATCACGGCCGGACGGCTGCCGGTGCCGGCGGCCCTGGACTCGCCGCCCTCGCTGCGGTAGGCGATCTCCTTCTCACCCTCGGTGAAGGGGCTGAGATCCTCGGTTGCCGGCTCGGCCTCGGGGGCCTGGGCGTCGGTTACGTTCTCGGTCACGGTCGGTGATTCTCCTGCTGTCAACTGTTACTGGGCGAGCTGGGTGATCTCGTACGGCTGCGGCTTCTGCGCGGTGTGCGGGTGCTCCGGACCGGCGTACACCTTGAGCTTCTTGATCATCTTCCGGCTCAGCCGGTTCTTCGGCAGCATGCCCCAGACCGCCTTCTCCACGGCCTTGCGCGGATCGGTGTCGAGCAGCTCGCCGTAGCTGATCGACTTCAGGCCACCCGGGCGACCGGAGTGCCGGTAGGCCAGCTTGTCGGTGCGCTTGTTGCCGGTCAGCGCGATCTTGGAGGCGTTGACGATGATGACGAAGTCACCGCCGTCGACATGCGGAGCGAAGGTCGGCTTGTGCTTGCCGCGCAGCAGGCCCGCCGCGGTCACGGCGAGACGACCCAGGACGACGTCGGTGGCATCGATGACATGCCATTCCCGGGTGATGTCACCGGGCTTCGGGCTGTACGTGGACACGGTCGCAGACCAATCTTTCTTCGCTTCTGATGTGAACTGAGTTTGCGCGCTCACCGGCGGTGACAGGATCGTCTTACAACCTGACGCCGATTCCGAGCACACGCGAACCCGCGGCGCGCTGAGCGCAACAGCGGTTTAGATTACCTGCGCGGACACCCTTGGGTCAAAACGCGCCGGTCGGCCGCCGGCTACGGGCCGTTGCCAGGACCAGACCACTGAGAGGGGTGGCTCAGATCATATGGCCCCAACTGGCCAGCTTTGCCGCGGTCCGCGTAATTTGAGCGCATGACCGAAACCCTCACCATTCGCGACAACCGGACCGGGCGGGACTACGAGGTCGCCATCACCGACGGCACGATTCGCGCCGCAGACCTGAAGCAGATCGCGGTCGATGGTGAGCCGGGGCTGGCCACGTACGACCCGGGATTCGTGAACACCTCTTCCTGCCGGAGCTCGATCACCTACATCGACGGTGACGCCGGCATCCTGGAGTACCGCGGCTACCCGATCGAGCAGCTGGCCGAGTCCTCCACCTTCCTGGAGGTGGCCTACCTGCTGCTGAACGGCGAGTTGCCCACCTCGGATCAGCTGGCGCAGTGGACGCACGACATCACGTTCCACACGTTCCTGCACGAGAACATCAAGACCTTCATCGAGGGTTTCCGGTACGACGCCCATCCGATGGGCATGACGATGGCGGCCGTGGCGGGACTGTCGACGTTCTACCCGGACGCACAGGACATCCACGATCCGGAGAACCGCAAGCTGCAGATCACCCGGCTGATCGCCAAGATGCCGACCATCGGCGCCTTCGCGTTCCGGCACGGCCAGGGCAAGCCGTACGTCTACCCCGACAACGAGCTCTCCTACGTGGAGAACTTCCTGGCGATGCTGTTCAAGATGAGCGAGCGGAAGTACAACGCCGATCCGCGGCTTTCCCGCGCTCTTGAAACGCTCTTCATCCTGCATGCCGATCACGAGCAGAACTGTTCGGCCAACGCCGTTCGTTCGGTGGGCTCCTCGGGCGTCGATCCCTATTCCGCTGCGGCGGCCGGGGTCGGCGCTCTTTACGGTCCGCTGCACGGTGGCGCCAACGAGGCGGTGCTGCGGATGCTGCGCCGGATCGGCGACGCCTCCAACATCGCTGACTTCATCGAGGGTGTGAAGGGCGGCAAGGAACGCCTGATGGGCTTCGGTCACCGGGTCTACAAGAACTACGACCCGCGGGCCAAGATCATCAAGAAGGCCGCCGACGACGTCTTCGACGTGACCGGCATCAACCCGCTGCTCAAGATCGCGGTCGAGCTGGAGAAGATCGCGCTGGAGGACGAGTACTTCGTCTCCCGCAAGCTCTACCCGAACGTGGACTTCTACTCCGGCCTGATCTACGAGGCGCTGCAGTTCCCGCCGGAGATGTTCACCGTGCTCTTCGCCATCGGCCGGATGCCCGGTTGGCTGGCCCAGTGGGAGGAGCTGGTGAACGACAAGGAGCAGAAGATCGCCCGGCCCAAGCAGATCTACACCGGCGCCCGGACGCGCGAATTCATCCCGATGAACCAGCGCTGACCTCGGTCACAGCCGCACCACGTCCTGCACAGCCGCGCCGCTACCCCACCTCGCACCGCCTGCAACCGGTGTGGCTGACGGGTAACGGTGCGGCTGTGTGTTTTGCCGCCACGGGGGTTATCCCGAGCTGTGGTTCGGGCGCCGACCCCATCGTCCGGCAGCGCCGTTTCCGGTGGACTTGCCGACATGGACGCCCTCAGCCAGTTCGTACTGGACGCCGCCGGATCACCGTGGGCCCTGCTCGCGGTCTTCGCCCTGATCATCGTCGACGGAATCTTCCCGCTGGTGCCCAGCGAATCGATCGTGATCGGAATGGCGGCGATCGGCGTCGGCACCGGACACCCGTCGTTGATCATGCTCGGCCTGGTGGCGGCCGTGGCCGCGTTCATCGGTGACAATCTTGCGTACGAGATCGGCCGGGCGGTCGGGCTGCGACGGTTCCGCTGGATGCGCACTCGGCGCTTCACCAAGGTGATGGACTGGGCCGCGAATGCCTTGGAACGCAGGGTCTCCTCCGCAGTACTGGCCGGCCGCTTCGTGCCCGGCGGCAGGGTCGCCATCAGCCTGGTGGCCGGCGCGAGCAAGATCCCGCGCGGCGTCTACCGGCCGCTGACCGTACTGTCCGCTGCGATGTGGGCCGTCTACTCGCTGGTGCTCGGCACCATCGGCGGCGCCTGGGTCGCGCAGCATCCAATCCTCGGTGCATTGCTGGCCGTCGTGCTGGGCATGATCGTCGGGGTGATCATCGACAAGGTGATCACCGCGGTACGCCGCCTGCGGGACGCGCGGCGGGCCCAGGCAGAACTGGCGGCCCCCAAGCCAACCCCTGCCCTGGAACGCACTCCCGTCTCCTGACCGCCTCAGCCCCCGCCCCCCTGTGGTTCGTTTTCCAACCACGGCCGAATTCGGCAACTGCATTCGGCGACGGGCTCGTACGTTTTCCAACCAGAGCCGACTTCCGCACCGCTTTCGCCCAGCCGCCCCGTACGTTTCCCAACCAGAGCCGACTTCCGCGCCGCACTCGCCCGGCGACGGGCTCGTACGTTTTCCAACCAGAGTCGACTTCCGCACCGCTTTCACCCAGCGCCCCG
>DATCVL010000108.1:0-8090 GCA_036566865.1 Microlunatus sp.
GTGACCAGCGGTTCGGTGATCTGCGAGATCGTCGATCTCTGATCGCCTCCGAAGTCTCGATCTCTGATCGCCTCCGAAGTCTCGATCTCTGATCGCCTCCGAAGTCTCGATCTCTGATCGCCTCCGAAGTCTCGATCTTTGATCGCCGCCGAGGGGCTATCCCGGCCGCGGCAAGGCCCGAGCCCCAAGAATGACTTAATAAAGCAGGCGTTGCTTAGGGTCCACTTTGCCGGGTTGGCAGACTGGGCGGCATGGAACCGATCGTCTTGCTGCTGATCCTTGCCGTTGTGGGCGGCGGAGCCCTTGTTTACAGCCGTAAGGCCACCAAACGACGCGAGGCGGAGGCCCGGGCCGAGTTGGAGAGTCAGCTCGCCACGTCCAAGCGGGCAGCCGACGAGGACGTCACCAAGTTCGGCGAGGAATTGCAGCGGCTGGACACCGATGTGGCCGGTCATCCGCTGGACGAGGCGATGCAGCAGGACTACCAGCGAGCCCTGGACGCGTACGAGGATTCCAAGTCCTCGCTGGCCGCGGTGCAGAAGCCGGACGAAATCAAGCACGTGACCGAGATCCTCGAGGACGGCCGGTACGCGATCGCCTGTGTCAAGGCACGGGTGGACAAGAAGCCGCTGCCGCAGAAGCGTCCGCCGTGCTTCTTCAATCCGGCTCATGGGCCCTCGGTGCAGAATGTCGAGTGGTCGCCGGCGGGCGGTTCGGTCCGTGACGTCCCGGCCTGCGCCGCCGACGCAGAGCGCGTCCTGGCCGGCGCCGATCCGTACATCCGCACCGTTCAGGTCGGCGCCCAACGGGTCCCGTACTGGGAGGGCGGCCCGGCCTACGCGCCGTGGGCGCAGGGCTACTACAACAGCTGGCGTGGTTCCGACATGCTGACCGGCATGATGGTCGGCGGCCTGCTCTTCGGCGGGATGAACTCGATGGGCGGCCTGTTCTACGGCCTCGGTGAGGGCATCGGCGGAATCGGTGAGGGCATCGGCGATGCGTTCGACGGAATCGGCGACGGCATCGGTGACATCGGTGACGGCATCGGCGACATGTTCGGCGACATCTTCGGCGGTTGATCTAGAGCCGCGGGTCCACGGGGTCGGATTCCAGCGCCAGCACGGCGAAGACCGCCTCGTGCACCCGCCAG
The DNA here is from genome assembly GCA_036566865.1 of Microlunatus sp. GTDB lineage: Bacteria > Actinomycetota > Actinomycetes > Propionibacteriales > Propionibacteriaceae > Microlunatus. The sequence goes on from DATCVL010000108.1 coordinate 1,151, forward strand.
AGCGGCTCAGCGGCGGCGAGCCGACGCAGCGCCTCCAGTCCCAGGGCGTACTCCCGCAGCGCCAATGAACGCTTGTGGCCCAGCCGACGTTGCTTGAGCCGAGTCAGCTGCACCGGGTCCAGGTAGTCGGGCCCGTAGATCAGTCTCAGATACTCCCGACCCCGGACCTTCAGTCCCGGCTGCACCAGCCCTTCAGCGCTGCGGGACAGATTCGCGTACGGCTTGACCACCATGCCCTCGCCGCCGGTCGCCGTCACCTCGGTCCACCAGTCGATGCCGTCCGCGATCGACGATGCCGACGACGTGTCAACGAGCAGCCTGCGGGTGGTCCGGAACAACCCAGGGTCCGCCGCCGTCAGCCGATCCGCCAGCGCGAGGTGCCAGCCATGATCACGTTCCTCGAAGGTCTGCTCACCGGCAGCCAGCAACTGGAAGACGGCCAGCTGAACCCCCTGCCAACCCGTCGTCGGCCACTGATACCGCCGGTAGGCCTGGACGAAACGCTCGGTGGTCTGGCGGCGTTCTTCGGTACGGCTGATCAGCTCGGCCACGTCGAGGCCGCGTCGCGCAGCCCGGGTCAGCTGATCATGAGCGGCGCTCAGCGCCAGCTCGGTGGCGACCCCGGTAGCGGCGTACTGATCGCGGATCAGCTCGTCGGCCTTCACGGACCAGGGCAGCAACTCGGCGTCCAGCAGCAACCAATCGGTGTCGAGTTCCGCCCAGATCCCGGCCGCCGAGAGTGCCTTCCTGATCTTGCTCAGCAGCTCCTCCGTCTCGTCGATCCCGGCCATCGCCCGGCCGGTCCGGGTGTAGATCACGCCGGTGCGTTCGGTGTCCGGTCCGAACCGTCGGCGCGCCACCTCGTCGTCGGCGCAGACCATGATCACCGCGCGCGAGCCCATGTGCTTCTCTTCGCACATCACCTGCTGCACGGCTGCTTTCGCGTACGCATCGAAGGCGGCGTCGGGAAACTCCAGATGATCATCACGTCCGGTCGCCGGTGCCGGTGCCATCGTCGGCGGGAGGTAGCCCAGCCACCGCGGATGCAGCGCGAACCGGCTCATCACCTCCAACGCACCGGCAGCCTGCTCCTCACCGATCGTGATCCGGCCGTGGGTGGCCGTCTCGATCGTCCGGCGGCCGAGCACATCGGACAGTTCGAGATCATCACCGGCTCGGCCGGCGACGGCTCCGGCGGAAGGTGAACCGTCGACGGCAAACGGTCTCGCCGGCTCGTACCAGACCTGCTCGGCCGGCACCTGGACGATCTCGGCCTCGGGGTAGCGCAGCGCACTGAGCTTGCCGCCGAAGACACAACCGGTGTCCAGACAGAGCGTGTTGTTCACCCACCTCAAGTCCGGGGTCGGGGTGTGGCCGTAGAGCACCATCGCCCGGCCGCGGTATTCCTCGGCCCACGGCAGCCGCACCGGTAGGCCGTATTCGTCGGTCTCGCCGGTGGTGTCGCCGTACAGGGCGAAGGCTCTGACCCGGCCGGAGGCCCTTCCCTGGAAGGATTCCTTGAGCCCCGCGTGGGCGACGACGAGCTTGCCGTCGTCGAGCACGAGATGAGCGATCAGGTCCCGGCACCACGCCAGCACCTCGCCGGAGAATGCCTCCGGCTCGGCCGCCAGTTGATCAAGGGTCTGCTGCAGGCCGTGGCTGGGCGTCACCTTCTTGCCGGACAGCGCCGCGACCAGTTTGTGCTCGTGGTTTCCGGTGATCGCCAGGGCGTGCCCGGAAGCGGTCATCCCCATCGCCAGCCGGAGCACGCCGGCCGTGTCCGGACCGCGATCGACAAGATCGCCGAGGAACAAGGCCCGCCGACCCTCTGGGTGCACTGCATCCACCGGCCGACCATGATCATCGCGATCGATCCGATAGCCGAGCAGCTCCAGCAGGCGCTCCAGCTCGGACAAGCAGCCGTGGACATCCCCGATCACGTCGAACGGACCATGATCATCACGGCGGTCGTTGAACAGCCGGGTGCGGATGACCTCGCAGTCCTCCACCTGCTCCGGGCTGAGCACGTGCACCCTGCGGAAGCCTTCCTTGGACAGCCCCTTCAGCGATCGGCGTAGTTGATCATGCTGACGGCGTACCACATGATCACCGAAATCGCGGTCCGGCCGAGCCCGGTTGCGTTCGACCGCGACGGCGATCGACGTGTCCAGCACGATCGCCGTCGGCAGCACATCATGATCACGAGCGAGCTTGATCAACTGACGTCGGGCCTGGCTGGTCACACTGGTGGCATCGATCACGGTGAGCCGGCCGCCGGCCAATCGCTTGCCGGCGATGTAGCCGAGCAGGTCGAAGGCATCAGCGGACACCGACTGATCATTCTCGTCGTCGGAGACCAGGCCGCGGCAGAAGTCGCTGGAGATTGTCTCGAACGGTCCGAAGTGTTGCCGGGCGAAGGTCGACTTGCCGGCTCCGGACACGCCGATCAGCACCACCAAGGACAGTTCGGGGATCTCGAGTCGCAGTCCGGTCATCGATCCCCTCCCGCGCTCGGTTCGGTACGGCTGAAGACGGCCGCCTGAGTCGGAGCGCCGAGCCCGTCGGCCAGGTCGGCGGGCCCATTCTCGTCGATGCCGTGCAGCGTGACCGCGTACGGATAGGTATCGGCAACCCGTCTCGTCCACTGCTCGAACTCCGATCGGCTCCATTCGAAGCGATGGTCAGGATGCCGCAGACCGCCGGCCGCCAGGCCGGGATAGGCCGCGTTGGCATCCCGGTTCGGGGTGGTGATGATCACGGTGCCGGGCCGGGCCGCGCCGAAGACGGTGCGCTCCAGGTCCGGAATCCGATCTTGATCAAGGTGCTCGATCACCTCCATCAACACCATCGCATCGAAGCCGGTCAGGGCCGGATCGCGGTAGCTGACCGAGGACTGCCGGACCCGGATCCGTTCCCGCTGTCGATCGCTCAGCCGGGCGTCGGCCAGCCGTCGCTCGGCCCGTTCCAGGGCGCGGTTCGACGGGTCTGCGCCGACGATCTCGGTGAATTGCGGCTCGGCGGCCAACCGGAGCAGCAGTGTGCCCTCACCGCAGCCCAGGTCGACCACACGGTGGGCACCACTGGCTTCCAGAAAGGCCAGTACGGCCCGTTGCCGACCGTGTGCAAGCGTCGGAGCGCGCGCCGGCTCCGGCGTCGCCCCCTCGGCCTCGTCGGGCGTGTTCAGCCGGTCGGTCGCGTCCTGCAGGTAGCTGCGTCGATAGGCGAGGTAGCGGCTCATGATCAACTGCTGCTCCGGATGATCTTGGAGCCAGCCGTCACCGGACCGGATCAACTTGTCCACCTCGTCCGGGCCGACCCAGTAGTGCTTCCGTCCACCGAGCACCGGCAACAACACGTACAGCTGCAACAGGGCGTCGGCCACGGTCTGGTGTCCGGTGACCACAAGATCGACGTACGGTGCCGCGCCCCAGCGCGGCACCTCGGGATCCCATGGCACGGATCGCGTCTCGACCTGCCAGCCCAGCGGAGCGAACAGCCGCCTGGGCATCTCATGATCATCTGCCGGCACCGCGGCGATCGAGACGGTCAGCGGCAGCCGGGTGTGCACCAGGTCGGGGCGGGCATCGCATCGCCGACTCATCGCCGTACCGAAGACCCGGTGCAGTGCCACCGCGAGCATCGACGAAGCCGCATCCCGACTGTCGTTGACGTACGGCTCCAGTGCGAAGTCCGCGACGCCACCGCGCCGCCTGCGGTCCGGCAGCACGTCGACCAGAACGCAGACGGTGCATCGCGTCGGCCCGGCTTCCGGATAGAACACCCGCGCCGTACCGAAGGACAGCGGAAACTCCTGCACCCGGTCCGGATGCTTGTGCAGCAGGTATCCGAGATCGGTGGCCGGTTCCGCGGTCGAGGTGAGGGTGAGGATCACAGCATCATTCTCACGGCACGCCGGCGATCGGGCTACCGACTTGCGCTACGAGCGCCGCGACGGTCCGGCGGCCCTCGAGCGACGGGTCCACGGCCTGCGCCCGACCTCTGCGGTCTACTGAGGTGTCAGTCGACGGCGCAGCGCGGCCAGCGCCTCGGTGGTGCCGGCGTCGATCTTGATCGTGGCGAGGTCGTCTCCGCGGGTCGCACCGCGGTTGATGATGATCACCGGCTTGCCCCGTTTGGCGTCATGCCGGACGAAGCGCAGGCCGCTCATCACGGCCAGGGACGAGCCGGCCACCAGCAACGCCTCGCCGGCATCGACCAGCCGGTAGCACTGCTCGACTCGCCGGCGCGGTACCGATTCGCCGAAGAAGATCACGTTCGGCTTCAACACTCCGCCGCAGTTCGCACAGGGAGCGATCCGGAAGCCGCTCCAGTCCTCCACCACCGCGTCGCCGTCCGGTCGCAGCTCGGCATGAGCAAGATCGACTTCGGCTCGGACGTCAGGATTCAAGGCCAGCAGGCGTTCCTGGTAATCAGCCCGCGACGTGAGTCGGCCACAGTCCAGGCAGATCACCTGGGAGATCTGACCGTGCAAGTCGATCACCGGCTCGCTGCCGGCCTGGTGATGCAGCCCGTCCACATTCTGCGTGATCACGCCGTTCAGCCCGTACGAGGCCAGCTCCACCAGGGCGAAGTGTCCTGCGTTGGGACGGGCGGCCTGCATCCGTTGCCAGCCGAGGAAACTGCGCGCCCAGTAGCGCTGCCGGTTGGCTTCGGAGCCGACGAAGTCGCCGTACATCATCGGGGTCGCGCGCGGCGACTCCGGACCACGGTAGTCCGGGATGCCACTGTCGGTGGACATCCCGGCGCCGGTCAGGCAGGTCCACCGGCGACCGGCCAGCAGCCGTTCCGCGGCGGCGAGTTGATCTTCGAAAGAACTGGCGAGCACCTCCGGTGAACTCGGCCGCCAGTCCGAACCGAAGCGGAGATTCGTCGGTCGGATCACGATCGAGACCTCGTGATCAAAGCTTCGTCTTCAGTTGATCATGACCGTGCAGTCGTCGAGCCGCCTCGGACAGCGAACCGGAGATCGACGGGTAGACGGTGAAGTCCTGCGCCAGTTGATCAACCGTGATCCGCTGCGCCACCGCGACCGCCAACGGGAAGATCAACTCACTGGCCCGTGGTGCCACCACCACCCCGCCGACGATGATCCCGGTCACCGGCAGGCAGAAGATCTTGACGAAGCCGTCCCGGACACCCTGCATCTTGGCCCGCGGATTGCCCTTCAGCGCCAGCTTCACCGACACCGCACCGAACTCGCCGTCATCGACCTGCTGCTGGCTGACCCCAACGGTGGCGATCTCCGGCGCGGTGAACACATTGGACGAGACCGAGGCCAGGTCGAGCGGTCCGACGGCGTCACCGAGCGAGTGCCACATCGCGATCCGGCCCTGCATCGCGGCCACCGAGGCCAGCATCAGCACTCCGGTGCAGTCACCGGCCGCGTACACCCCGCGGGCGGTCGTCCGGGAGACCTTGTCCACGGCGATGAAGCCGCGTTCATCGAGTTGCACCCCGGCCTCTTCCAGCCCCAGTCCTTCGGTGTTGGCGATCGAGCCGACCGCCAACAGGCAGTGCGATCCGGTGACCTCACGGCCGTCGGTGAGCGTGACGATGACCTGATCGCCGTCTCGGCGGACCGAGGCGGCGCGGGACTTGCCCATCACCGTCATCCCCTGCCGGCTGAAGACGTCCTCCAGCACCCGGGCGGCGTCGGCGTCCTCGCCCGGCAGCACCCGATCACGGGAGGAGACCAGGACGACCTCGGCGCCGAGTGCGTCGTAGGCACTGGCGAATTCGGCTCCGGTGACACCGGAGCCGACCACGATCAACCGCTCGGGCAGGGCGTCCAGTCCGTACAGCTGGGTCCAGGTGAGGATCCGCTCGCCGTCCGGCACCGAGTCCGGCAGCACCCGCGGATGTGCACCGGTGGCCAGCAGCACGACGTCGGCGGCCAGCTCCCGGTCGCCGCCTGCGGTGCTGGCGATCACCCGTTGTGGCCCGTCCAGTCGGCCGGTGCCGGCAATGATCTCGACGCCTTCACGCTGCAGCCGTTCGGCGATGTCGGTGGACTGCCGCCGGGCCAGCCCGAGCACCCGTTCGTTGACCGCGGCCAGGTCCACCCGCACGGTCGCCGTACTGTGCTGGTCGCCGGCCGGACCGAAGCGCAGCCCGAGCTCGCCGGAGCCACGGATCTCGCTCATCAGCTCGGCGGTGGCGATCAGCGTCTTGGAGGGTACGCAGTCGGTCAGCACGCTCGCGCCGCCCAGCCCGTCGCGTTCGATCAGGGTGACCCGGCCGCCCAGTTGGGCAGCGACCAACGCCGCCTCGTACCCACCCGGTCCGCCTCCGATGATCACCACATGCGTCACAGGATGGGATTGTTCCACGCTCGGCTCCAGCCGACGAAAGCCCGGATCCGGGCTAGCCGACGGCCCGCAGCCAGTCGATGATCGGATCCCACTCCTGATCAGGTTTCCAATCCACCCGCAACAGCTGATCGCCCTCCGGCAGTTCGTCGTGGATCAGGTCCTCATCGGCAACGGTCTGCGACGTCAGGAAACGCTCGATCATGGCGAACGTGGGAGCGCTGCGGGCTCCGCCGAGCGACTGCACCGACAGGGCCGCGCAGAGGTTGGCGAAGCGGAGCCGTTGCGGCAACGGCCAGCCGTAGTCGAAGCTGCTCATCAGTGCGGCCACGAAGACATCACCGGCACCGGTCGGATCGGCGGCCCGCATCGGCACCGCGTCGATCTGAACCAGCTCGCCGGTACGGCGCTGATAGGCGACGACGCCCTCCCGGCCTCGGGTGACCACGGCCAGCTCGACGTAGCGACCGAGCTGGCGGGCGGCCTCTTCCGCGCTGCCGGTACGGGTGTAGTTCATCGCCTCGACGTCATTGGGTACGAAGACGTCGACCTGATCCAGGCGGTCCAGGATGCCCTCGCTCCAGAGCCCCGAGTCGTCCCAGCCGACCCCG
>DATCVL010000109.1:0-2917 GCA_036566865.1 Microlunatus sp.
GCCGGAGCAGTGCTGGTGTTGCCCTACTACGGCGCGGAGGCCTTCGGTCTGCACGCGTTGGGCCAGGTCGCGCTGGCTGATCAGGACGCGGCCATGGTGGCCGCCGCGGACGGCTTCCGCTATCACCCTGTCGCGATGACGGTCTTCGCCGCCGGCCTGCTCGCGTTGGCTGCCTGTGGAGTGCGGATGATCTTGCTGGTCCGCCGCCCGGGATCTGCTCTGCACCGGGTCGGTCTGGTGCTGGCGGGACTCGGTCTGATCGCCTACCTGCCGCAGTTCTTCACCCCGATCGAGGTACGGATCGGCCACGGCCTGCTGCTCGGCGTCGGGCTGTTGATCTTGGCGATCAGCGCGATCACAAGGGCAGCCGGACCGAGCTACCGCAGTGCCGCGACCCGGTCCCGTACCGCGGCGGCGATCGATTCCCGATCGTCCCGGGACGGCAGCACCAGGTAGTGCTCCGGGTCGCGCGCAGCCAAAGCCAGGAAGCGTTCCCGGGCGGCGCGGTGGAAGTCCGCGCCGGCCGCCTCGATCCGATCCTTCTCGGCCATCCCGGCCACCAGGTCGGCCGGATCGCCGTCCAGCAACACCGTCAGGTCGGGACGAAGATCATCGGTGGCCCAGCGGGCCAGCTCTTCCAGTTCGTGCGGATCAAGATCACGACCGCCACCCTGGTAGGCCAGCATCGAGTCGATGTAGCGGTCGCAGACCACGATCTCGCCGCGGGCCAGCGCCGGACGCACCACCACATCCAGGTGATGAGCCTTGTCCGCTGCGTACAGGAGGGCCTCGGCCTTGGGTGCCAGCTCGCCGGTGCTCGGGTCCAGCACGATCCGCCGGATCAGCCGGCCGGCCGTCGAGTCGCCGGGCTCGAAGGTCTTCAGGTACGGCCGGGCGGTGGCGGCCAACCAGTCGCAGAGCAGCGCGGTCTGGGTGCTTTTGCCGCTGCCGTCCCCACCCTCGAAGACCACGAACAATCCCGGCGCCGCCGGTGCTGCGCTCACCGACGCGACTTTCGGACGATCTCGGGCCAGAGCCGAAGGAACTCCCGCTCGGCCGCGTGTTGCTGCTGACGCCGCCGCTCGTAGTCGCGACCCAGTTCGAAGGCATCCGCCGGAGTGGCGAATCGGGCCTCCCGTTGCGCGAGGTCGGCCCGTTCGGCGTCGGCCTGGGACTGCAGCAGCAGCTTGATCGCCGGCCGCAGCCGCCGCGCCGTCCGCCGCTCCTTCTTCCCCACCACCAAGCTCGCCAACCGGTCGATCCGGCCGGTTTCCTCGGCGGCGATCTCGGCCGCGACCCAGGCCGGGGACGATGCGTCGGCGGACAACCCACCGGCCACCTGCAGCAGCTTCTCGCAGCTGTGGTCCAGCAGGCCGATGAGCGTGTCGGCAGCCTCAAGATCCGCGCTGTTCTCGTCCACCTTCGGGCCACGCACCGCGGTGACCAGCAGGTCGAGCAGCCGCAGATAGCGTTCCCTGCGCAGCAGCGACCGCAGCCGGGGCGGGTCCTGCTCGGTCTCGGCCACCTCGGCCAGCAGCCAGCGCAGTTCCTCGTCCAACTCGGCCAGCCAGTCCGGGTCCAGGGTTGCGGCCAATCCGTTCAGCTCGCCGCGCAGTCGACCGGCGACGACATCGAAACCGGCCGCCGGTATCTTGCCGGTACGGGTGGCGAGGTCGGTCATGATCAATTCCCGCAGCCGGGCGGCCAGCACGGTCTCGACGAAGGTCTCGAAGCCGGTATCGGATTCGATCGGTCGAGGCTCGGGATAGTCGGTCAGGCCGGTGGCCGGGGTGCCCAGCCGGATCGCCAGGCTGGGGAATTCGTCCACCTGGGTGCCGCCCGCCGCGGTCAGCGCCGAAACCAGCCAGTCCCGCTGATCGGCTCCCAGGCCCAACTCCGCCGGGGCGATCCGCACCTCGCGGTAGCGCGCCGTCGTCACGCCACCCCGCCGGATCGTGATCCGGCTGTCGCGCAGCCGGGCAATCGCCGGACCGTCTGCAGCCCGGAATTCGAAACTCTGCCGCTCGTAGCTGATCGCGGCCACCGGTCCGAGCGCACCCCGACGCCGGAACGGCAACACGAGATCGGCCAGCTCATCCGGCAGATCGCCGCGAGCGAATGGTTCCAGACGCTCGGCCGGCAGCAGCGGCTGCCAGGCCGGAGCACGCAGATACCAGTCGCCCCGCCCGTCGATCACCCGATGCGCGAGCTCGACCCCGGAGCGGATCAGCCGGTGATCCGCCACGTCCAGCAAGGTGACCTCGGCGGCGTACGACGCGTCCCGGCCGGCCAGCGACATCACCCGGGCCAGCCCGACCTCGGGATGATCCAACCGTGCCGGGTCCGCGGTGAACGGCAGGTCGAAGAGGATCGGCGCGCTCTTGTCGATCTTGTTCACGCCGTCCTCCCGCCGCTGTTGATCTTGATCATAGTCCGTTGATCATGACCGCAGCGTCACTGAGGGACCGGCTCGGGGTCGCGGACCATGATCAGGACGCCGAGCTGTCCGCCTTGCCCGCGGTCTTCTTCGCCGCGGTCTTCTTGGTGGTGCTCTTCTTGGTGGTGCTCTTCTTCGCGGCCGCCTTCTTGGCCGGGGCCTTCTTGGCGGTCGTCTTCTTCGCGGCCCGCTTCTTCGGCGCCGGACCCTTGGCCCGCTTCTCGGCCAGCAGCTCGGCAGCACGTTCGGCCGACATGGACTCGATCGAATCGTCCCGACGCAAGGTCGCGTTGTACTCGCCGTCGGTGACGTACGGGCCGAACCGACCGTCCTTGATCACCATCGGCTTCCCGGTGGCCGGATCGTCGCCGAGCTCCTTCAGCGGCGGCTTGGCCGCGGCCCGCCCGCGTTGCTTCGGCTGGGCGTAGATCTTCTCCGCCTCATCCAGGGTGATGTCGAAGATCTGCTCCTCGCCGGTCA
>DATCVL010000110.1:0-19811 GCA_036566865.1 Microlunatus sp.
GCTGAGCAGGAACGGGATCCGCCAACCCCAGGACAGGAAGGCGTCCTCCGACATCAGCGCCTGGACGCCGAAGTACACCGCAGTCGCCACCACCGAGCCGACGGCATTCCCGACGCTGGCGATGGAGGCATTCAGCCCACGGTTCTGATCCTTGGCGTGTTCAGCCGACAGCAGCATCGCGCCGGCGTACTCACCGCCGGCACCCAGTCCCTGCAGCACCCGGAGGGCGACCAGCAGCGCCGGCGCCAGATAGCCGACCCGGTCGAACGACGGCAGACAGCCGATCAGCACCGAGGACACCGACATCAGCAGCAGAGTCACGAAGAGCATCTGCCGGCGACCGAAACGATCACCGAGCAGACCGATGATCACGCCGCCGATCGGCCTGGCGAAGAACCCGACGGCGAAGGTGGCCAGCGACGACAGCAAGGCGATGCTGGCCGATTCGCCGGGAAAGAAGACATGGGGCAACACCAGTGCTGCCGCGGTTCCGTACAACGAGAAGTCGTACCACTCCAGCGCCGTGCCCACCGTCGAGGCAAGGGTCGCGCGCCTGATTCGTCGCTTTGGTTGCGTCATTGCTTGCATCCTCCGAGTGCCGATTTGCCCGCCCCACCTAAACAGCCAACACGCCAAGAGTCAATCATTTGGAGGATTTCTAACGTTATGGCTAACGTGATGTCCCGTGACCTCACCCGAACAGACCGACGTCATCCGACGGGCGATCCAGAGCGCGGACCCCGCCCTGTCGAAGTTCAATCCCCTATCGCGGATCCTGGCCCAGGACGATTTCAACAGCGGCCTGCACGGATGGGTCGAGTTGGGCGGCAACTACAACGGTACCGGCGACTACGCCTCGCTTGATGATCACTTCCGGGACTTCCGCCCGCCGCAGTTGTCCTCCTGCAACTTCTTCGATGTCGGCACCCATGGTGCGATGTCCGGCACCTACGCCCTGAAGCTGGCCACCCGCCCGCATCCGGGCCACACCGCAACGGCGATCCGGCGGCTGACCATGAGCGGCCGCGGGTTACTGCAGATCGAGGCGTACCTCGCCTTCAAGACCGAAGCCACCGTGGCCGGGGACGAGGCCGAGAACAGCTTCGGCGACATGGCCTGGGACGGCAACCAGCATCCGTCCGAGGCACAGTTCGGCGCCTTCACCGTGGCCACCGATCTGTGCGGGGACGGCGGCCTGCGCTACCACAACGTCGCCCGCTATCAGAACGCCGACGCCGACGGCAAGCTGCTGCGCCAGTGGAAGTACCCGGTGGTGCCGGAACCGACGCCGCGCGAGCACTTCCAGGGCCGGGTCGACTACAAGTACGCCGCCGATTTCACCGCGCCCAATCCCGAGGACTGGCGGGTCTTCGGCGAGCCGCAGGAACTGTGCGTCAACGAGGTGCCGACCAAGGTCAATTGGCACTACCTCCGGTTCTTGATCAACACCGAGACCCGATCGAACGTCGAGGTGCAGATGAACGACCAGATCATGGATTGGCGCAACGTCCCGGTGCCGCCGTACGAAGATCGCTACGGCTCGCTGGAGAACCTGCTCAACTTCTACTTCTCGGTACGGACCCTGTCCGGCAAGCGCAACTTCCTCTTCCTCGACTCCGTCGTCATCTCTGCGGACTGGTGATCAAATATGCGTGAATCCCAAACGGCCGTGCTCGAGCGCGGCGTGCTGCTTCAAGATCAAGTTCAGACCGAGCCGTTCGAAGTCGCCTGGGCCGGCGAGGCCCGCTGGTTCGTCCAGTTCCTCAGCGAGGACGACGGCCAGGTCAAGATCACCGTCCAGGTGTCCCCGGACGGGCTGGCCTGGGTCGATCATGAGCAACCAGCGGTGACCGGTCCGACCAGCGGGCTGATCACCGTCGGCGTGAACCAACTCGGGCACTGGCTACGACTGGTGGTCGAACGGGAGGGCGGTAGCGAACCGCCGCTGACCAGGATCTACCTGGCCCTCAAGGGATGAGCGGAGCCGGGCGATTAGATTGATCGCCCGGACCCGAGGGGAGGAAGTCAGATGTCCAGCGCCAGGCGTACGACCTTGAATGATCTTGCGGTGACGCTCGGGCTGTCGGCCAACACCGTCTCCCGTGCGCTGGCCGGAAAGGACGGCGTCAGCGAACGGACGCGCGCCCTGGTGCTCGAGGAGGCCCGCCGTACCGGCTACCTGCCGAGCACCGAGTCGGCGAACGCGCAGCCGCAGGAGTATTCGCGCACCATCGCGGTGACCATCCCGTCGGCCACCCACGTCTTCTCCTCCGAGCTGATCGGCGCGATCGAGGCCGGTGCCCGATCGTCGGGCTACTCCCTGGACGTCTTCACCACCGAGGAGAGCGAGTCGGTGGAGGAATCGATCGCCCGGACGATCACCGACAGCCGGCTGGCCGGGGCGATCATCATCCCGGTCCAACAGCGGTCCGAGCCCTGGCTCGCGGTGGCCGAGTCCGGCGTGCCGCTGGTGGCGGTGTCCCGGGAGGCGCCCGGTCTGGACTGTGACTTCGTCACCGCGGACAACCGGGCCGGTGCCTATGCGGCGGTCCGGCATCTGCTCGCGCAGGGCTGCCGGACCATCGTCCAGTTCGAGGAGGACCTGACGATCAGCACGATCTCCGACCGCCGACGCGGGTTCGATCGTGCGATCGCCGAGGTCACCGATGCGACCACCCAGTCGATCGCGGTGCCGACCCGGCGGTTCGAGACGTCCGAACCCCGGTGGCGGGCGACCGAGGCACACCGGGCCTGCCTGGCCTTCCTGGATCGCGGTGAGTCCTTCGATGCGATCGTCACCGGCGACGACTACTTCGCCCTCGGTGCTCTCAATGCGCTCACCGAACGCGGGCTCCGGGTGCCCGAGGACGTGCGCCTGGTCGGCTACGGCGACCACCCGTACTCGGCCTGGCTGAATCCCCCGCTGACCTCGGTCCGGATCCCGGCACAGCTGATCGGCGAGCTCGCGGTGTCGCTGCTGCTGCAGCGGGTTGCCGGCGACACCGGTCAGCCGGTGCGTCGGATGATCCGGCCCGAGCTGATCATCCGCCGTTCGAGCGTGCTGCATCGGGCCGGCTGATGCCGCTCGACCGCGCCGTCGTCAGTCCACCGGATGACGCGCGGTCAGCAGCTCCATGAAGGCGCGCATCCAGGTCGGGTGGTCCGGCCAGGCCCGACCGCTGACCAGGTTGCCGTCGACCACCCCGCCTCCCTCGACGAAGGTGCCGCCGCCCAACTCGACGTCGACCCCGAGCTCGGGGTAGGCCGAGGACGTACGCCCTTTGAGTACGCCGGCCGCTGCCAGCAGCAGCGGACCGTGACAGAGCGCCGCCACCGGTTCGTCGGCGTCGAAGAAGTGCCGGACGATCCGGCGCGCGTCCTCGTCGTTGCGGATGTACTCCGGTGCCCGACCGCCCGGCACCACCGCCGCGACGTAGTCGGCAGGATTCACCTCGGCGAAGGCGATGTCGGCCTCCCAGCTGTGCCCGGGCTTCTCGGTGTAGGTGTCGAATCCGTCCACGAAGTCATGAACGACGAATTGCAGCTTCTTCTTCTCCGGAGCGGCGATGTCGACCTGGTATCCGGCCTCCTGGAGCCGCTGATACGGATAGAACACCTCCAACGTCTCAGCCGCATCCCCGGTCAGAATGATCACCTTAGGCATCGCAAACCCCCTCGTCTGGTGCTGATCAAGATCAGCATCGCTCCGTCACCGCGGGAGTGCAAGGAACACGACGAAGTGGCCAGTCGAGAAGAGCCGGACCACAGGTTGTCGTGGCCCGAGGGCCTCAATGGCCCGCAGCGCCGCCAAAAAATCGGGCGACTGCAAACGCGACTCGGTAGGAACGCGTGGTCTGGGGGCTCGGCCCCAGAAGGATCAGGCGGCGGCCTGGGCCAACGGACGGACCGGCAACGGGGTCAGGACCTTCTCGTGGATCGCCAACTTCTCGCTGACCATCGACAGGATCACCGACAGCGGTACATCGAGGGCACCGCAGATGGCGGCGAGCAGCTCGCTGGAGGCTTCCTTCTGTCCGCGCTCGACCTCGGACAGGTAACCCAGGCTGACTCGAGCGGATTTGGAAACCTCGCGCAACGTCTTGCCCTGCAGGGCGCGCTCTTCGCGGAGAGTCTCGCCGATCAACTCACGTACGAGGACCGGCTTCACCGTTTGGACCTCAGCCATGGCAGACACTCTACCCACCCTTCGCAGCAGTTTTCGTTACGCATGGGTGTCAACGCGCCCACCCCGTCAGATCATCCCGAGTGACCATATTCCGGACCAGAACCGATGATCCGGAGGGCCTGACGGAGGGCCGCGATCACGGTCTGTTCCCGGATCGAGGCCCGATCTCCGGTCAACGCCAACTCACGGACGCAGACCACACTGTCGGCTCGGTTGTCGTCCCAGCCACGGTCCTCGGGCTGATGAGCGACCGCCACGAACACGGTCCCGGCCGGGTGCCCCTCCTGCGGATCCGGTCCGGCCACTCCGGTGACCGCGATCCCCCAGGTCGCATCACAGCGGGACGCCACCCCCAGTGCCATCTCCACCGCGGTCAGTTGGGAGACCGCACCGTGCTCGGCCAAGGTGCGTTCGTTGACGCCGGCCAGGGCCGCCTTGAGCTCGGTGGCATAGCTGACCACGCCACCGCGATAGGCCACCGACGACCCGGCGATGCTGGTGATCGCGGCGCCGATCAGGCCACCGGTCAGTGATTCCGCGGTTGCCACCGTCTGGCCTCGACCGGCCAGCAACTCGATCAGGTCGGCAGCGAGTTCATCGCGGTCGGCCGAATCCTCTGCGCTCACTGGTCCGGCCCGGTCTGATCGGTGCCGTCCTGCTTCGGCTCGGCCCGATCGCCCTCGGACGCTGCCTGGAGCGCCGTACGACGGACCCGGTATGCCTCCAGCACGTAGTCGACGCCGGTCACCACGGTGACCACGAACGCGGCGCCCATCACCACCCAGGCGACCGGCAGCAGCCAATCCGGCAGTGGCAGCAACAACAGCCCCAGGGCGAGCGCCTGCAGCACGGTCTTGATCTTGCCGCCCTTGCGTGCGGACATCACGCCGTACCGCAGCACCGCGAACCGGAGCAGGGTGATCCCCCACTCGCGGATCAAGATCACGATGGTGACCCACCACCACAGTTCGCCGATGATGCTCAGCCCGATGAACGCCATCCCGGTCAGCGCCTTGTCGGCGATCGGGTCGGCCAGCTTGCCGAAGGTGGTGACGATGTTGTGTTTGCGGGCGAGATGGCCGTCCAGGAAGTCGGTGAAGATCGCCACCACGAAGATCAACGCCGAGGCGATCCGCCAGCCGGTGTCGTACGGATGGCTGAGCAGCACGACCGCGAAGACGGGGACCAGGACCAGCCGAAACGCGGTCAGCGCATTCGGCACGTTCCAGGCCGACGGCTTGGTCTCCGGCTGCACCGGCGAACTCATCGGACCGCTCCGGTCGACGGCGTCGGCACAGCCTGTCGGACGCTGGCGATCAGATCGACACCCTCGACCGCGGTCACCGTCGCGTCCACCAGGTCGCCGATGCCGGCGTCGCCGCCGATCAGCCGTACGCTGCCGTCCACCTCGGGGCCCTGGTGCTCGGCCCGGCCGACGATCTCACCGTCCTCGCGGGATTCGATCAGCACCCGGACCCGTTCGCCGATCCGTTCCTCGGCCCGCTGATCGACCAGCTCTTCGGCGAGGTCGGCGATCTCGACCCGTCGGCGTTCGATCTCGTACTCATCGATCTTGCCGGTCATGGCGTACGCCTCGGTCTCAGTCTCGTCGGAGTACCCGAAGACTCCGATCGCGTCCAGTCTTGCCGCGCCGAGGAAGTCAGCCAAGGTCTGGAGGTCCTGCTCGGTCTCGCCGGGGAAGCCGACGATCACGTTGGACCGGATGCCGGCCAGCGGTGCCCGCCGGCGGATACCGTCGATCAGATTCAGGAACGCGTCCGGATCGCCGAATCGGCGCATCCGTCGCAGCACGGATGCGGAGGCGTGCTGGAACGACAGATCGAAGTACGGCACCACCTTCGGGGTGGCGGTCATCGCTTCCACCAGCCCGGGCCGCATTTCGGCGGGTTGCAGGTAGGAGACCCGGATCCAGTCCAGCTCGTCGATCCCGGACAACTGCCCGAGCAGCTTCTCCAGCAGCCGGATGTCGCCCATGTCCTTGCCGTAGGAGGACGAATTCTCGCTGACCAGGAAGACCTCCCGAACGCCCTCGCCGGCCAGCCAGCGGGCCTCGGCAACGATATCGTCCGGAGTCCGGGAGACGTAGGCGCCACGGAACCGCGGGATGGCGCAGAAGGTGCAACGGCGGTCGCAGCCGGAGGCCATCTTCAGCGGGGCGGACGGACCGGAACCGAGCCGCCGGCGGAAGGTGCGCGGCCCGCTGGCCGGAGCGATCCCGGCCGGCAGATCGGGACTGTCGGCCAGATCGGCACCCGACCGTGCGGGAGCGGTGTGCATGCCGGGGGTGCTGACCGCCGAGAGGCGACGCTCGACCGGGCTGATCGGCAGCAGCGTGCGCCGATCGGTGGGGACATGGGAGACGTGCCGGTCGCCGGACAGGATCGCGTTCAGCTTGTCGGCGATGCTGTCGTAGTCGTCGAAGCCGAGCACCGCGTCGGCCTCCGGCAGCGACTCGGCCAGTTCCTTGCCGTAGCGCTCGGCCATGCAGCCGACCGCGACCACGGCCTGCGTCTGGCCGTCGGTCTTCAGATCCGCAGCGGCCAGCAGGGTGTCGACCGAATCCTTCTTGGCGCTCTCGATGAAGCCGCAGGTGTTGACCATCACGGCATCGGCCGCCTGCGGGTCGTCCACCAGCCGGAAGCCGCCCTCGGCCAGCCGGGCCGCCAATTCCTCCGAATCCACCTCGTTCCGGGCGCAACCCAGGGTGACCAGATGGACGGAGGTCAAGGCGTCGGAACTCAGTGATTCGGTGCTCATCAGGGGGCCAGTATGTCAAGACAATCGTTCCAGTGATCATTCGCGCGTCCCGGTGATCATTCGCGGCGGGTGCCGACCCTGCCGCAGAACATTTGTCCAAGACAGCCGGCGGTGATCCGGGCAGAGTTCCGGCATGACTGAGTACGACATCGGGCTGGCACGTCGCATGCACGTGGTCCAGGACGGTCCGCGAGAGGGACCCGCACTGTTGCTGATCCACGGTTCGGGAGCGGCCGGACCCTGCTGGGAAGCGATGGTGCCGACGCTCGCCCACCGGCACCGCGTCATCCGGGTCGACCTCCCGGGCTGCGGCAAGTCGCCGGCCGCCACCTCGTACGCGGTGAGAGATCAGGCGAATCGGGTGGCCGCCGTACTGGACGATCTCGGGCTCGGTCCGGCTGCGGTCGCCGGTCATTCGAGCGGTGGGTACGTGGCGACCGCGCTGGCCGAGCAGCGACCGGACCTGGTCGGATCGCTGACCTTGATCAACAGCGGCCCGAGCATGGACGCCGAGCTTCCGCCGCCACTGGCGCTTCGAGTCCTGCTCGGGCCTCCGTTCGGGCGGCTGATCTGGGCGATCCGGTCGGACAGTTGGATCCGCAAGGGTCTGAATGCGACCGCTGCTCACCCGGTGCAGATTCCGGATGAACTGGTCGCCGGGGTGGCAGGCACCAGCTACCGCACGATGCGCGCGGTGTTGCGCTGCAACGGTGCGTACCTCACCGAACGGACGCTGCCGGAGCGACTGAGCGTGCTCGACGTCCCGGTGCTGGCGATCTTCGGCGACTCCGACCGAAAATGGAACCCGGCGTTCTCGATCCAGCAGTATCGGGCCGTTCCTCGGGCCAGGGTCGAAGTGCTGCCCGACGTCGGACACGTACCGATCCTGGAGGCACCCGAGATCACCAGCAAGCTGCTGCTCGGATTCATTGCGGCGCCCGCCGACGTTGAGGAAGCCGAGCGGTGATCGTCCTCCTCCGCTGCACGGTCGGGCACTCCTAGACTCACTCCGTGCGGTCCACCGTCACAGCCCACGACGACTGGTCGTGGTCGGACGCCGAGGTGGCAGTCCCGACTCCGTCGGAACGACTGCCCGGCGTCAGCATGGCCGGATTCAGATTCCGGCGCCGTCTTCCGTCGCTGGTGGAGATCGGCATGGTCGCACACCCGTCGGTGACCATGATCATCGACCTGAGCACGGACGGCGGGATCGTCCACCGCATCGGAGGTCCGGCACAACGCGGCAGCTTCATGGCCGGACTGCTTCCCGGCCACGTGCAGGCGGGCGGGCTCGACGGAGAGTGCCTGCAGATCCGGCTGTCGCCGGTTGTGGCGCGGCAGGTGCTGGGCCCCTCGGTCGAGCTGACCGGCGAGGTCGCCGGCCCGGAGCAGCTGCTCGGGCGCACCGCGGTGCTGTTCGAGGACGCGTTGCGGACGGCCGGGTCATGGAGCGAACGATTCGCGATCGCGGCCGATTTCGTGGACCGACGGCTGGGCATCCGTTCCGCCGTTGAACCGGAAGTCGATCTTGCCTGGCAGCGAACGCTGGCCGGGCGCGGGGTCGTACGGATCGACGACCTGGCAGCCGAGGTCGGCTGGAGTCGTCAGCGGCTGTGGTCGCGATTCCGGGCCGAGCTCGGCATCACACCGAAGCGGGCCGCCCAGCTGGTGCGATTTGATCATGCTGCGCACCTGCTCGCCTCGGGTCGGCCCGCTGCCGACGTGGCTGTCGTCAGCGGCTACGCCGATCAGTCCCACCTGCATCGGGAGGTCAGGGCGATCACCGGTGGCACGCCCGCCGCGGTGGCGGCGGCGCCGTGGCTGGCCATCGACGATGTGGCCTGGCCGGCCGAGTCCGGGGTGGCGCACGGCGCGATCTTGTAGAAGGATCCCCCGGGATCTTTCACAGGAGGAGCGGCGGGATGAGCGCTGACCGGACGACCGAGGGCTTCACCGACGAACCGGTGCAGACCGAGGACGAGACTCGCTGGACGGGATATGGCCGCAAGGCCGTGATCGCCTCGGCGGTCGGGTACGGGCTCGACGGCTTCGATCTGCTGATCCTCAGCTTTGCGTTGTCCGGCATCATCGCCGCCTTCGGCCTGACCAATGCGCAGGCCGGAAGTCTGACCACGTTCACACTGCTGGGCGCGGTGCTCGGCGGGATCGTTTTCGGGATCCTCAGTGATCGCTACGGCCGGGTACGAATGCTGACCTACTCGGTGATCTTCTTCGCGGTGTTCACCGGCCTGTCCGCACTTGCCCAGGGCTACTACGACCTGGCGGCGTACCGGTTCGTCGCCGGCATCGGCATCGGTGGCGAATTCGGCATCGGGATGACGCTGGCGGCGGAGGCAACTCCGGCCCGACTGCGGGCTCGGGCCACCTCGTGGGTCGGCATCGGCTTCCAGTGCGGTGTGCTGGCCGCGGCGCTGGTGTCGGCACCGGTCATCTCCGTCTTCGGCTGGCGGGGACTGTTCGTGGTCGGTGCGGTGCCGGCTGTGGTCGCGATCATCATCCGCAAGCGGCTGCCCGAATCGCCGAAATTCCTGCAGCGCAACACCGAAACGGCTGAACGTGGCCCACGGCTCAGGCTGAGGTATCTGATCGCCGACAAGGCCACCGTCGGCTACTCGCTGGCCATGATCATCTTGACCGCGGTACAGAACTTCGGCTACTTCGGCATCATCTCCTGGCTGCCGACCTACCTGGCCAAGAGTGTCGGCCTCGACCTCAAGGCCTCCGCTGCCTGGACTGCCGTCACGGTGATCGGGATGATGACCGGGATCATCACCTTCGGACAGTTGGCCGACCGGGTCGGCCGCCGACCGGCCTTCCGGATCTTCCAGATCGGCGCCGCCGCGTCGGTGCTCGTCTACAGCCAGTTGCACGATCCGACGGCAATCCTGATCGGCGGCTTCGTGATGGGCCTGTTCGCCAACGGGATGCTGGGCGGCTACGGAGCCCTGATGGCCGAGCTGTATCCGACCGAGGCCCGCGCGACAGCACAGAATGTGTTGTTCAACATCGGCCGCGGGATCGGCGGATTCGCGCCCTTCCTGATCGCCCTGGTGGCGACCGCCAACGGTTTCGGTTACGCCCTCGCGCTGCTCTCCAGCATCTATCTGCTCGCGTTCCTGGCGATGTTCCTGATCCCGGAACGCAAGGGCGTCGAGCTGATCTGACTCCCCCGCGAGCCAGTGAACAGAATCGTCCGCTGATCGGCCGGTAGGGGGTGTGAGGGTCAGATCGGACGAACGCGCGGACGGTTTTGTTCACCCGGCGCGCAGATTCTCCATCACGGCTTCAAGATCATCCGGTTTGACCAGCACATCCCGCGGCTTGGAGCCCTCGGAGGGGCCGACGACGCCACGGGTCTCCAGGATGTCCATCAACCGGCCGGCCTTGGCGAAGCCGACCCGCAGCTTGCGCTGCAGCATCGACGTGGAGCCGAGCTGAAGGGTGACCACCAGCTCGACCGCCTGCAGCACCAGATCAAGATCATCACCGATGTCCTCGGTCACCTTCTTGGCTGCCGGGGCCTGAACCACGTCCTCGCGGTACTGCGGCTTGAGCTGCTCGGTGACGTGCGCAACCACCTTGCGGATCTCGGCTTCGGTGACCCAGGAGCCCTGGATGCGGACCGGCTTACCGGCACCCATCGGCAGGAACAGCCCGTCGCCCTGACCGACCAGCTTCTCCGCGCCGGGCGAGTCCAGGATGACCCGGGAATCGGTCATCGAGGAGGTGGCGAGTGCCAACCGGCTCGGGATGTTGGCCTTGATCAATCCGGTCACCACATCGGTGCTCGGACGCTGAGTGGCCAGCACCAGGTGGATCCCGGCCGCTCGGGCCAGCTGGGTGATCCGGACGATCGAGTCCTCGACGTCGCGCGGGGCGACCATCATCAGGTCGGCGAGCTCGTCGACCACCACCAGCAGATACGGATACGGCTGCAGCTTGCGTTCCGATCCCTCCGGCGGCGTCACCGCCCCGGCTCGGACGGCCTTGTTGAAGTCGTTGACGTGACGGAAGCCGAAGTGCGCCAGGTCGTCGTAGCGCATGTCCATCTCGCGGACGACCCACTGCAACGCTTCGGCAGCCTTCTTCGGTGAGGTGATGATCGGCGTCACCAGGTGCGGGATGCCTTCGTAGATCGTCAGCTCGACCCGCTTCGGATCGACCAGCAGCAACCGGACCTCGTCCGGTGTGGCCCGCATCAGGATCGAGGTGATGAAGGAGTTGATGAAGCCCGACTTACCCGCTCCGGTCGCACCGGCGACCAGCAGGTGCGGGGTCTTGGACAGGTTGGCGACCACGAAGCCGCCCTCGACGTCCTTGCCCAGCCCTACCGTCATCGGGTGATGATCATTGCGGGCGACGTTGGAGCGCAGGACGTCGCCGAGAGAGACGATTTCCTTGTCGGTGTTGGGAATCTCGATCCCGATCGCGGACTTGCCCGGGATCGGTGACAGGATCCTGACTTCGTTGCTGGCCACCGCATAGGCGATGTTCTTGCTCAGCGCGGTGACCTTCTCCACCTTCACCGCCGGGCCGAGCTCGACCTCGTACCGGGTGACGGTCGGGCCACGGCTGTAGCCGGTCACCCGGGCGTCGATGTTGAACTGCTCGAGTACGCCGGTGAGCCGGCCGACGACCTGGTCGGAGGCTTCGGTACGAGCCCGGGGAACGCTGCCCCGCTTGAGCTCCTCGGCATCCGGCAGCAGGTACTGCACGTCGCCGGACAGCTGCAACTGCTCCACCCGCGGCGGTGCCGGGGTGTGCTGCGGCGGCTCAAGCTCGGCCTGATCGTTCTCCTCGCCGCGGACGTGGAAGCCCGGCGGCAGACCGGCGGTGACCGGGCCCTTCGGGCCGGACTGATCCGGAGCTGCGGAGTTGTCGATCTTGTCCGCGGGCGCCGCGTCGGGCTGCTCGACCTCCTCGACCAGGTCCACCGAGTCGCCGACCGCCTCCGGCGGCTGCTCAGGGTCGGCGACCTTGTCCTTCTTCTTCCGCCGGCTCTTCGGCTTGCCGTCGGTGATCATCGGAGTGTCGTAGGCCTGTTCGGTGCCGTATTCGAGCTCCTCGACGACCTCGCCGTCGATCACCCGATTCGGCATCAGTCGATCTCGCAGCGCCGCGAACCGGCCCGGCATCTCGTGCAACGGGATGCCGACGATGACCAGGATCCCGAAGATCAACAACAGCACCAGCAGCGGTGCGGCGACCCAGTTGGTCTTCAGCAGATCGTGCAGCAGCGAAGAGGAGATGAAGCCGAGCACACCGCCGGCTTCGCGCAGCGCCGCCGGATCGTTCGGCCGCGGCAGTCCGTTGGCCAGATTGATCAATCCCAGCAGGCCCAACAGGGCGGCGCTCCAGCCGACGAACTGGCGTCCGGCCGGACCGTTGTGATCGGGATGACGCAGCGTCCGCCAAGCCATCCCTGCCAGGAGGATCGGCGAGGCATAGGCCAGGGTGCCGATCACGCTGGTGACGCCGACCTGGACCCAGTGCCCGACCGGATCCGGCAGCCCCCACCAGAATTGGGCGGCGACCACGATCGCCACCCCGATCAGCAGCAGACCGGCGCCGTCCCGGCGCAGTGCCGGATCGACATCGTCCGAGCCGTTGCCCACCTTGCGCGCCCCTCCCCCGACCGCGTGCGCGACCCCCATCCAGGCGCCGCGCAGTCCGCGACCGAGCACGGCACCGGCCGACGGGCCCTGCGGCTTGGTCTTGCGGGGCGGCTGCTTGCGGGTACGCGTCGAGACCGCCTTCCGGCTGTTGCTGGCCGGCTTGCGGTTAGTGGACTTCTTGCTTCCGGACGAACGCGAAGTCGACCCGCCCCGCGAGTTCGCGGAGCTGGAGGTTCGAGTCCGCGCTGGGGAAGACGCGCGGGTCGCCATGGGCCATAACGTACGCCATCAGCCCCGTCCGTCACTCCGGTTACACGCCGCAGGACCGACTTCATCCGGGCCGGACCATATGATCCGGGGGGTGCGCGACGAGGCGATCATCCCGGTCTACATCCGAATCACGGCCGGTCACTTCACCGAGGGGACCGACTACAGCACCTACCGTTCGCACGGCACGGATGACTGGCTGTTGATCCACACCCTGGCCGGAGTCGGCAGGTTCGGCACCGGCGAGGGAGTCGACCATCGCGCCGAGCCCGGTCAGACCACGTTGATCACCCCCGGCGTACGGCACGACTACCGGACCGATCGGGACGCCGGTCACTGGGAGTTCTACTACGCCCATTTCGCCGCCCGCGGGGACTGGCGCTCGTTGCTGGAGTGGCCGCAACTCTCCCCCGGCCTGCATCAGCTGAGTCTTGACGGCGATGTCCGCCGGCAGGTCGAGACCAACCTGGCCGATGCCGTCCGCTGGAGCCACAGTCTGCTCAGGCACGGTGGCCTGCTCGGCTTGAATCGGCTGGAGGCGGCGTTGCTGTGGTGCGATCTGGCCAATCCCCTGACGCATCCGATCGACGACCGGGTCCGGCAGGTCGTGGACACGGTCGAACGTGATCCGCAGCAGCAGTGGACGCTTCAGACGCTGGCATCGGTGGCCGGACTCTCGCCTTCCCGGATCTCCCATCTCTTCCGTGATCAACTCGGTCTGAGTCCGATGGAGTTCGTCGAGCAGCGACGAATGCAGTTGGCCGCACAATTGCTCGATCTCACTGCTCGCCCGGTCGGAGCGGTGGCCGCCGAGGTCGGCTACCACGACCCGCTCTACTTCTCGGCCCGGTTCCGACGCCGGTTCGCAATGAGCCCGAGTGGCTACCGCCAGCGAGAGATTCCGCCGGACGAGCCGAGCTAGTCGTTCGGAGAACTTCGCTGCTCCCGGTGCCGGCCGTTGGGCGGCGCGCCCCGGTCTGGTCGGTGCTGGGGTGATCTTCGGCCGGTGATCAGACATCTCGGGTCGACTTCGGTCGCGACCCCGGACAGTGGGTCGACGACTGGTCGCAGACCGGGATCGGTCACCACTGGTCACTGTCGATCGGTCACCGTGCCGCCGACTATCGGGCCGCGGCCAACTTGCTCGGCATCGACTTCCGTCTGGTCTGAACGATTCGGCTCCCTGCCTGCTGACTCCGACCAGGGAACCTCGGTCACGTCCGGACCGAGTTGATCTTGCAGGGATCCGATCCTGGCAACCTGGCGGCGGCTGAACTCCTCCGCTGCCCGGTGTTCGGCGATCGGGTCGCAGATCTTTCGCAGCTCCTGCTCCAACTCGGCGACCACCTTCGGTCGCTCGGCCCAGAGATCGACCAATTCGGACGGATCCTCGGCAAGATCAAAGAGCTGGTCCGAAGCGTCGGCGTTGAAGATCAACTTCCAGTCGCCGCGACGGATCAGGTAGCCGCTGCCGCGGACTCCTGCGCCGTGGTACTCGGCGAACACCACCCGCTCTCGATCATCGTTCGGGATCGTCTGCAGCGGCTCGCCCCGCCAATGGCCGGGCCGGTCGGCACCGACCGCGTGGAAGATCGCGGCCTGCAGGTCCAGCAGACTGACCGGAGTACGTACCCTGGCGCCGCGGCCGAACCCCGGCCCGGCCGCAACGATCGGGACCCGCACCGAATCCTCGTACAGGCTGCATTTGCCCCACACCCCGAACGTGCCGAGCATATCGCCGTGATCGGTGGTGTAGCAGACCACCGTGTCCCCGGCCAGACCGGCGGCCTCGAGCGCGTCCAGCAGCCGGCCGAGCTCGTCGTCGACGTAGCTGATCATGGCGTAGTAGCCCTGCCGCAGCTCCCGAATCAACGCCGGCCCGTAGTCCCAGCCGCCTCGGTTGCGGAGATCCTGGTTGTAGGGATGCATTGCCGAGGACTGCTCGGATCCGTGCTCGGGCAGGTCTCCGAGTCCCTCGTATCGGGCCCAATGCTCCGGATCACTGGTGTACGGGGGATGTGGCGGATGCACGTTGACCGTCATCGTCCAGGGCTCGGCCAGCTTCGGCGCGGTCTCCTGCAACCATTGCACAGCGCGGTCGACGAAGATCAGGTCCTGGTCGAAACGGCCCCACACCGGACCATGATCAGCTTCGGTCTTCGGCAGCACGGGCCGCGGCACATCCGCTCGCACAGCGTCGGGATCCAACTGGCGTTGCGTCACCTCGGCCAGCAGCATCTCGGTGAACCCCAACTGATGCGGATGACGGTAGAGGTTGGCGGCCGAGCCGATGTAGCCGGTGTGCACGCCCTGCTCGGCCAGAAGTTGCCCGTACGAAGGGTCTCGAGCCTCGATCACCTTGCAGTTGTTGTAGCGCTGGATCTCGTGCGCGTACCGACCGGTCATGAACGCCGACCGCGACGGCACACACAACGGCGACGGACAGTAGGCATTCTCGTACACCGTGCCCTGCTCGGCGAGTCGATCAAGATTCGGTGTCCGGACGAACGGGTGTCCGTAGACCGATGAGTAGCGAGGATTGTGCTCGTCGCTCATCAGCAGCAGCACGTTGGTCATCGCGGCCCTCCCGCGGTGTCGTGGGTGTGTCGGCTCACACCGACCCGGACGACGGTCCTCGCCGAAGATCAACCGCATAGACAATGGTGCGAAGCGTCCGGTGACGAGCCGTCATCGTAGTCCCCTGGATGGCCCGGCCACGGGCGATTCCCGGCCGATGCTCGCCGATCCGTGCCGTATCCAGCCCTGTTGGGCACCTTGCTCGTGGCAGCATGCCGGAGCATGGACAGCAACGCGAACCAGCGCATCGCGGGACTGCCGGTCCTCGACCGGATGCGCGCCCTTCATGTGCCCGCCGTGAGCATCGCGATCATCGAGGACGGTCGGATCGTCGAGGAAACTGCCCTGGGCACCCGCTGCGCCGACGGCGCTCCGGAAGATCGCGTCACACCGCGGACACGATTTCAGGCCTGCTCGATCAGCAAACCGATTGCCGCTCTGGCGATGCAGCGACTGGTCGCCCAGGGCGTACTCGATCTTGACGCCGACATCAACACACTCCTGCGGGGCTGGCAGGTCCCGGCATCGGGAGATTGGCAGCCACGCATCACGCTGCGCCAACTGGCCAGTCATTCGGCCGGCCTCAGCACGCACGGATTCCCCGGCTACTCCCGTGATGCGACGTTGCCGGATCTGGTCCACGTGCTGTCCGGTTCCGCACCGGCGAACACCGAGAGCGTACGGGTTGCCATCGTCCCGGGTGTGCAGTTCCGCTACTCCGGTGGCGGGCTGGTGGTGATGCAGTTGATCATGCAAGAAGCCACCGGAGTTCCTTTCCCACAACTGATGCGCGACCTGGTGCTCGATCCGGTGCAGATGCAGGACAGCGGCTACGACCAGCCGTTGCCCGACGCTCTCCACCGGACCGCGGCCGTCGCGCATGATCTTGACGGACGCCCGATCCCGGGCGAGTGGCACGTCTATCCGGAGCTGGCGGCGGCCGGACTGTGGACCACGGCCGGCGACCTGGCCCGGTACGCGATCGCCGTGCAACGTGCGGTGGCCGACGCCGACGGCGCGCTGCTGTCGCCGGCGGATGCAGATCGGATGCTGACGCCTCAGACTCCGCCGGCCCCGCGGGCCGAGCGGGTCGGTGGCCTGAACGCCGTCGGCATCGGTCCGTTCGTCCGGTTGGCGGACGGGCGGGTCAGCTACTTCGGACACAGCGGCGGCAACGAGGGTTTTCGCTGCCACCTGCTGGCCCACCGCGATCTGGGCTTCGGTGCGGCGGTGATGACCAACGGTGACGGCGGAATGCCGCTCATCGCCGAGATCCTCGATGCCATCGCGGAGGCGCGGCGCTGGCCGGACTTCGTCCGTTCGGAGCTGGATCCACTGCCACCACAGGGATCCGGGCTGGATCCTTTCGCCGGGAGCTATCGCTTGGAGAGCGGAGTGATGATCAACCTCGAGCGCCACGGCAGCACGCTGCTGGCGTCCATCGGCGATCAGCAGCAGCTCACGTTCCTCGCCCTGGATGACGAGACGGTCGCCTCCCGCGTGACCGACACGACCTTGACCCGCTCCCCGGAAGGTCTGCTGCTCCGGCAGGGCGATTCGGAATTCGTCTGCCACCGGGTGGATGGATGATCACCGCGGCTACGGCCCGAACGGGAGGCCGGCTACGTACCAGACCAGGAACAGCGCCATCCAGATCACCCAGACCACGGCGGCCAGCGGCATGGTGAAGCTGGCCAGGGTGCCGATGCCGGCGGACTTGCGGTACTGCTGCACGAATCCCAACGCCATCACGAAGTACGGGCTCATCGGGGTGATGCAGTTGGTCACCGAATCGGCCACCCGGTAGGCGGCCTGGGTGATCGCCGGGTCGATGCCGAGCAACATCAACATCGGTACGAAGATCGGTGCTGCCAGCGACCACATCGCCGAACCGGAGGTGATGACGAAGTTCATGATCGAGATGATCACCGCCATCCCGAGCAGAATCAGCCAGCCCGGCGCCGACGCATCGCTGAGCAGTTCGGCACCCTTGATCGCGATCACCTCACCGATCCCGGTCCACTTGAAGTAGGCCAGGAACTGGGAGATGGCGAAGAACAGGACCAGGATCGGCGCCATGTTCTTGAACCCCTGGATCATCGCCGCGATCAGATCCTTGGGCCCGGTGTAGCTGCCGGCCAGGCCACCGTAGATCGTGCCCATGCCGGCGAAGAGCAGGCCGATCACGCCCGCCATCCCGGTGAAGATCGGCGAGCTCAGGATGCCGGCATCCTCACCACGGAACGGCGATCCCGGTGGGATCAGTACGGCCACGATCGCGGCGATGTAGGCGGCGCCGAAGGTCAACGACCAGCGCAGTGCTCGCCGCTGCCGGTCACTGATCGCCAGCTGTTGTTGATCTTGCTCGTCGTCGGCGGCGTAGTCGGCGTCCGACTCGAGGTCGGGGCGCTTGGAGAGCACGGCCTCCACCACAATGGTGATGGTGATCGCGATCACCACCGATGAGGCCAAACCGAAGAAGTAGTTGGCGACCGGAGTGACCACGATCGACTCGTCGATGGTGTGCGCCGCGGCCGTGGTGATCGAGCTGAGCAGCACGTCGGTGGTGGTGAGCGACGGAGAGGCGTCATAACCCGCGGAGATCGACACGAATGCGACGATGGCTCCGAGCACCGGAGACTTGCCGACGGCGCGGAAGATGATCGCACCCAACGGAATCAGCGTCACGTACGCGGCATCGCCGGCGACGTGTCCGATCATGGCCGCCATCGCCAGCCCGAAGGTGACGAACCTGGTCGGCATCCGGGTGATCGTCAGACGCAGCGCGGTGTCGAACAAGCCGGAGCGTTCGGCGATCACGATGCCGAGCATGGTGGTCAGAATCGTTGCCAGGGGTGGGAAGGACGCGTAGTTCTCCACCACATCGCCGATCATCACCTGCAGACCCTCGGCGGACAGCAGGGACTTGACCACCACCGGCTCGTGGTCTGCGGGACTGATCACCGAGACATCCAGTCCCGCCAACAAGGCACTCAGCAGGACCACCACCGCGGCCAGGATCCAGAACAGCCAGAACGGATGCGGCAGCTTGTTGCCCACCCGCTCGATCGCAGAGAACAGCGCGAACGTGGCTCGCAGCCCGCGGGACGTTGGTCGATCGGTCAGCGTCGTCTGAGTCACGCGGGTCACCCTCTCATACGCTCCCGGTGGAAGGTCGAAGGCAGGAGGTGCGCCCGCACTGGTTCCCATCCGCTGGATCGACCCCACCCAGCAGCCCAAGATCAACTACCGCATCCGACTACGCCACCAGCCTCGTGCTGCTACAGCGGCCGGTTGATCGTGCGTCTCGCCGACCGACGTTCTCCCCGATCCGCCACTCGGCAGCGGATCAACAAGCTCTGCACAGTGCCGGACTAGGCTCGGATCTTGTGTCAGCTGGAGAGGTTGCCGGACCGACGGTTCCGCGTACGACGTTGATCACCGGCGGCGTACGGTCGGGCAAGTCGACGCACGCCGAGCGGCTCGCGACCGAGGCGGCGCGGGACAGAGCGCTCATCTACGTCGCGCCCGGCCCGGTCCCGGACCCCGAGCAGGACGCGGAGTGGGCGGAGCGGATCCGCGCTCATCGCGATCGCCGGCCGGCAGCGTGGACCACGGTGGAGACCAGCGATCTGGCCGGAGTGCTCGCCGAAGGTTCCGAGCCGGTGTTGATCGACTGTCTCGGCACCTGGGTGACGGCCGTGGTCGACGAACTCGGCACCTGGGACGAGCCGTTGCCCGACTGGAAGACCAGCTTCGATGATCGGCTCGCGGCGTTCTGCCAAGCCTGGCAGGACAGCGATCGAGTGATCATCGCGGTCAGCAACGAGGTCGGATGGGGCGTGGTTCCGGCATATCGTTCCGGCCGAGTCTTCGCCGACCTGCTGGGCGAGGTGAATCGCCGCATTGCCGGCATCAGTGATCGGCTGGTGCTGATGGTTGCCGGTCGGCCACTGATCATCCCCGATGTTGATCATGACGTGACGCACTAGCGTACGTCACCAGGGATAGTCCAGCAGGCAGCAGACTGAAACCAGCGTCGTCGTCAGCTCGACCGAGGCACCCATCACGTCCCCGGTCACGCCGCCGATCCGACGCACAACCCAGGCGACCAGGAGCAGCGACCCGACCAGCCCGGCGGCCATCGAGATCAGGCCGCCGATCGGGCCGATGCCGGCCAGGATGCCGAGCCCTGCACCGATCATGATCACCATCACGGAGCTGATCAGCACCGCCGGCAGCGGGACCGAGCCGGCCACCAGCGCTCCCAGACCGCCCGGCCGGGCGGCGGGCACACCGCGGCCACAAGCGATCGCCAGCGCCGCACGGGACAGGCAGATGATCACGCCCACCGCCGCCGCTCCAGC
>DATCVL010000111.1:0-2838 GCA_036566865.1 Microlunatus sp.
GGCCGAACTGCCGATCGACCAAGATCACTACGCTTCGGTCGGCAGCGCCCCGTCGTCCTCGGATCCGCCCCGTACCGAGATCGGTGATCATCCGTCCATGGTCGGTGCACTCGGACTCGTACCGGACACCGGGATGGTCGACCCGCAGATCATGCGGCGGACGCTGGACTTCATCGACCGGAGCTGGGACTGGGACCGGACCTGGGGCTGGGACTACCCGATGATCGCGATGACCGCCACTCGCCTCGGTGACCCGGGCCGGGCCGTCGACGCGCTGACCCGGATCGCACCACGCAACCGCTACCTCGCCAACGGGCACAACTGCCAGCACCCGACCCGGCTGCCGCTGTATCTGCCCGGCAACGGCGGTCTGCTGGCGGCGGTCGCGCTGATGGCAGCCGGCTGGTCCGGCCATCGGTCGGACGACGAGTCCCGTCCCGGATTTCCCCGTCAGGGTTGGGATATCCGCGCCGAGGGCTTTCCGGACCGACCATGATCAACGACTCCACCAGCACGCTGTGGTACGACCGTCCTGCCGATCGCTGGACCGATGCGCTGCCGTTGGGCAACGGGCGGATCGGCGCGATGTGTTTCGGCGGAACCGACACCGAGCGATTCCAGCTCAACCACACCACCGGCTGGTCCGGCGGACCTGCCACCGAGCGGTCCGGCCGGCTGCCGTCGGCCCGGGCCTGCCGTGCCGCCGTCGAGGCGAGCCGGGCGGCGGTGGCATCCGGTGACTGGCCCGGCGCAGATCGCGCCGTTCGCACCCTGCAACACGGCTATCCGCAATCCTTCCTGCCGGTAGCCGAGTTGATCATGACCATCGCGGCACGCGGCCAGGATGCGGTCGCCCCGGTCGCCGACTATCGGCGCCGACTTGATCTTGCCACCGCGGTGCACAGCACCCGCTATCGACGCGGCTCGACCGTGATCACCAGCCGAACCCGGGCCAGCCATCCGGCCGACGTGCTGTTGATCACCGTCGATGCCGACGGCGCGGGTGTGGATCTGACGCTGGGGGTGCAGAGTCCGTTGCGATCGTCGCCGGTCGGCGACGGTCCCGACCTGCTGCTGCGCTTCCCGAGCAACGTCGCACCGGCGTACGACAAGCAGTCCGAGCCGCTGAGCTACGCCGACGGTGACCAACTGGCGCTGGACGGTGCCGTCGCAGTGCGGTGGAGCCACGACGGCAGCGCCGTTGCCGATACGGCACACGCACTGCGGGCCGAGGGCGTACATCATGCCGAGATCCTGTTGGCGATCGAGACCAACTACACCCGGATCGGCGATCCGCTGGACGGTGATGCGACCGACGCGCTGCATCGTGCCACCGGGCGCATCCTGGCCGCCCAGCAGGCCGGCGCTGCCGCCGTCGCGGCTGCCCAGGAACACGACCATCGACAGCTGTTCGAGCGCTGCGTGATCAAACTCGGCGACGCCGGGGCGGAACGGCCTCTTGATCAACGTCTGGCAGCGGCCTACGCACGCGGACGGACCGCGCTGGACTCCGATCCCGGACTGGCGGCGCTGCTGTTCGGATACGGCCGCTACCTGCTGATCTGCAGTTCCCGGCCGGGCGGCCTGCCGGCCAACCTGCAGGGCATCTGGAACGACAGCATGCGTCCGCCCTGGTCCAGCGACTTCACCATGAACATCAACCTGGAGATGAACTACTGGCTGGCCGAATCGACCGACCTGGTCGAGTGCCTGGACCCGCTTTTCGATCTTGTCGAGGCCTTGGCCGCGAAGGGTACCCAGACCGCGCAGCGAGTGCTCGGCGCGCCCGGCTGGGTTGCCTTCCACAACAGCGATGCCTGGGCCTACACGCAACCGGTCGGCGACGGCACCCACGATCCCTGCTGGGCCTTCTGGCCGATGGCAGGACCGTGGTTGTTGCAGCACTGGCGCGAGCGGTTGGGCCACGGAGGTTCCGATCAGGTCGCCGATCGAGCCTGGCCCTTGGTACGCGGTGCGGTCGAATTTCTGCTGTCCTGGTTGGTCGAACAGCCCGACGGCAGCCTGGGCAGCTGTCCGTCGACCTCGCCGGAGAACCACTTCACCGCACCCGACGGCAGCTCCGGCGCGACAGCGGCATCCGCCACGCTGGACATTGCGTTGTCGGGTGACACCTTCAGCTTCCTGGTCGAGCTCGCGGACCGGCTGGGCCGTGCCGACGACCCGATCGTGGCGCAGGCCCGGCAGGCGCTGACCCGGCTGCCGGATCCCAAGATCAACAAGCTCGGGATGATCAGCGAGTGGCCCGACCCGGACCTGGTCCCCGAACCCGACCATCGGCACACGGCACACCTGTACCTGCTGCATCCGGGCAACCGACCGCTGACCCCGGAGTTGATCACCGCTGCCGATGCCAGCCTTACCGGTCGCGGCGACGAGTCCACCGGCTGGTCACTGGTCTGGAAGGCGGCCATGCGGGCGCGCCTGCGCCAGCCGGACCGGGTTGCCGACCTCTTCCGGCTGCTGTTCCGCGACGCCGCGATCGATCGCGGGCACTGGGCGGG
Organism: Microlunatus sp.; assembly: GCA_036566865.1. Taxonomy (GTDB): domain Bacteria; phylum Actinomycetota; class Actinomycetes; order Propionibacteriales; family Propionibacteriaceae; genus Microlunatus. The sequence goes on from DATCVL010000111.1 coordinate 2,523, forward strand.
CGGCCTGTATCAGAATTTGTTCGCCGCCCATCCGCCGTTCCAGATCGACGCGAACTTCGGCTTTGTCGCCGCGCTCGCCGAATGCCTGTTGCAGAGCCATGCCGGCGCCATCGACCTGCTGCCCGCACTCCCGACCGTGATCGGCGCCGGCTCGATCCGCGGCCTGATCGCCCGCCCCGGTGTCGTTGTTGATCTTGACTGGTCGGCGACCGGACTGACTCGGGCCCGTTTGACGTCTCGTACCAGCATCACCGGCCAGAAGATCAACTACGGCGCTGCGACGGTCACCCGCACCCTGCCGCGCGGCGTCCCGGTC
>DATCVL010000112.1:0-2724 GCA_036566865.1 Microlunatus sp.
GCACCTCGCACAACCGCCCGTACGGCAGCAGCCGGGCGGCCGCCGTACTGCCGTCCCGAAGCCGTACGGTCCGGTCCAAGGCGTCTTCCTCGGCCAGCTTCTCCAACTGCTCGTCCAACCGGCCGGCGCTGGTGTCCAGGTCGGTCTGGATCTCCAAACCGGTTCGTCCGGCGCCGGCGTCGATCTGGACGTCCCGACCGTCCGGGTACATCTCCTGCTCGACCCCGGTCAGCGCCCAGTCCGCCAGCCGATAGAAGGCGTCGGCGTGACGAGCGATGTGGGTCGCCACCTGAGCACGGCTCCAACCGGGCAGCTCGGACGGTGCCTTCCAATCGGCATCGGAGACCGCGATGGTGTCACCGAGCAGATTTCGATGGGCGCCGGCCAACAGCGATCGAACATCGTTCTCGGCCGCGATCTGACCGTCCTGGGTGCTGTCGGTTGCGGGCTGGTCTCGGGTTGGCCGCTCACTCATGCCCCAAACCTAGTGCTGCCACATCTACCGTGACCGACCAACCCGCCGGTACCGAACCTGGCTGCCGGACAGCACGGAAAGATGCTTTGTCGGAAGGTCGCCCTAGCATGGCCGTCGTGACCGATCGACTCATCATCCGCGGTGCCCGTGAGCACAATCTTCGTGACGTTTCGCTGGAGCTACCCCGGGACGCCATGATCGTGTTCACCGGTCTCTCCGGTTCCGGTAAATCGAGCCTCGCCTTCGACACCATCTTCGCCGAGGGTCAGCGGCGCTATGTCGAGTCGCTGTCCGCCTATGCCCGGCAGTTCCTGGGACAGATGGACAAACCGGATGTGGACTTCATCGAGGGGCTCTCGCCGGCCGTGTCGATCGATCAGAAGTCGACCAACCGCAACCCGAGATCGACGGTCGGCACCATCACCGAGGTCTACGACTACCTTCGGCTGCTCTACGCGCGCGCCGGTCATCCGCACTGTCCGATCTGTGGTGAACCGATCAGCCGGCAGTCACCGCAGCAGATCGTCGACCGCCTGCTCGGACTGGAGGACGGCACCCGGTTCCAGGTGCTGGCGCCGGTGGTTCGTGGTCGCAAGGGGGAGTATGTCGACCTCTTCCGGCAGTTGGCCACCGGTGGCTTCAGTCGGGTCCGGGTCGACGGTGAGCTGCATCAGCTGACCGACCCGCCGACCCTGGACAAGCAGAAGAAGCACAACATCGACGTGATCGTCGACCGGTTGGCGGTCAAGGCGTCGTCCAAGCAGCGGCTGACCGACTCGGTGGAGACGGCGCTGGCGCTGGCCAACGGGGTGGTGGCGGTCGACTTCGTCGACCTCGATCCGAAGGATCCGGATCGTGAGCGCCGCTACTCGGAGAAGATGGCCTGTCCCAATGATCACGACATCTCGGTGGAGGAGTTGGAGCCACGTCAGTTCTCCTTCAACGCACCCTGGGGTGCCTGCCCGGAGTGTTCCGGCATCGGCACCAAGATGGAGGTCGATCCGGAGCTGGTGGTGCCCGATCCGGACAAGAGCCTGGACGACGGTGCGATCGCACCGTGGACCGGGATGCACGTTGCTGACTACTTCGGCCGGCTGATCGAGGCCCTGGCCAAGGATGCCAAGTTCAGCACCAGCGTGCCCTGGAGCGAGTTGCCGGCGCGGGCCAAGAAGCTGTTGTTGTACGGCGTGGACGGCCAGGTGCATGTCAGCTACAAGAATCGCTACGGCCGGGAGCGGTCGTACAACGCGAAGTTCGAGGGGGTTGTCTCCTACGTCGAGCGGCGGCATTCCGAGGCCGAGACCGACACCTCCCGGGAGCGGTTCGCCGGTTACATGCGCGAGGTCCCGTGTTCGGTCTGTGGCGGTGCCCGGCTGAAGCCGACCTCGTTGGCGGTCACCGTCGGCGGGAAGAACATCGCCGAGGTGTCGGCGATGGCGATCGACAAGGCCGCGGAGTTCCTCGGTGCGCTCAAGCTCAGCCGGCGGGAGAAGCAGATCGCCGAGCGGGTGCTGAAGGAGATCAACGAGCGGCTGAGGTTCCTGCTCGACGTCGGTCTGGACTACCTGTCACTCGACCGGCCCACCGGCAGCCTCTCCGGCGGCGAGGCCCAGCGGATCCGGCTGGCCACCCAGATCGGCTCCGGCCTGGCCGGGGTGCTCTACGTGCTGGACGAGCCGTCGATCGGACTGCACCAACGAGACAACCGCAGGTTGATCGACACCCTGGTCCGGCTCCGCGACATCGGCAACACGCTGATCGTGGTGGAGCACGACGAGGACACCATCCGGGCTTCCGACTGGGCGGTCGACATCGGCCCCGGCGCCGGTGAGCACGGCGGTCACGTGGTGGTGTCCGGTCCCGTCGAGGAGCTGCTGAAGAGCGAGCAGTCGCTGACCGGCGCCTATCTGTCCGGCCGGCGGGAGATCCCGTTGCCGCGGCAACGGCGGGCCCGCGACGGGCGGGCCGTGACCGTCCGCGGCGCCAGCGAGCACAACCTGCAGGACATCGACGTGGCCTTCCCACTGGGGCAGCTGATCGCGGTCACCGGTGTGTCCGGATCGGGCAAGTCGACCCTGGTGAACAGCATTCTCTACACTTCGCTGGCCAAGCGGATCTACAACGCACGCACGGTTCCCGGCAGGCACAAGACGATCACCGGTGCGGACGAGATCGACAAGGTCATCCACGTCGACCAGTCGCCGATCGGCCGGACCCCGCGGTCGAATCCGGCGACCTACACCGGTGTC
>DATCVL010000113.1:0-4208 GCA_036566865.1 Microlunatus sp.
TCTCCACCGGGCCATGGCTCGCACCGCCGGTCGTGGTCCAGCATGAGATCCCCCGCCGTGTCGGGCCGCGTAGTTCTCGCCGCGCTCCGCTGCGATGGAATCGGTGCGGTGACAACCGACGAGGACGGGCGCGCCCCACCATATGGTGGGGCGGCGCTTTTCACCGCGGCGCGCGGTCCCGAAGTGATCATGGTCCGTCGTTCGTCGCTCTGGGCTCGGCAGGGCAGCTAGGTGATCTGCACGATGCGCCCGTGGGCGAGTGAGTTGCTCGGGTGACGACGGTGGGTGCAAAGGGACTCGAACCCCTGACCCCTTCCTTGTAAGGGAAGTGCTCTAACCAACTGAGCTATGCACCCGGGTCGCAGATGGGCGGGCCTGAGCGGGCCATCGGCGCGACAACCTTAGCCGACGGCGGTCGGGAGGCCGAATTCCTGGGTCGGCACTCGGTCGCATCTTCCCGTCGTGGGTGATGCCCGTGTGCCGGCGCCGAACTCGTTGGGCGATGATCGGTTGCGCACCGGCGTCGACCAAGATCAGCCGCAGCCGTCGGCGACGACGAGAAAGCGATTCCTCCAGGCGGTCGGATCGGCGACCGCGTACGTGATGGGCCGCTGGTCAAGAACCTGCTTCAAGTTCCTTTTCCTGTTGTCCATCAGGTGTTCTGCTGTCACCAGCGCGTTGGCCGACCGATAGGATCGGGCTGTTCGTGCTGAGAAAGCGATCTCTGATCCCCGCGAAGGAGCGACGTGCCTGGCCAGGCAATCGATCGGCAAGCGTTGGTAGACCGGCACCGAGTGGTGATGGGGGAGGTGGATCCAAGATCACCGCTGTCGGTCGGCAACGGAGAGTTCTGCTTCACAGCAGACATCACCGGGCTGCAGACCTTTCCGGACCGGTATCCGGTCGGACCTCGGGATGCCCGTGCCGCGGACGGGACCCTGCTCGGCACCCAGGCCCAGTGGGGATGGCACGAGGAGCCGAGTGATCGTTCCCACCGACTGCAGGACTCCCTGGTCACGTACGAGTCCCGGCACGGTCCGGTCCGCTACGTCGACATGGGCGGATCGATCAGCGGCGGTACCGAGCAGGGCACTGGGGAGGGCGAGCTCTGGTTGCGGGGCAATCCGCACCGATTGCATCTCGGCCTGATCGGCTTCGTGCGGCAGGCATACCCGGGGATTCGTCAGATCGACCCGGCGGAGATCACCGATGTGGAGCAGACGCTCGACCTCTGGCAGGGGGTGCTGACCAGCAGCTTCGTCCTCGATGACCAACCGGTGCAGGTGATCACGGCCTGCGATGCCGGTCATGATCGACTGGCGGTGGTGATCGACTCGCCGGCGTTGTCCGATGGCCTGAAGGTCCGGTTGGCCTTCCCGTACGGCAATCAGGCCTGGCACGACAACGCCGACTGGGGCCGTCCGGACGCCCATCGCACCGAGGTTGAACACGATGCCGATCTTGATCACGGTCGAGGCGATCATTGGTCCATCCGACGGACGCTGGACCAGAGCCAGTATCACGTCGACATCGCAGCCAACGGCGCAGACCTCAGCCAGATCACCCAGCACGAGCTGGTGATCACTGCGCGGCAGGATCGGTTGGAGTTGATCTTCAGCTTCAGCGCCGATCCGATCACCGGTGCCGCCCCCGCAACCACGGGCGAGATCATCGCTGCGACCCGCGGACATTGGCGAGACTTCTGGACCACCGGTGCGGCGGTCGAGCTGGCTCACATCGACGATCACCGGGCCGTCGAGCTCGAACGACGGATCGTGCTGTCCCAGTACCAGACGGCGATCAACTGCTCCGGTTCGTTGCCGCCGGCCGAGACCGGTCTGGTGTGCAACTCCTGGCGCGGAAAGTTCCACCTGGAGATGCACTGGTGGCATGCTGCGCACTTCCCGCTCTGGGGTCGACCAGGGCTGCTGCGTCGCAGCCTCCGCTGGTACGCCGAGACACTGCCGATCGCCCGGGAAACCGCAGCCAGGCAAGGGTTTCCGGGCGTCCGCTGGCCCAAGCAGGTCGGACCGGAAGGCCGCGAGAGCCCAAGCAGCATCGGCCCGTTCCTGATCTGGCAGCAGCCGCATCCGATCTATCTGGCGGAGTTGATCTTCCGGGCGACCGGTGATTACCAGGTGCTGAGGGAATGCGCCGAGATCGTCTTCCAGACCGCCGACTTCATGGCCGGCTATGCGGTACCCACCGAAGCCGGATTCGAGCTCGGGCCGCCGTTGGTGCCGGCTCAGGAGAGCTACGGCGGGATGCGCGCCGAGGTGATCAACCCGACCTACGAACTGGTGTACTGGCATTGGGCCCTGCAGATCGCCAACCAGTGGCGTACGCGGCTCGGGTTGGAGATCGATCCGGTCTGGCAGCAGGTGTCGGACGGCATGGCCGAACCGACCATCCGCGACGGCCGCTACGAGGCGATCGGGACCGAACCGTGGACCATCCGTACCGATCATCCGTCGATGCTCTGCGCACTGGGTGTGCTGCCGAAGACGGAGAAGATCAACTCCGAGGTGATGTCGGCCACCTTGGATTCAGTGCTGGCCGATTGGGACTGGAAGTCGACCTGGGGCTGGGATTACCCGGTGATCGCGATGTGCGCGGCCCGGCTGGGACGTACCGAGCTCGCCGTGGACGCGTTGCTGATGGGCGAGGGCAAGAACGCCGTGCTGGCCAACGGACACAACCGACAGACTGCGTCCCTGCCGCTTTACCTGCCGGGAAACGGTGGCTTGCTGGCCGCGGTCGCGCTGATGGCAGGAGGTTGGGACGGCGGACCGGAGCGGACGGCACCAGGCTTCCCGGACGGATGGGACGTCCGGGTCGAGGGCATGTTCGCGGCGCCGTGATTCAGTGCGCCGCGGATCAAGATCAACAGGCCGAGATCAGCAAACGAAGATCAACAATCCAAGAGATGTCGAGGAGCGATCCAGATGAGTTCACCCAGCCCGCGTCGGTACGCCGTGGTAGGCACCGGGCATCGGTCGGAGATGTACATCCGGGCCCTGCTCACCAGTCATGCCGATGTCGGTTCCCTGGTGGCGTGGTGTGACACCAATCCGGTACGGATGCGGTACTACGACGAGCTGGCCGGTGAACTGGCGCCGGGCACCGCGCTGCCGACCTCGTACGCCGCCGATCAGTTCGAGCAGATGATGGACGAGACCCAGCCCGAGGCGCTGATCGTCACCACCCCGGATTACCTGCACAGCAAGTACATCTGCGCCGGTCTGGAACGCGGCCTGCGGGTGATCAGCGAGAAGCCGTTGACCACCGACGGGGAGAAGGCGCGGGCGATCGCCGATGCGGCCACCCGGTCCGAAGGCGATGTCACGGTGACCTTCAACTATCGCTACTCGCCGCGGAACACGCTGGTGAAGGAGTTGATCAGCTCCGGTGAGATCGGCGAGATCACCTCCGTGCACTTCGAGTGGCTGCTGGACACCGGCCACGGCGCCGACTACTTCCGTCGCTGGCATCGGGAGAAGGACAAGTCCGGCGGCCTGCTGATCCACAAGGCCAGTCATCACTTCGACCTGGTGAACTGGTGGCTGGCCGATGCGCCACGTACGGTGACTGCGCTCGGCGGTCTGCGCTTCTACGGCTCGGAGAACGCCGAAGCACGTGGTGATCAACATCCGGGTGCCACCAGCCGCGACCTTGCTGCGGACGACCCGTACCGAATTGATCTTGCCGGCAACGACCGGCTGCGCCGGCTCTATCTGGACGCCGAGCACGTTGACGGCTACCAGCGCGATCGCAATGTGTTCGGTGATCCGATCACCATCGAGGACACGATGAATGTGCTGGTGGGATATCAGAAGGGTGCCCAACTCACCTACAGTCTTTACGCCTACGCCCCGTGGGAGGGTTATCGGGTCGCCTTCAACGGCACCCGCGGCCGGATCGAGTTGGACGTGGTGGAGAGTCCGCACCGGGCTCGGGACGACGAGGAGATCGATCCGAGTGCGCGGCACGAGGAGCAGAACAGTGCCGAGTCGCGGGCCCTCGCGGAAGCGCGGACGCGGGGCAGCCGGCTGTTGGTCCAGCGGCACTGGGCGCGTGCTCGCGAAGTCCCGATCCCGGAGGGCAAGGGCGGCCACGGCGGCGGCGACGCCCGGTTGCTGGACGACATCTTCCGCGCTGACGGCGACGATCCGCTCGGCCACCGCGCGGGGTGGAGGGCCGGCCTGCGC
>DATCVL010000114.1:0-16879 GCA_036566865.1 Microlunatus sp.
CGCTGCTGCATGCCGCCGGACAGCTGGCTCGGCAACCGATCGCCCCAGCCCTTCAGGCCGACGACCTCGAGCCAATGATCGGCCTGTTCGAGCCGTTTGCTCTTCTCCACCCCCTGCTGCTCCAACCCGTACGCAGCGTTGTCCCGTACGGTGCGATGTGGCAGCAGCGCGAAGTGCTGGAAGACCATCGAGATCTGGCTGCGACGAACCTCCCGCAGGGTGGTGTCGTTCACCGCGGTGATGTCGGTGTCCCCGACGTACACCTTGCCGGCCGACGGCTTCCACAGCCCGTTCAACGTCCGGATCAGGGTCGACTTGCCCGAGCCGGACAGTCCCATCACCACGAAGATCTCGCCCGGTGCGACGTCGAAGCTGGCATCGATAACCGCTGCGGTGCCCAGTTGTTTCACCTGTTCAGCGTCGGCACCCTCACGCAGTCGCCGTACCGCCTCCGCCTCTCGCCGTCCGAACACTTTGTAGACGTGTTCGGCACGAAGCCTGGGCACCGACCGTTCGGCAGTTACACCACTTGTTCCAGTTTCAGCTGGAGAAGCCACACAAACCTTTCCTGGACCGGGTGCACACCGAATTTCGCCCGACGCAGCTGCGACGGACGTCGACGCACTCACCCCCCGCCCCCGCGCCAACTGACGCGTGCGACCACACCTCCGGCAGAGCAGACCAGCAACAACACAGGCCGATCAGCTACAGCACCAGGCGGATCAATGGCGGGCGAACACTCCGTGTCCTGTCGTCTTACGCTCTCGTATCCGGTGGCTACCCTAAACAACTGGTGTTCCGCAAGAGGCCACGGGCCCCTGTTCCAACCCCGGCTTGGTCCCCTCTTCAACCCCCTGAGACGGGCCTGACTAGGGAAGATACGCCCCAGGCGATCGTTACCTCATCGTGACATTCAGGACCGCCCGATCCGTGGTACATCGCGCGACAGGGATTTACCGGACCTCGGGTCACGAGTTCTTAAAGTTTCCTCCATCCTCTTTACTAACACCGGTTTAATAGCCATGATTCAGCCTTGTACCGGGCAGAAGACTGCCCGCCTGGGGTCGAGGAGGACCATCCATGGCTGAGGAAGCCACTTCAGTCGTGCGTCGGCTGCGGTCAGCGCTGCAGCGCTTAACACCGCACCGCACGCACACACTCAGTTCTGCTCGGCCGGATGCCGAGCCCAAGCTCATTCGGCGTGGCCGGCTGAGCGGCAAGAAGCGCGTGATGGCCCTTGCCGTTGCCGGCGTGGCCCTGTCCATGACGGCTGCAGCATGTTCAGCCGGAACCGCCGGCGGAGGCGATGCCGGCGGCAACGCCGGAGGTTCCAACAGTGCGGGCGACTCCAGCAAGTTCCTGAAGTTCTCGCCGTGTTGCAGCTGGAACACCACCTGGTCGTTCAACCGCTACAACGTCAACGGCCTCGGGATCGTGGACAACTACGTCAACCTCCCGTTGGCGATCCAGAAGGCCCCGAGCCTGACCGAGTACGTGCCGCAGTTGGCCGACTCGTGGAAGCCGGAGGGCCGCAAACTCACGGTCCACATCCGGGAGGCCGCCAAGTGGGAAGACGGCACCCCGGTCACCAGCAAGGACGTCTACGACACGGCCATCCTCGACGCACTGCGTGGCGACGGCTTCTGGAACGACATCACCAAGATCGAGACCCCGGACGAGCACACGGTCGTCTACACCCTGAAGGACGGCCAGCCGATGGCGCTGGCTCAGGCCGACCTCTTCGGCATGATCACCTACCCGTCGAGCGTGTACGGCAAGTTCGTCACCGATCAGGTCGAGAAGGACGTCTTCGCCTACTGGACTGCGTTCCAGAAGGATCCTGACAAGGCAGCGAAGATGCCCGAGTTCAAGCGGATGGGTGCTCAGTTCAAGAAGCTCGCCGCCTACAAGGTGGACAAGGTGATCGGCAACGGTCCCTTCAAGCTGGAGAACATCACCACCAAAGAAGCGAAGATGCCGAAGTCGGACACCTTCTGGGATGCCGACAAGATCAAGTTCGGTGGACTCGACTACCTGAACGGCGCCAACGAGACGATCTACCCGCAGCTCTTCTCCGGCGGCGCTGACTTCTCCAACGTCTACCTGCCGCCGCCGATCTTGAAGCGCTGGACGAGCACGCCGGACTCCAACACGGCGTTGCCGCTGGCGTTCGGTTTCGTGATGGGCTTCAACAGCCACGAATACCCGCTGAACATGACCGAGGTCCGGCAGGCACTGACCTACGTGATCCCCCGCCAGCAGATCAGCAATGCCGCCTACGGTACGACTGATGGTGCCGGCGGTACGTGGAAGGAAGTCAACACCGGCATCTCTCCCTCACTGGAGAAGCTCTACCTGCCGCAGGACAAGATCGATCAGTTGAACAAGTACCCGGTCGATCCGGCCAAGGCGACCCAACTGTTGGAGTCCAAGGGCTTCACCAAGAAGGGCGGCCAGTGGATGACCCCGAAGGGCAAGCCGTTCACGCTGACCTTCACCGCCAACTCCGGCACCTCCGACATCGTCACCTCCTTCAACTCGGCGGCCAAGGCATTGACGGCCTTCGGCATCAAGTCCGATCTCAACGCCACCTCCGGTGCGCAGCAGGATGCCGATCAGCACAACGGCGACTTCGACATCGGCATGTTCTTCGTCGGTGGGACCAATCCGCTCGGCATGTACAACGCGATCCTGCACGACCAGAACTACACCGGGTCCGGCAACTACGCCGGCAAGCGCGGCATCGGTTTCGGTCCGACCGCGAATGTGCCGGGACTCGGCAACGTCAACGTGCCCAACACGATCCTGAAGCAGTCCAAGGAAGTTGCTCCGGGACCGGACATGAACGCAGCGGTGTGGAACTGGGCTCAGTTGGTCAATGAGCAGGTCCCCTACATCTGGTACGCGACCAAGGTCTACCAGTTCTCCTACTCCACCAAGGAGTTCGGCAACTGGCCGCCGAAGGACCAGAACGGCACCAGCGAGCTGTGGGACATCATCGGCAACAACACGGGCGCCGGCATGTCGCTGGCCTTCCAGCAGGGATACGTCGTCCCCAAGTGACGTCTGCCGGACGCCGAGGTCATGGTCACTCCACCGCCCGGTGGTGATCATGACCTCGGCGTACCGCCGATCACCTTCGACTCACATCAGATCTACCTTTTGAACGGACGCTTGTCATGCTGCGTTATCTGGCAAAACGAGTGGTGATGGCACTGGTGACGATCTTCATCGTGCTGACGCTCTCGTTCTTCATGATCAGGCTGATGCCTGGCAACCCGATGTCCGCCCTGGAATCGCAGCTACGCATGCAGGGCGGGTTGACCGAACAGGAAATCCAGCAACGAATCTCCGCGATCTACGGCGTCGTCCCCAACGACCCGGTCATGACCCAGTACAAGGACTACTTGATCAACATCCTGCATGGTGATCTCGGTCGACCGATCACCAATCCCGGCACCACCATCAACGCGGTGATCGCCGAGGCGCTGCCGTGGACGATCCTCGTGGTCGCGGTGTCGTTGATCATCAGCTTCGTCATCGGTGTCGCCATCGGCTCGGCCATGGCCGCCAAGCAGGACAGCCATTTCGCCAAGATCATGACCTTCGTGGTCTCCTTGCTGAGCGCCGTGCCCAGCTACCTGGTGGCGATCGTGATGCTGTACTTCCTGACCGGCGTGTATCGGATCTTCCCGCCGGGCGGGGCCTATTCGGTGGACGTCACGCCAGGCTTCAACATCGACTATCTCGGCAGTGTGCTCTACCACAGCATCCTGCCGATCGCGGCGTCGGTGATCACCTCGTTCGGCGGCTGGGCACTGGCGATGAAGGGCAGTGCGGTCTCCGTGCTGGGATCGGAATACGTCCGCGCCGCCGAGTCCCGTGGCCTCAGCGATCGCCGGATCGCCCGCTCGTACGTCGGTCGGAATTCGATGTTGCCGATGATCACCCAGTTGGCGTTGTCGATCGGATTCATGTTCGGCGGCTCGGTCTTCATCGAGACCTACTTCCAGTACCCGGGCGTCGGCTACTACATGATCCAGTCCGTCAACCAGCGTGACTACTCGCTGATGATGGGCTGCTTCCTGCTGATCACGGTCTCGGTGGTCGTCAGCAATCTCCTGGTCGACCTGCTCTATCCGTTGGTCGATCCGCGCATCGTCAATCCGGCCACCCGCAAGAAGGCCGAGGACATTGCCACCGACAGCACCGAGGACGTCGTTCCGGTTGGGAGCACAGTGGTATGAGATTTCTACGTGATCTGTGGCGCATTCTGCGCAACGACAAGGGCGCCCTGGTCGGCGGCGTGATTGTCGGGATCTATTGCCTGGTGGCGATCTTCGGCCCGATCTTCGTCCACATCAGTAACGACCAGGACGCCAACAACGCCTACCTGCCGCCGTCCTGGCAGCACCCGCTCGGCACCGATTCGCTCGGCCAGGGCGTGCTCAGCCAGCTGATCGTCGGCGCCCGGCCGATCATGATCGTCGGCGTCCTGTCGGCCGTCATCACGATCTTCGTCGGTGTCGCCGTCGGTCTGCTCAGCGGCTACGTCGGCGGTCTGACCGACTCGGCGATCATGCGCGTCACCGACGTCTTCCTGACGGTTCCGGGACTGCCGTTGATCATCGTGTTGGCCGCGGTGATCCACACCAGCAACCCGTTCGTGCTGGCAGCTGTGTTGTCGATCACTGCCTGGGCCGGGCTGGCCCGGGCCATCCGCTCACAAGCTATGTCCCTACGCAGCAGCGACTTCGTCGAAGCCGCCAAGCTGCAGGGCGTACCCATGGGCAACATGATCGGGCGGCAACTGCTGCCCAACGTCGGACCGTACGTCGCGATTCACTTCCTGCTCGCGATCACCGGTGCCATCTACGCCGAGGTCGGCCTGTTCCTGTTGGGAATCGCTCCGATCGCCGGCGTCAACTGGGGAATCATGATCAACTTGGCTATGTCGCAGGGCGCGCTCTACACCACGGACAGCGCCTTCTACCTGTTCTCACCGATGGCAGCCATCGTCATCCTGCAGGTGGCCTTCGTCTTCTTCTCCCGCGCGCTTGACAGCGTGTTCAACCCAAGGCTGCGTGTCCAGTGACCGCCGTCGCAGAGGGCAGCCGCCGGACCCAGGACCGGTCCGCATCGCTGCTCGAGGTGGAAGACCTGACCGTTGCCTTCGGCGACGGCGAGGGATCTGTGCGTGCTGTCGAGAATGTCAGCCTCTCGGTCGGCGCCGGCGAGATCTGTGCCCTGGTGGGCGAATCCGGATGTGGCAAGTCCACCCTGGCGTACTCGTTGCTGGGCATCGTGCCAGCACCGGGCCAGGTGGTCGGAGGCGAGATCACCTTCCGCGGGCAACGCCTGACGGAGATGCCGAAGCGGGAGCTGAACCGGCTCCGCGGCGCCGAACTGGCGATGGTCTTCCAGGGTGCGATGAACGCCTTCAACCCGGTGCTGACCATCGGCAAGCAGGTCGAGCACATCCTGCAGGCCCATCCCGACAGCTTCGACTCTCCGGACGAGGGCCGGGAGTACTTCGAGCATCTGCTCGAGCTGGTTCAGTTGCCGCCGAAGCGGATCTGGAAGTCGTACGAGAGTCAGCTGTCCGGCGGCATGAAGCAGCGGGTTGCGATCGCGGTCTCGCTGCTGCTCCGCCCTTCGGTGGTGATCTTGGACGAACCGACCACCGCGTTGGACGTGCTCAATCAGCGCCTGGTGATCGACATCCTCAAGGATCTGCACAAGACACTCGGCGTGACGATCATCTTCGTCACCCACGACCTGGCGGTGGTGGCGGAGTTGGCCACTCGGGTCGCGGTGATGTACGCCGGTCGACTGGTCGAGTCGGGCACGGTCGACGAGATCTTCGGAGCGGGTCGCCGACATCCGTACGTGGAGGCGTTGATCAACGCCATTCCGAGCGTGCTGGACGCCGGTTTGCGGGTCAAGCCGATCGGCGGCAGCGTGCCGAATCTGGCCAAACTGCCGCCGGGCTGCCGGTTCGCACCGCGTTGCCCGCTGGCCGAACCGCTCTGCTCGGTGACCGAGCCGCCGTTGCTCGCCGATGATCATGATCATCTGGTCGCCTGCCACGTGACCAACCGTTCCTTGGAGGTGACCCGAGCGTGAGTCTGCTCGAAGTCAACAACGTCTCGCACATCTATGCCACCGGCTCGGGACGGCCGGTACTGAACGACGTCAACCTCACTGCCGACGCCGGCGAGGTCGTCGCCATCGTCGGTGAGTCGGGCTGTGGCAAGACCACCCTGGGACGGATGATCGCCGGACTGCACCAGCCCACCGAAGGCACGATCAACTTCGATGATCGCGACATCTGGAAGCTGAAGGGCAAGCCGCAGAAGGTCTGGCGGCGACGCGTGCAGATGGTGCACCAGGATCCGTACGGTTCCCTCAATCCCGGCCTCACCATCGGCAGCACGCTGGCACCCGGCATGCTCGGGCACAAGCTGGCCACCCATCGCAATGTCCAAGATCAAATGCTCACCCTGCTCCGGCAAGTGGGACTGGACGCGACCCCGGAGTTCCTGCATCGCTATCCGCATCAGCTGTCCGGTGGTCAGCGGCAGCGGGTCTCGATCGCGCGAGCGATCAGCCTGCAGCCGGAGTTGATCGTGGCCGACGAGGTCACGTCCATGCTGGACGTGTCGATGCGGGTCGCCATCTTGGACCTGCTGCTGTCCTTTCAGCAGGAGCGTGGGATCGGATTCGTCTTCATCAGCCATGACTTCGGTACCGTGCGCTACTTCGCGCGGGGCGGCCGGATCGCGGTGATGTTCTTCGGCTACGTCGTCGAGGAGGGCCCGACCGAGGAACTGATCACGGCCCCGAAGCATCCGTACACGCACATGCTGCTGGAAGCGATCCCGATCCCCAATCCGCAGCTGGCACGGGAACGGGAGCAAGAGGAAGCCGAGACCGAGCGACTGATCGGCGAGCCGGCGACCCGCGGGTGCGTCTTCGCCAATCGCTGTCCGCTGGTCCAGGACATCTGCCGGACCGAGCGGCCGAAGTTGACCGCGGTCGGCTCCGGGCATCGGACAGCCTGCCACTTCGCCGATGAGGTTCCTCCGCTGCGGCATATCGCCGCCGAGAAGGAGACGGTGAAGGCTGGAGCCGCGAAGGAGGACGGCGCATGATCCACTGGGCTGCCAAGCTACTGGTGCGGATGGGCGCCGCGTTGCTGTTCCTGTCCTTGATCATCCGGCCGGCGATCCACACCGCAAACGGCCTGATGGGCGACAACCTGGCGATCATCGCCTGCGTGATCTTGGTCGGAATCGCCTTGCTGTACTTGAAGTTCGGACCGAAGGACGCCGACCAGGACAAGCAGTCGGCTGCGCGGCCGCGGAAGCGGGTTGCCCACAAGCATTCCTGACCTGCCACCGACCACCACCACAGCCGCACCGTCTCGGTGCAGCCAGCGCCGGCTCCAACCGGTACGGCTGCACCGGGAGGGTGCGGCTGTTGGGTTCTAGCCGACCTGTTCGGCGAAGATCTGGGCGAAGCGGCCGCCGTCGGCCAGCAATGACTCGTAGCTTCCCTTTTCGATGATCCGGCCCTCGTCGAAGACATAGATCTGGTCCATGTTCTTCAGTGTCCAGGCCCGGTGCGAAACCACGATCGTGATCCGATTCGCCTTGGTGCGTTGCAACTCGGCGAAGATCTGCTCCTCGGCCTCGGCATCGATCGCCGAGGTTGGCTCGTCCAGGATCCAGATGGCCGCGTTACGCAGGTGGATGCGCGCCAGTGCGAGTCGCTGCCATTGTCCGCCGGACAGGCCGGTGCCGCCGAACTGCTGAGTTGGGCATCCAGCCCGTCCTTCATCCCTCGGACGATGTCACCGGAATGCGCCGCATCCAGTGCCCGCCAGATCTCCTCGTCGGTGGCAGCACCGTCGGGCCGGCCGAGTCGTACGGTGTCGCGGACAGTGAACTCGTACCGTCCGAACTCCTGCGACAGCAGACCGAAATAGCCGAGCCGTTGCGGCCGCGGTAGTGAGTCAAGATCAACTCCATCGATCTTGACCCGGCCGGCGTCGTGATCAAGAAGCCCCAGGATCGCGTTGATCGTGGTTGTCTTGCCGGCGCCGTTGACGCCGACCAGGGCGATCACCTCTCCCTTGGCCGCCCGGATGTCGATCTGGTCGACCGTCGGCTTCTCCGATCCCGGATAACTCACGGTCGTCGATCTCGATCAACCTGGCGTCCTCGGCAAGCACCTGTTCAGCACCCGCCGGAGCCGACATCACGAACCGGCGGTAGGCACGGATCTTGGGCGCGTACGACATCAGGTCACCGAAGGAGAAGCCGGCCGACCGAGTGGCGGCCAGTCCGGCCAGCACACCGACGATGCCGGCAGCAATGCCGGCTCCGCCCGAGCCGTGCAGCACGATGCCGGTGAGCGCGGCGCCCAGCAGCACCGCCGTACCGAGTCCGGCGATCGAGCTCGCACGGATGATCAACACCAGGATCCGATCCAAGATCGACTCGGCCCGGGTCCGACTGGCATCGGCGGTCGCGGCGACGATCCTGCCCGATCCGAGCGTGGCCAACTCCGTGCCCGTACGCTGCGTGACCAACTGCTCGACGCTGTAGTCCGATCGCCGCGACCACTCGCCGTAGGGCACGAATTCGACGTCCTGCATCTTCGCCTCCCAGGCGAAGACGACGATGGTCGGAATCAGCGCAGCGATCACCAGCACGCCGGCCAGCGGGCTGATGTTCCAGACCGTGACGCACAGGAGGGCTGCAGTCACCACCGAGGTCGCGGAGCTGATCACTGAGGCCGCCAGTTGTCCCATGTCCATCAGGGAAGTGCGGCAGGCCTGGATCAGCGCATTCGTCTCCGCCGTGGCCAGTCGCTGCGGTGGCAGCGCTGCCACCGTACGCATCAACTCGTCCTGATAGCGAGTACGCAGCCGGCCGCGAAGCCGCTGCATGTTCATGTTGGACGCGTCACCGATCACCTGCCCGACTCCGACCAGAGCGGTGAGCGCCAGCAGCGGAAGCAGGAAGTCCCGAGCAGTGCCGCCCGACGCATTCACCAACGCAGCAACGGAAACCACCTGGGCCGCCGGGGTCACTGCCAGCACGACATTGGTGATGATCAAGGTCAGCAGCTGCCCCGGTGCCCAGGACCAGGCTCGTCTGATCGAGTAGACCGAGGCGCTCAGCGCGCCACGGACCGCACCGAGATAGGACGACGACTGTGTCTCTTCGACCACGACGCACAACCTGTCAGAAGATCAGATAGCCGTGCAATTGAATTCAGCCGGTTTGATCGGCCGAGATCACCAAAACGACAACCGCATCCGCAATCACCGGCCGCACCCGAGGTTTCGGGTGCGGCCGGCTCTTACGGATGCGGTTGCTGACGCAATGCCCGCCAGTGCGGGATCGGCGATCAGTCCAGCACGTTGAGCACCGGGGCGATGCTCTTCTCCCGGGCACTCTGGTAGGCGGCCAAGATCATCCCGAGCACCTGGATGCCCTCGTCCTCGGTGTGCGGCGGTCGCTCACCGGTGTTCAGGCAGTGCGCAAAGTGACCGATCTCGGCGCTGATGTTGTCCACCTGCTCGAAGGTGAAAGTCTCCTCGCCACCCTCCCGCAGCCGGTAGCTCAGGCTCGTCCCATCGCTGTGCAACGAGCCGAGCTCACCAACGACAGAGAAGCGTTCGGTGCAGGCCGCCGGCTGGTAGGCCCAGCTGGTGACCAGCTGGCCGACCACACCGTTGTCGAAACGGATCAGCACCTGGGCACTGTCTTCACCCTCCATGAACTTCAGCCGGTGGGTGGAAAGCATCGCCGTCGCCTCGACCGGCACACCGCCGGCCAACTGCAGCATCAGGTAGCTCGGGTGATACCCGGTGTCGATCAACTCGCCACCACCCGAGGTCTCGGTGTGCGCGCGCCAGCCCATGTTGGCCGGATCGAAGTTGTTGTAGAAGCTGTCCGTGGTGCGCACCTCGTACACCGTGCCGAGCAGGCCGGCATCGAGCAACTCCTTGGCCTTCGCCACGGTCGGCATGAAGAGCTGATTGTGCGCACACATCAGGGTGATCTTGTTGTCCTTGACCGCGGCGTTGACCCGGCGGGCCTCGTCCGGAGTCAGGCACAACGGCTTCTCGCACAGCACATTCAGCCCGGCCTCGGCAGCCGCGACGATGGCATCCGCGTGCAGGTGATGCGGGAGACAGATGTCAACGGCATCAAGATCAGCTTCCTTGATCATCTGCCGGTAGTCGTTGTACGGGGTTGCCCCGAGCTCACTGGCCCGGCTGTTGGCGGTATCGGCGACCGCGTCCGCGACGGCAGTGATGCCGATCTGATCGGCATGGGCCTGGTAACCGCGGATGTGGGCGCCGGCGATGCCGCCACCGCCGATGAGTCCGACCTTGATCATGAGTAGGAAACCGTCCTTCCGGTTGCTGCAGCTTCGTTGGCAGCCACCACCAGCCGAGTGAGCTCGACGGCAGCGGCGAGATTGGCGTCGGCGCGGGTGTCGTCGGCGATGTGTTGCACCCACTGTTGATAGGCGCTCGGGACATCCGACGGCACCGGGATCTCCTGTACGTCGTCGCCGTAGGCGGCACCGGAGACTCGGACCACGTCATCGCGATCGCTGTAGCTGAGCCAGCCCTGAGTGCCGCCGATCTCGATCAAGAACGGGTCCGGAGAGACGAAGCCGGCCTCGATCACGCCGATCGCACCCGAGGGATAGCCGACGGTGACGACAGCATTGTCCTCGACCTTCCGATCGGTCACCGATCCGTAGGTGGCCGAGACACTGCTCGGCGAGGAGCCGAGGAAGAGCTGGGTCAGGTAGACCGGATGGCAGCCGAGATCGGTCAGCGCGCCGCCGATCGCCGGCTCCGGATCGTAGAAGCGTTCCGGCAGCCAGTTGGCCACAGATCCGTTGTGAGAAAGGCGGATCCGGCCGTAGGTCAGATCGCCGAGGTTGCCGGAGGCGAGTTCGTTGTTGATCACTGCGGTGTAGCCGTGGTAGAGCCGCGGCAGCGAGACGATCAGCTTGACGCCGTTGTCATCACAGGCCTTGATGATCTCTTCGGCCTCGGCCACGGTCGGTGCCAGCAGCTTCTCGGTGAAGATGTGCTTGCCGGCCTTGGCCGCAGCGACCATGACATCACGATGGCGGATGGTCTCGGTGGTCACCGTCACGGCATCAAGATCATCACGGGCCAGCAGTTGGTCCAGATCCGCCACGTATTCGGTGTTGTACTGGGCAGCGGCTTCGCGGCCGCGTTCAGCGTCGTCGTCCCAGATAGCGACGAGCTCGGTGTTCGGATTCTGGACAGTTGACCTGGTGTAGTCACCGGCATGAACATGCCAGAAACTCAGGGTGGCCACTCGAAGAGGCGCGGACACGGGCAATTGCTCCTTTGCCTTTGCAGCTAGTGATTCGCGGGTCGCACACTACGTGCACCTGCCATCCGATCACACCAAAGATACTTTCTCAAGCTTCTTTACTAATCCATCTCGATTGGTCATGATCTTGGGGTCCAGGCTGAGACCCATCGGGTCGACGGAAGGAGATCAATGTCGAGTTCAGTCCGAGTCGCCGCCCCACCGCGTACGGTAGAAAAACCGGCGCCGCCGAGGCAACGACACAAGATGACCGTGGCCGAGAGACGGCGCCTGCGAACGGGGCTGTTGTTCATCTCACCGTGGATCGTCGGCGTACTGGCCTTCGTGTTCTACCCGGTGATCTACTCCTTCATCATCAGCCTCACCCGCTACTCCGGTATGCAGAAGCCGACCTTCGTCGGGTTGTCCAACTACGTGACTGCCTTCACCGATCCGTTGGTCCGGCAGTCGACCGGCAACACGATCTTCTACGCGGTGCTCGCGGTCCCGATCGGGCTGGTGGTGGCCATCTGTCTCGCGCTGGCGATGAACCGCAACGTCCGCGAGGTCGGCGTCTACCGCGCGGCGCTCTACATCCCTTCCCTGGTTCCGATCTTCGCGTTGGCCTTCATCTTCGCGGTCTTCGTGAATCCGACCTACGGCGTGATCAACCGCATCGTCGCGCTGTTCGGCGGCCAGAACGTCGACCTGCTCAGTGAGCCGATCAGTGCCAAACTGGTGATCGTCGCGATGACGCAGATGGGCGCCGGCAACGCGGCGCTGATCTTCCTGGCCGGCCTGCGGAACATCCCGACCACCCTGTACGAGGCCGCCCGGGTCGACGGTGCATCGCGCTTCCGCCAGTTCACCACCATCACGCTGCCGCTGTTGAGCCCGGCGATCCTCTTCAATCTGATCACCGGCATCTCGGCCGGGATCCAGGTGTTCACCGAGGCATTCGTGCTCACGAACGGCAAGGGCGATCCCGACAACGGGACCTTGTTCTACATGATGTATCTCTACAAGAACGCCTTCTCCTACGCCAATCTGGGCTTCGCTTCCGCACTGGCCGTGCTGCTGTTCCTGGTCGGGATGCTGATGGCGGGACTGATCTACTGGCTGTCCCGCAAGTTCGTCAACTACGACGTCTCCGCGGCCTGAGAGGACGGAATCGATGGCAACGATGTCTGATCTCGGCGCGGCCGGCGACAACCTGACCAAGACGCCGAAGCGCGACTACAACCGAGCAGCCGACGGCAGCAGACAGAAGTGGTACAGCGCCACCATCGCACGGGTGGTGATGATCGCGCTCTGCATCCTCTTCCTGATGCCGCTGTACTGGATGGTGAACTCCTCGCTGAAGTCTGACGAGGAGTTGAACTCCTATCCTCCGACCTGGTGGCCGCACTCGATGGCCTTCCAGAACTACGCCGATGCGCTCACCGCGATGCCGTTCCTGCGGCTCTTCGCCAACACGGCGTTCATCACGTTGGCATCGGTGGCGCTGTCGGTGATCTCCAGCTTCCTGATCGCCTACGGCTTCTCCTGCATCGAGTGGCCCGGGCGGAACAAGCTGTTCTACATCGTGCTGGCGACGCTGTTCCTGCCGTTCCCGGTGACGTTGATCCCGATGTTCGACCTGTACGCCAACCTGGGCTGGGTCAACACCTGGTTACCACTGATCGTGCCGCACATGTTCGGCTCCGCGTTCTACATCTTCCTGCTCCGACAGTTCCTGTTGCAGGTGCCCAAGGACATGCTGGACGCGGCCCGGATGGACGGCGCGAACGAGTGGAAGATCGCCTGGCGGCTGGTGTTCCCGTCTTCGCTGTCGGCCATCACCGCCGTCGCGATCTTCACCGCGGTGGCCACCTGGAACGACTTCATGGGGCCGTTGATCTACCTGCAGGACACCAACAAGCAGACCCTGTCGATCGGCCTGCAGACGTTCAAGCAGGTCGAGTCGCAGACCGTTCAGTACAACCAGATGATGGCTGCCTCATTCATGGTCGTGTTGCCGCTGATCATCTTGTTCATCGTCTTCCAGCGCTACTTCCTCAAGGGCATCACCATCGGAGGTTTCAAATGATCAGCAGACGAGCCTTCCTCGGCGGTGCCGCTGCGGCCGGAATCGCTGCTGGCACAGGGATTCTCAGCGGCTGCTCCGGTCCACAGCGCGGCGGCGACTACGTCTCGCTGTGGGGTGTCGGCGGTGACTCGCGGCCGGCTCAGCAGAAGGTGATCAACGGATTCGTGAAAGATCATCCCGAGGTCACCATCGACGCCAAGAACGTACCCAGCAACGGCAACGACGGCGACGCCACGAATGTGATCACCGCGGTCCGCGGCGGTACGGCCCCGGACCTGTGGTGGATGGACCGCTTCGCGGCAGCGCAGTACGCCTCGTTGGGCCTGCTGGAGCCGATCGACTCCTTGATCGAGAAATACGAGGACTCCGACTTCCTGGACAGTTGGTTGCCGTTCGCGGTCAACGAACTGCGCTTCAACGGGAAGGTCTACGGACTGCCGACCAGCACCGACACCCGCGGTCTGTATTACAACAAGAGGATGCTGCGGGATGCCGGCTTCGATCTCGACGAATTCGACATGTCCAACGGCCCGATCACCCTGGACCGACTGCTCGAGGTCAGCGACAAGATCACCACCAAGGACAAGCGCGGCAACTACACCAAGATGGGTTTCATCCCCTGGCACGGGCAGGGCTGGGGCTACACCTGGGGCGTCGGCCTGAAGGCCTCGTACTTCGACAATGACAAGTGCGCGATGACGATGCTCACCGACGAGTCGCTGCGCGCGCACCAGATGATCTACGACTTCGCGCGGGACAAGGGCTACCAGCAGATCAGCGCCTTCATTGCCTCCTACGAGCCGAGCAACGCGCCGCCGGGTCAGACGGCCTTCTACACCGATCGGCTCGCCTTCGACGTCCAGACCAGCGGGACGATGAACGGGATCCGGCAGTATGCGCCGAAGCTGGATTGGGGTTACACCCACCTGCCGATCTTCGACCAGGGCATGCAGCCCTACACCTGGTCGGGTGGCTTCGGTCTGGTGATGCCGAAGGGTTCGTCGATGACCAAGAACGTCTGGGACTTCATGAAGTACTACGCCGGCGTCCCCGGACTGACGGTCTACGCCCCGGCGACCTTGTCCCTGCCGACCCGCCCGGAGGTCTTCAGCAACCCCGGCCTGAAGCAGGTCCAACCGGCCATCGACCAACTGAAGTACTCCACCTCCCGGCCACCGGTCCCGGTCGGTCAGCTCTGGTGGGACTCGTTGGTGCAGGCGCAGGAGAGCGTGACCATCGGCTCGAAGACGGCCGAGGAAGCCTTGCAAACGGCGCAGGCCCAGGTCGGCGGGCAGATGGAGACGAACTGTCCGTTCAGACTCCCGGCAGATTTCGGCAAGACCGGATTCTGATCTTCGTCCTTGACCGGGTTGCCAGAAGCGGGTTGGGTTGGAGCGCAATGAGCTTCTGACAACTCGGGGGACGAGGAGTTGATCATGATCGGACGGCAGGTTCGGACAGCGACAGCACTGGTGATCACCGCCGGTGCCCTGGTGGCCTCGCTCAGTGTCGCACCGGCCGACGCAGCAACCCGTCATCGGCCGCCGCCGGCCAACTGTGCACCCGCCGCGACCGCCGTGGGCTTCAGCGATGCCCTGGACAAGCTGGTCGTCGACGGCCAGGAAATCGGCGGATTGTCCAACCTGGCTTGGGATCGACACACCCACAGCTACGCGTCGACGGTCGACAACAACGACACCGATCCGTCCCGGGTGTGGTTCATCCGTGATCTCTCCGACCCCGAACCGGTCGGCGATCCGCTGATCCTGCGCCGGCCGGACGGGACGCCGTACACCGGGGAGACTGCCGACAACGAAGGCATGGCCGTACTACCGGACGGCCGGTTCGTGGTCAGCTCCGAGGTCGAGCCGTCGATCCGGATCTTCTCCCGGTCCGGTGTGCAGCAGGAGTCACTGCCGGTACCGGCCCGCTTCGCCGTCCAGCCGGCGGGTGAGGCGACCGCGAACGCGACCCTGGAAGGGCTGACCATCAGCCGCTCCGGCCGGACGATCATCGCCTCGATGGAGGGCACCCTGTCCGGCGACACCGGCGACGGCAACTTCCGCCGGCTGCTGATCTACACCCGCACCCATCACGGCTACCGGCTGGATCGACAGCTCGCCTACCGGGTCGACGACGGGATGCGGATCCCGGAGATCGCCGAGTACGCGCCCGGCAAGTTGTTGATCATGGAGGCCGCGTGGAGCGCCGACGTCGGCAACACCGTCACGCTGTACGCCGCCGACATCTCCCGGGCCGCCGACGTGAGCGATGTCCCCGACCTCGCCACCACGCCGGATCTCGTTGTGGGTAAGCAATTGGTCGCCGACGTGACCCAGTGTCCTGATCTTGGGGCAACCGCCAAGGAGACCCAGATCAACCCCTTGATGGACAACTATGAGGCGATGGCGGTCCGGCCCGCGATCGGGCCGGGGATCTTCGGCGGACACGGTCACCGCGGCAGCTACCAGGTGACCCTGCTCAGCGACGACAACTTCAACGACACCCAGACCACCCGGGTCCTCGATCTCGTCGCCCGGCTCCCCTGACGTCGTGGCGGCCTGATCGATCTCGACCTGTTGCCCTACAGGCAGGTCCCCGGATCGTCGTTGGTGCCGATGAGTTCGTACAGCATCGCGCGCAACCGCACGACCTCGGCGCTGCTGAAGCCGCTGACTGCTGCGGCCTCGGCCCGTTCGGCAGCGGCGGCGACGGTCCTGCGGAGACGCCGGCCGCGTGACGTGATCGAGAGCGTCCGTGCCCGCCGGTCGCGTTGATCAATGCTGCGCTCGACCAGGCCGGAGCGTTCCAACCGATCCAGTTCGCTGGTGAGGGTGGTCTTGTCCATTCCGAGCGCTCGGCCGAGCTGGTTCTGGGTCAGGCCCGGAGACTTGTGCAGGGCGCTGAGCACGATGTGATCGCGCAGCGACAGCCCGTGTGCTTCCGCTGCGCCGCCGGTTACGGCACGCATTCGTTGCGCTGCCCGGTGCAACAGCCAGGTCAGTTCGGAGTCCGGGCCGGGCCCCAGCTGAGCGGCAGGCTCACCTGCGGTGGACGAGTCCGTGCTCACGACTCCCCCACCACCGACGGGTACGCCGTGGCCAGCGTGGGAATCGAGTCGTACGCCGAAACGTCGTGCGCGGGGACGATCCGCACCACACTTCGCAATGCGATGCTCCGGTCCAGTCCGGTTCGAACCACGGCCGCATCAGAATCTGCCAGACGACGCATCAGCCACGGACGCTCGGCCCGGCGCTGGATCCCATCCAGCTGCCAGGTGAGGTCGCCGATGAAGCCGTACCGCTGGCCCGACGGCAGCGTGGCGAAGACCACGACCGAGCCCGGCGTGTGGCCGCCGGCCTTGGCGATCACCACCGACCCGTCGCCGTGGAGGTCGTGACTGGCGGGG
>DATCVL010000115.1:0-2595 GCA_036566865.1 Microlunatus sp.
CAATGAAGTGCCCTTTCGTCGGACGCAGCATACGACGCTGTTGTCAGCCTCACGGCACAGCGGCGCCGGTGGTGAAGGTGACAGCTGTCAGCGGGTACCGCTGACAATCCGGTGGGGCGCCGAGCCTCGCCCGGCAACAGACTGACGGCATGAGGATGCTCGAGGAGCCGGTCGGTGGTGTGGCGATGCCCGACGCCGCGCTGGAGTTGGTGGGGTTGCGCAAGGCGTACGGGCCGGTCCGTGCCGTGGACGGAGTCGATCTGGACGTCCGGCGTCGGGAGATCGTCGCCGTACTCGGCCCGAACGGCGCCGGCAAGTCGACCATCAACGAGATGATCACCGGGCTGGTCCGGCCGGACCAGGGACAGGTCACCGTGCTCGGTCGCGATCCCCGGCAGGCGATCGCGGAGGGCCGGGTCGGTGCGATGTTGCAGGCCGGCGCGCTGCTGCACGACGCCAGCACCCGGGACGTGCTGCGGTTGATGCACGGCCTGCATCGGCACCCGCTGCCGTTGGCCGAGGTGATCGAACGCGCCGAGCTCGGCGACTTCCTGAAGACCAAGACCGACAAACTGTCCGGCGGTCAGGCACAACGGCTGCGGTTCGGCCTGGCGATCATGCCGGACCCCGAGTTGTTGATCTTGGACGAGCCGACGGTCGGGATGGATGTCGAGGTACGCCGCCAGTTCTGGCAGTCGATGCGCGACTTTGCCGCCGACGGCCGGACCGTGTTGTTCGCCACCCATTATCTGGAAGAGGCCGACGAGATGGCCGATCGGATCGTGGTGATGAATGCCGGCCGGATCGTGGCCGACGGCACCGGCGCCGAGATCAAGTCCCGGGTGACCGGCCGGGTGATCACGGTGTCACCGGCCGACGTCTCGGTGGCCGCGTTGGCGGCCCTGCCGGCCGCTGTCGGCACCGAACGGATCGGTGGTCGGATCAAGATCAAGACCGCTGATTCGGATCTGACCCTGCGAGCGATGCTGCAGCGCTATCCGCGGGTGTCCGACATCGAGGTCTCCTCGGCCCGGCTCGAGGACGCCTTCCTGGCGCTGACCGGAAGCCAGGATGATCATGATCATCGCCCGATCGATGATCACGTGGACGAGTCGAAGAACGAATTGACCAGGAGCGTGCGATGACCACAGCGGTGGTAGGAACCCAACGACCCCGCCGGCTGCCGGCGCCGATGCATTATCTGTTGCACAGCGTCTGTTTGACGGCCGGGAACACCGGCTTCACCGTCTTCTCGGTGATCACCCCACTGGTGCTGTACGTGGTGTTCAGCCAGATCTTCGGCGGTGCGTCCGGTGGTGGCGGGGACATCGACTGGGCGGCGCTCTACATGGTCTCGATGGCGGCGTACGGATCGCTCGGTGCGGCCATGGGCGGCGGCGCCCAACTGGCGGTCGAGCGGCGTTCCGGATGGTTCCGACAGCTCACCATCACCACCCTGCGGCCACGGGAATTCCTGCTGGCCAAGGCGGCCGTGATCATGATCATGGTGCTGCCCGCGTTGATCTTGGTCTTCGTCGCCGGGTACGTGGTCGGTGGCGTCCGGGCTCCGTTCGGCGCGTGGCTGGCGGCCCTGCTGCTGATGTGGGTCTCGCTGATCCCGTTGACCATCCTGGGCCTGGTGATCGGCCTGTGGGTCAAGGCCGAGACGGTGCAGCCGCTGAATGTGTTGGTGATGTTGGTGATGGCCTTGCTCGGCGGACTCTGGTTCCCGGCGCAGCTGATGCCTGAGGCCATGCAGCGGGTCGCTGAGTTCATGCCGTCGTACTGGCTCGCCTCGCTCGGCCGCTATCCGATCATCGGCGGGCCGTTCCCGTGGCAGGGTGTGCTGGTGCTGCTCGGCTGGACCATCGCGCTGACGATTCTCGGCGCGCTGGGATATCGTCGAGCTGCGGCCAACAGCAAGCGTTGATGGATGATGAGTTGGCCCCGGGAAGGTGGTGTGATGCCGAACTTCTTTCGGATGGCGCTGAGCGTCTCCCGGGATGAAGTCGGGACTTCGACAGCCGCGCCGACTGCCTACTGCGGACCGGATGTGGCACCGCCGCTGACCTTCCGTCGGGCGCTGCAGAACGTCCTGATCGTGTATGCGTTCGGGCTGTTCTTCATGGTGTTCGGATTCAGTGACGTCGCCGACGGCAACCCGAGCACGGCGGTGCTGATCTTCCGGATCGTTGTGGTGGTGCTGATCGCGGCGACCTACGTCGGGTCGTCGCTGGCGGCCGACGGGCCGCTCTGGTTCCGCTGGTCCTACATCGCCTTCTTCGTCGGCCTCACGGCACTGACCATTCCGTACAACGGTTGGGATTTCGTCACCTTCGGCGTCTACGTCGCGGTGATGCTCGCGACCCTGATCCCGTGGCGGATGGCGCGCTGGTTCATCCTCGGCTGGAGCTGCGCGGTCTCACTGACCGCGATCCCGGCCTGGGAGATCACCCCACTGCTGATCGGGGTGATGAGCCTGCTGATCGGCGGTTCGGTCGGCGGCGGTATCCAGGCCGGCCGGATCCGTGAACGACTGGACCGGGCCGAGCAGCGGGTGTCAACGCTGGCCGTGGCCGCCGAACGGGAGCGGAT
>DATCVL010000116.1:0-7834 GCA_036566865.1 Microlunatus sp.
GGGCGGATTGATCAAGGTTGTTGGTCGGCTCGTCCAGCAACAGCACATCGGGCCGGGAGAGGAAGTGACCGGCCAGCGCCAGCAACACCACCTGGCCTCCGGACAACGTGCCGATCGGCCGGTCAAGATCAAGATCATCGAAGCCGAATGCGGCCAGCTCGGCGCCGACCCGCTCCTCGATGTCCCAGTCATCACCGATCACGTCGAAGTCGTCGAGTTCACCGTTGCCGGCATCAACTCTCGCCAGCGCCGCGATGATCTTGTCGATGCCGAGGACCGAGGCAACCGTGCGGTCGGAGTCCAGCACCAGATCCTGCGGCAGGTAACCGATCCGGTCCGGACCGGACAGCTGCCCCGAGGTCGGCTGCAGCCGGCCGGCCAGCAATTTGATCAAGGTCGACTTCCCGGCGCCGTTGCGGCCGACCAGTCCGGTGAAGCCCTCGGCGAAGGTGCAGTCCAGGGAATCGAGCACGGACTCGCCGGTGGGGAAAGAGAATGAGAGGTCGTGACAGACCAGAACAGCAGGCATCTGCGGGCACTCCTGAAGTCAAAAGATGCACCGGCCGGATCGGCTGGGTGCAGCTGAGCTATGACTTCAGAGATCCACTGGGTGGCCTTCCGCAGACAACAGGACGAGGAGGACGATAGCGCGCCCGAGTGGCTTGTTCAAGTTTCGGCCGAGTCTCGATCGAGAACCGACCATGACCGCGTTGTGACGTTGCCGGGACGACCCGGTGATCGTCCCGATCTAGCGTCACTTTCATGATCAAATTCAGCAGGAAGCTCATGGCATCTGCGGTCCTGGCGCTGGCCGGGATCGGGGTAACCGCGACGTCCGCAGCGACCCTGCCGACCGCCGACGCGGTCTCCGCGCCGCCGGCCACTGTGCGGGATCTGCACGTCGGCGTGAAACCGATCGACAACAGCAGTGCCGGTCACCACTACGTCTGGCTCACGTTCAGGAACACCTCACAGCACCGGGTGTCGATGTACGGCTATGCGGGCGTCTCGTTCGTCGCGTACGGCGATGGCACCCAGGTCGGCCTGCCGGCCAGTTGGCGGCATGACCAGCGGCCGAAGCGGGTGGTGCTCGCTCCCGGGAAGACAACCAAGGAACTGGTCAGCATCGCCAACGCCGGTGCGTACGGCGGCAGGACTGTGAAGGCCGATGGCTTCCGGGTCTACATCCCGGGCTCACACGCGGCCGTGTTCGTCCGCTACCCGACCCAGGCGACCAAGAAGCCCGTGCACCAACTGGTCGCCGAGCCGATCGGAACGAAGATCCCGGCCTGAGCGACCGGCTCAGGACCCGTCGGCCGGTTGCTGCCCGCGTCGCACCCACGCGGCTAGCAGCCGGCGTTCCACGTCCGGCATCAGCCCGGCCCGACGGTCACGATCGATACCGAGCTGAACCTCGTAGCTCAGCGCGCTGTGTGCCGAGTCGGCCAGCGGCCGCAGCTGCATCCCGGCCGCCCGCGCGGCGGTGTTCGAGCGATTGCCGAAGCCGCGGTAGTCCTCCGGCAGCCACAACGGCAGCGAATTCGGTCCGGCCCAGTAGCCGACCTGATGATCAACCAGGAACGCCGGGTCCACCGGGACCTGCCGATCATGATCACCGGCCACTGCGGAAACAGTGTCAAGAACCTGACGCAGAGGCGCGGGATCGCCCACCGAGTTGAGGATCCCGGTGGCACCGGACTCGGCAGCATCGAGCAACCAAGCCGCAAGATCATCGACGTCGATCACCTGAGTGGCGGCCGTCGGGGTGTCGGGCACCAAGACCTCGCCGCCACGAGCGAACCGTGCTGGCCAGTAGCCGAAACGATCACTGACATCGCCCCGACCGATGATCAGACCGGCCCGGCTGATGTGCGCGCGGGGTCCGACGGCCTCGATCACCGCCTGCTCGCAGGAGACCTTGGCCGGACCGTAGTCCTCCGGATCGGTGAAGCTGCCGGCCGCCAGAGCCGGATGCAGCGGCGCGGACTCGTCCTGATCCGGCGTCGCGTCGTCGCGGTAGACCGAGACGGTGGAGACGAAGGTCCAATGCCGGGTCCGCTCTCCCAGCGCGGCCAGCGCCTGCCGGATCTGCTCGGGTTGACGGCCGACGTCGATCACCGCGTCCCAGTCGTCGGCCACCTCGAGGTACGCGTCCGGTCCTTGATCACGATCGGCCCTGACCCAGGTCGCTCCCTCCGGTGGCCGCCCACTGGTCCCCCGCGCCAGACAGGTCACCCGATGACCCCGCGCCACCGCCTCCCGCGCCGTCGCCGCGGAGAGGAACGCCGTACCGCCCAAGATCAAGATCTTCATGCCCCGATCCTGTCAGTCCACTCGCCGGGATGCGACCGGTTCGGGCCCGATCTGCTGTGGGCAGACCGGCGCCGCCCTAGACTCGCGGACGTGCGGTGGCGCCGGCAGCGAGGGATGAGCGAGCATCTGGATGCTCGACGCCTGAGGCACCCTCAGGTGATGAAGATCAACTACGCCGACGACCGCAGGCACCTCGGCGGGCTCCGCCCGCGTCTGTGCCCGCAGCTCAGGGCAGGTCGCCCGGCGCTACCGCATCACCGGATCGGACCGCCCCTCGTCGAGTCGCGGTGACCGATCCGACAACGCTGTCCCGGCAGCTCGGCTACCTCTTCCTGACCGCCGACTGGGACCGCGAGCGAATGATCATCAGCGCCGAGCATGCCCTGGGCGGACGGCCGGGTTGGTTGATCTCGGTCGTCGATCAGGTGATCGGCCGGTTCCCGATCAAGCCGGCGGATCGCCCCGACGAGCTGGCGAGCGGGATCGATCGACTGGACGACTTCCGTCAGGGGTTGAAGGCTGATCACGCGGCCGGCCTCGCCTGGCGGGTCGGCCGGATCCCGGTGGTGGATCTCGAACCGCCGAACCTGCGGATGACGGGCTCCCGCTGGCCGGTGCCGGTGATCGGCACCGAGGAACAGTTGGCCGATCTGCTTCGTGTCGACCTGCCGGTCCTGCTCTGGCTGGCCGATGTCAACGGCCTGCAACGACGCACGCCGCCCGGCGACCTGCATCCCTATCGCTACCGATGGTTGGAGCGCCCGGGCCGAACGCCGCGGCTGTTGGAGATCCCGCGGCCACTGCTGCGGGACGTCCAACGCCGACTGCTGCACCGGGTGCTGGACAAGATCCCCGTGCACTCGGCAGCCTTCGGATTCGTCGCCGGTCGCGATGCCCGAGCCAATGCCGTACGCCATGCCGGGTCGGACTGGGTGATCAACATCGATCTGCGGAGCTTCTTCAGTTCGGTCCGGGCCGGTCGCGGGTACGCGATCATGCGGCACTGCGGCTACCCGGAATCCGTTGCACGATTGGTCACCGGCCTGATCGGCCAACGTACGCCGCACTGGGTCCTGCGGGGGATGCCGGTCAGCGGGGACACCAGCGATCGAGCCTGGCTGCGGGCAGCCCTGAGTACGCGACACCTGCCGCAGGGTGCACCCAGCTCACCGGCGATCGCCAACCTGGCGAGCTTTCGACTCGATCGACGGTTGCAGGGACTCGCAGATGATCTTGGTCACCGTTACACCCGGTACGCCGACGATCTGACCTTCTCCGGCGACGGCCGGATGCCCGATGTCAGGTTCCTGCGCCTGGTCCGGACGATCATTGCCGAGGAAGGATTCCGCCCCAACGACGCCAAGCAGCGATCCCGGACCCGGGGCAGCCGGCAGTTGGTCACTGGGATCGTGATCAACGAGCGCCTCAACCCGGTGCGGAGCGAGTACGACCGCCTGCGGGCGATCCTGCACGATGCTGCCCGCAACGGTGCGGGTCAGGCGAACCGCCACGATCACCCGGACTTCCGCGCTCAGCTGGACGGCCGGATCGGCTGGGTCGAGCGTCTCAATCCGGGCCGCGGCGCGCGGCTGCGCGCCCTATTCGCCATGGTCGACTGGAAGTCTTGATCATCCGGCGGAGATGATCATGGAAGGAGTCAGCTGCTGGACGCCCGGATCACCAACTGGGGTCGCGGACCGAGCTCGCGCAGCTCGCGACCCTCGACCGCGGCGATCAGGCAGCGACCGACGGCATGACCAAGATCAGCAATGTGATGCTGCAGGGCCGAGATCGGCGGA
Organism: Microlunatus sp.; assembly: GCA_036566865.1. Taxonomy (GTDB): domain Bacteria; phylum Actinomycetota; class Actinomycetes; order Propionibacteriales; family Propionibacteriaceae; genus Microlunatus. The sequence continues at coordinate 4,113 of DATCVL010000116.1, forward strand.
TCGGCACGCTGACAGGTCAGCGAATCGTCCCAGGACACCACCGATACCTCGGCCGGTACGTCGCGGCCGTTGCGGCGCAGACAGTCCACGGCAACAGTGGCGAGGAAATCGCCGTCGACCAGGAAGGCGGTCGGCGGGTGATCACGCTGCAGGGCTGCGGTGATCAGCTCGCGACAACGTTCGGGGTCGTACTCGGCGGCGGCGGCGACGCCCTCGATCAATCCCTCGGACAGGTAGTCGGCGAAGACTTCCATCCGCACGTGGGTGTGGAACTGAACCGCGGGACCGGTGATCCAGTCGATCCTCCGGTGTCCGGCCGCTCTCAGGTAGTCGATGGCCTCCCGCAGGCCCGCGGCGTTGTCCACCGCGACCGCGTTCGACCTGACCGGTTGCCGGGTGTCGCCGAGCACGACATGCGCCAGACCGAGTTCGAGCAACCTGTCCTCGAGATCATCGCCGACGCCGATGTCCTTGCACAGCACGACATCCACCGAACCGTCCCGGGCCCACCGGGCGTAGGTGGCGAGTTCCTCCTCCCGGCCGGCGACGATCTCGACGATGACCATGTGGCCCTGGCCGATCACCTCGTCGCCGAGCCCGACCAGCAACTGGTTGTAGAACTCCTCGCTGCGCGGAGACCAGCTGTTGCGTTCCATGGTCAGACCGAAGGTGGGCATGCTGCAGTTCTATCCGAATCCGGGTCGCCGCGTGCTGATCAGGACGCCGTGGTCCGGTTAACGTGATCCGGCATCGGGACGCCCCGACGCCGTGCCTCGTCGATGAACCGCCGGCTCATCGACGGTTCCGGTGAGGCCGTCCGCAGCGCCTTGGTGAAGTCGGCCTGCGGTTTCAAGATCACCTCATCGGCCGAGCCGCGCTCCACCACCCGGCCGCGATACATCACCAGGATCTCGTCGGAGAAGTGCCGCGCCGTGGCCAGGTCGTGCGTGATGTAGAGCATCGCCAGCTTCTCTTCGCGCTGGATCCTGGCCAACAGATTCAGCACCTCCAGCCGGATCGACACGTCCAGCATGGACACCGGCTCGTCTGCGATCAACACGCTCGGCTGCGGCGCCAGTGCACGGGCGATCGCCACCCGCTGCCGCTGGCCGCCGGACAGCTCATGCGGTCGCCGATCGATGAACCGGGTGGCGGGAGTCAGGTTGACCCGCTCCAGCAGCTCCAGGGACAGCTTGCGGGTCGCCGACTTCCCGGTCGACCGGCCACTGATCTGCAGCGGTCGTTCCAGGTGATGTCCGATGCTGTGAAAGGGATTCAGCGAGGAGAACGGGTCCTGGAAGACCATCTGCACCTGCGCCCGATAGTCCTTCAGTGCGCGCCCGCGCCGGCCGATCGGATGATCATCGAGCAGGATCTCGCCGGAGGTCTGCCGCTCCAGCTGCGCGATCATCCGAGCCACCGTCGACTTGCCGGAGCCGGACTGCCCGACCAGGGCCAACGTCCGACCGCCGGCCAACTCGAACGAGACGTCGGTGACGGCATGCAGCGTGCTCGACTTCAGTCCGTTCCGCAGCCGGAAGTCCTTGCACAGTTCGCGTACCACCAACGTCGTCATGATCGCTCCTGGTAACCGGCCCGGACGAAGTCCCCCGCGTCACCGGTCAGCGACGGGAAGGAGCCCAGCAACTTCTTGGTGTAGTCGTGCTGGGGATCGAAGTAGAGGTCCTCGGCGGTGGCCAGCTCGACGATGTTGCCCTCCAGCATCACCGCGACCCGATCGGCGATCTCCAACAGCAGCGGCAGATCGTGGGTGATGAAGATGACCGCGAATCCCAGCTCGGTACGCAGCCGCAGGATCTCCTGCAGGATCTCCCGCTGCACCACCACGTCGAGTGCGGTTGTCGGCTCGTCCATGATCATCAGCTGGGGATCCAGCGCCAGCGCCATCGCGATCATCACCCGTTGCCGCATGCCACCGGACAGTTCGTGGGCGAACGAGTTGATCCGGCGCCGGTCCACACCGACCAGCTCCAGCAGGTCCTGGCTGCGTTGCAGCCTCTCCTCCCGGCTCATCGTCGGTGCGTGGGTCGCGTACACGTCGGCCAGCTGGGCCCGCACGCTGATCACCGGGTTGAGCGAATTCATCGCGCCCTGGAAGACCATCGACACCTTTGCCCAGCGGAACTTCCGCAATTCCTTGCCCTGCAGGGAAAGCACGTCGATGTCACGGCCGGTGGCGGCATCGTGGAAGGTCACCGAGCCACCGGTGATCACGGCCGGCGGGCGATGCAGTTGGTTCAGGCCATAGGCCAAGGTGGTCTTGCCACAGCCGGATTCACCGGCCAGGCCGAGGATCTCGCCGCGACGCAGCTCGAGCGAGGCCGACTTGACCGCATGCACCGGCTCGGCGATCTCGTAGTCGATGCTCAGCCGGCTGACCGTGAGCACCGGCTCACCGATCTCGGGCCTGCCGCGTTCCAGCGGGGTGGTCAGCTCGGCGAGCGCCGATCGGTCATCCTCGAACACGGGCTCCGGTTCGGCCTCGATCACCGGTTCGCTGGGAAAGGCTGTCACGCCGCCGCCTCCTTCTGCTCGGCCGCACGTTCCAGGCGCGCCTCGACCTTCTTGGTGCGATGCAGGTACTGGGTCCGCAGCCGCGGGTTGATCACCTCGTCGATGGCGAAGTTGATCAAGGCCAGACCCGTTCCCAACAAGGCGATCATGGCACCCGGCGGGACGAACCACCACCAACCACCGAGAGTCAGGGCCTGGCCGTTCTGGGCGTAGTAGAGCATCGATCCCCAGGTCTGGGTGCCGACCACACCGAGACCGATGAAGGCCAACCCGGCCTCGCCGAGAATTGCCCAGATCATCGCGAACACGAAGCCCGACGACATCACCGGCAGCAGATTGGGCAGGATCTCCACCGCGATGATCCGCAGCGGACTCTCCCCTGCCACCTTGGCGGCCTGGACGTAGTCGCGGTTGCGGATCGACAGCGTCTGGGCTCGCAGCACCCGCGCGCCGGCCGCCCAGGAGGTGATCGCCAGCACGATCGAGATCAGCAGGATGCCCTTCTGTTCGACGTACGAGCCGATCACGATCATCAGCGGCAACCCGGGCAAGATCAACACCACGTTGGTGAAGAGCGAGAACGCCTCGTCGGTCCAGCCGCCGGCGTACCCACCGAGGACCCCGAAGACCAACGACAGCAGGGTTGCCATCGCACCGACCAACAGGCCGATGATCAAGGATCCGCGGGTCGCCCAGGCCAACTGGGCGAAGACGTCCTGGCCGGTCTGGGTGGTGCCGAGGATGTGCTCGGCACTGGGTGGCGCCATCCCGATGTCGGAGATTGCCAGCGGGTCCTGCACCAGAAACGGCGCGATGATCCCGAACAGGAAGATCGCCAGCACGATCGAGACGCCGACAACGGACTTGGCGGTGAGATAGCGATGCAGCATCGGCCCTCCCCTAGCTAGAGACCCGGGTACGCGGGTCGATGAAGCCGTACATCAGATCGACCAGCAAGTTCGCGCACAGCACGGACAGGGTGATCACCAGGAACAGTCCCTGCATCAGCGCATAGTCGTTGTTCTGTACGGCCTGAAGCATGGTGAAGCCGATCCCCGGGTAGCTGAACACCGTCTCCACCACGATCGAACCCGACACCACGAAGCCGAGCGAGATCGCGAAACCGCTGACACTGGGCAGCACCGCATTGCGGGCCGCGTAGGTGATCATGATCCGCATCGGCGACA
>DATCVL010000117.1:0-10313 GCA_036566865.1 Microlunatus sp.
CCTGCCGATCCAGGGCAGCGCGGTGGACACAGCCGCGATCCGCCGCCGGATCGTGGCCGGCCTGCGTACGTTGTGGGACCGGCTACTCGCAGACGCGTGGCCGGCGGTCCGCTCGGTAGCAGAGCACGAGATGTCGCGGACCATCGGCATCTTGCGCAGCAGCGGATGGAACCGCGTCTTCGACAGCGTCTGCGACGGACTGATCTGGGACGGACATTCGCTGCTGCTGGAGGGGATGGAGAGCATCGACCTCAATGGTGCCGGCGGATCCGGTGTAGTGCTGGTGCCGTCGGTGTTCGTGGCGGCCGGGCCGGTGGTGCGATGCGGGAGGCAGGATCCGTCGGTGCTTTTCTACCCCGCACGTGGCGTCGGCAACCTGTTCGCGGCGGCCGAGGTGCCGTCGACAGCGCTCGAGGCATTGGTCGGTGCGAACCGGGCCCGAGTGATGATCATCTTGGACACACCGACGAACGTTTCTCGGCTGCGGGACCTGCTCGATCTCTCCCTCGGCAGCCTTTCGCGCCATCTTGCCATCCTGATCGACAGCGGTCTGGCCCGATCGCACCGGGTCGGACGGTCGGTCGAGTACGAACTTTCCGATCTTGGTCGGGCGGTCGTCTCGGCCCAGCCGGATCGGGTCGCACCGCAGCCGGAGGTCGGCGGGGCCGAACTCAGCTCCCGGACGACTCGTAGCCGAGCTTCCTGACCGCAGGGCTGAGCGCCGCCCAGATCGCAACCAGGACAACGATTGCGGCCAGGATCAACAATCCACCGGTGCTGCCCACCGAGGCATCCAACGGGGCAGCGAGCGCCTCACCCAGCGGCAGCCCGCCGATCGAGGCCAACAGCCCGTACGAGCCGACCCGGCCGATCATGGCCTGGTCGACCTGCCCCAGTACGATCACGCTCTTCCAAATTCCGGCTACACCCGAGGCCGCACCGGTGACCAACATCGCGACGACGTAGACGATGACCAGCGGGCCATTGCCGAGCAGCCAGGGTCCAACGGCGAGCGTGATCAACGGGAGAGCGACGACCGCCCCGAGCAACAACGGACGCCCCAGTCGCGAAGCGGCGGGAAGGGCACCGGCGATCACCAGCCCGAGCACCGCTCCGCCGGTCTGACACCCACTGGCGAGTCCCAGCCCGGCCCGGCCGAAGCTGGCATCGGCAACGACCGCCGCGAGCACCTGCAGACCGCCTGCGAACGCGACCGCAGTGATCAAACTCTGGATGTTGATCATGATCAACCACCGCCGTCGACGCAGGTAGCCGAAGCCCTCGGACAGCTGGCTCAGCATCGACCTCGGCGGCGGTTGCTGTGACGACTGCGGCGTGCGCATGATCAGGAAGCAGCCGGTCGCGACAGCGAAGGTGAGTGCGTCGACGGCGATGGCAGCCCCCGCTCCGGCCCAACCGATCAAGATCCCGCCGGTGGACAGACCGAGCATCAGCCCGAGCTGTTGTCCGGTGCGTTCAAGGATCGAGGCCGCCTTCCACTCCGGCTCGGCCACCAGGGACCGGAACAGCGCACCAGCCGCCGGGCCCGCCAGCGCCGCGGAGACGCCGTTGATCACCGAGAGTCCGGCCACCCACAGCAGCCCACCGTGGCCGCTGATCAACAAGACAGCCATGGTTGCCTGGCTCGCACCGGCGACCGCGGAGCCCAGGACCAGCAGCTGCCGTGAGCGCCAGCGATCGGCCAGCGTGCCACCGATCAGGACCAGCAGCAGCTGCGGGACGCTCCGCGCCAACACCGCGATACTGACCGCGCCCACGGGTAGACCCAGATCGAGGATGGCGAACACGATTGCCATCGGCGCCAGCGCATTGCCGTACCAGGAGATCGATCGCCCGAGGACCAGCAACACCAGGGCGCGGTTGTGCACCACCGGCCGCACGTCGTTCCATCGCATCCGGCACAGCCAACGGCCAGGCGTCGGGCGCCGCCATCGTTGCGCGTCCAGGCGCAAGGTGCGGATCAGGTCGGAGCGGGACGATCAGCCGGTCGGCTCTGACGCCAGGGTTTCGGTGCCGATCACGCGCAGCAACTGCAGCGCCTCTCGCGCCGGCGTGCCCGGTCGCGCGGTGTAGATGATCAACCACTGATCACGACCCGGATCGTGCAGTGCCTCGCAGTCCAATTCGATCCGCCCGAGCACTGGGTGATTGATGCGCTTGGGGGTCGACTGGGTCCAGGTCACGTCCTGTTCGTCCCACAGCCGGCGAAAGTCGTCGCTGTGTTGCCGCAGCCGGGACACCAGCTGGGTGACCACCGCGTCGCCCCGGTAGCGAGCGACGGCCAACCGCAGTTGGGCGACCAGCTCGCGACCGAACCGCACGCGGTCCTCCGGGTCGAGGCGTTCCCCGGCCGCCGGCTGGGAGAAATGCCGCAGGATCACATTGCGTTCGCCGTCCGGCTGAGCGACCAGCCCGGGCAGCAGAGCGGCCGCCATCGGGTTCCAGGCGAGCACGTCGAGAGTCGCGCTGCAGACCAACGCGGGCGCATCGGCGAGTTGATCAAGGACGTGCAGCAGGCCGGGCCGGACCTCCCGCTCGACGGAATCCGGCCGCCGCAGCTCGACTCCGGCCAACTCGGCCAGGTAGCCCGTCTCCTCGTCGGACATCCTCAGGGCCCTGCCCAAGGCGCTGAGGATCTGGGCCGACGGTCGCGGGCCGCGGGCCTGCTCCAGTTGGATGTAGTAGTCGATCGACATGCCAGCCAGCTGAGCGACTTCCTGCCGGCGCAGTCCAGGCGTACGACGCCGTGCGGACACCGGCAGGCCGAGGTCACCGGGTTGAACCCGTTCCCGGTGCCGCCGCAGGAAGGCGCCCAACTCGTCACGATCGACCTGATCCACCGGTCCATCCTGCACCCGGATGGCCGATCTCCAGGTGGCATTGCTGATACCACCCTGGGCAACCCCAGGACCGACACGACTCTGCCACCACGTCGACGGAGAGCACAGGCTGGCACCATGAAGCACACCGAAGAGTCCAAGATCATCCTGATCACCGGAGCAAACAAGGGCATCGGGTACGAGACCGCGCGGGCCCTGGCGATTGCCGGGCACACCGTCCTGATGGGCGCCCGGGATCCCGAGCGCGGGCAGGCTGCTGCCGACGCGCTGGCCGTCGACGGCCTGCAGGTCCGGCCGGTCGAGCTCGATGTCACCGATGAGCAGACGATCAGGTCTGCGGCCGAGCTGATCGCGGGCGACTACGGTCGCCTTGACATCCTGATCAACAACGCGGCCATCACCCGGGATGCCGGACGGGTACCGGCCGAGGTGCCGCTCGCCGACCTCAGGGCGGTCTACGAGACCAACGCGTTGGGCCCGGTTGCCATGATCAACTAGCTACTTCCCTTGCTACGCAAGGGAATGCGACCCTTGATCGGCAACGTCAGCAGCGGACTCGGCACGATCGACTTCCTCACCGGCCCGAATCCCCAGCTGTCTCGCTACCAGACGCTCCTCACCTACAACACGTCGAAGGCCGCGCTGAACGCGATCACCCTCGTCTATGCAGCAGCACTGCGGGCCGACGGCATCCGGGTGAACGCGTTGTCGCCCGGATTCGTGGCCACCGACCTGAATCAGCACACCGGGCGGGACAGCGCGGAACAGGGTGGATCGCGAATCGCAGCCCAGGTGCTGATCGACGATGACCAGACCGGGGTGTTCCGCTGCGAGACCGGAGGCGTCTATCCCTGGTGATCAAGGTAGCGGGCGAGCGCCTCCGCGCCGTCAACCGGGACAAAGCCCGTTGACTTGATCTTGGTCAGGTCCAGCACACTGCTGGCCGGCCGAGGGGCGAGTGACTTCCCCTTCCCGTAGGTCTCTGTGCTGACCGGAGTGACCATCTCCTCGGACTTGCCACGAGCGGCAAAGATGATCTTGGCCAGGCCGGCCCAGCTCTGTGGCTCGCCGTCGCTGGTCAGGTTGTAGACGCCGTGGGCCGGCCGGGTGTCCAGCAGATGCACGATCCCACGGGCGATGTCGTCGGCGAAGGTGAGCCGGCCGAGCTGATCATCGACCACCGACGGCTCGACGCCGTTGTCGGCGAGCTTGATCATGGTACGGACGAAGTTGTTGCCGTCCCCGATCACCCAACTGGTGCGCAGGATGTAGTGCTGCGGCACTGTGGCCACGATCAGGTCGCCGGCCGCCTTGGTCTGGCCGTAGACACCCAACGGTGAGAAAGGCTCCTCCTCGGGGTGCAGTGCCGCGCTGCCGTCGAAGACGTAATCGGACGAGATGTGCACCAGCGTCAGTCGATGCCGCCGCGCGATCTCGGCGAGTGCGGCGACGCCGCTGACATTGGCCGCCCAGGCGGCACGTCGTCCGTCGAGGGTCTCTGCCGCGTCCACTGCCGTGTGGGCAGCAGCGTTGATCACCACGTCGTACTCGCGCCAGTCGAAGCTCTCCAACGACTCGGCCGAGGTCAGATCGAGGGTGCCGCGATCGGCCGCCTCGGCATCCGGCAGGATCGCGGCCAGCGCCCGCCCGAGCTGCCCGTTGGCGCCGATGATCACAGTCCGCTTCCGTCGCATCGGCACCACCTCGGCCAGCCGCGGATGTCCCTTGTCCGCTTCGGAAAGCTCGCACTGCTCGAGCGGGATCGGCCAGTCGATGGCCGCAGTCTCGTCGGCCAGGTTGAGGAAGGTGTACTCCGAGCGAGCCTCCTCGCTCCAGTGTTCGTTGACCAGGTAGCTGTAGGCCGTGTTCGGCTCCAGGGTCTGATAACCGTTGGCCACCCCGCGCGGCACGAAGATCGCCGTCCCCGGGCCGAGCTCGTGGGTGTAGACGGTGCCGAAGGACTTTCCTTCCCGCAGGTCGACCCAGGCACCGAAGATCCTGCCGGTGGCGAGCGCGATGTACTTGTCCCACGGTTCTGCGTGCATCCCCCGGGTGACCCCGGTCGAGGCGTTGAACGAGACGTTGTTCTGCACCGGGCCGAAATCGGGCAGCCCCAGCTTGATCATCTTCTCCCGTTGCCAGTTCTCCTTGAACCAGCCGCGGTTGTCGCCGGGCAGGGGCAGGTTGATGATCAACAAGCCGGGGATGACCGACTCGGTGATGGTCAGTTCAGTCATACTCACTGTCCGGTCGCGGCGTACTTGGCCTCGGTCGCTTGCTTCTGCGGTCTCCACCAGGCTTCGTTGCCCCGATACCAGTCGATCGTCTGAGCCAGTCCGGCCCGGAAGTCGGAGTAGATCGGGAGCCAGCCCAACTCGTCCCGCAGCTTGGTCGAGTCGATCGCGTACCGAAGATCATGACCTGCCCGATCGTTGACATGATCGTAGGCGTCCCGCGGACGGCCCAACAATTCCAAGATCAACTCGACGACGTCCTTGTTGTTCTGCTCCCCGTCGGCGCCGATCAGATAGGTCTCGCCGATTCGGCCGGCCTCGATGATCTTGAACACGGCGGCGCTGTGATCCTCGGCGTGGATCCAGTCCCGGACATTCTGCCCGGCTCCGTACAGTTTCGGCCGCCCACCCTCCAGCACGTTGGTGATCTGCCGCGGGATGAACTTCTCCACATGCTGATAGGGCCCGTAGTTGTTGGAGCAGTTGCTGATGGTGGCCGCCACCTTGAAGGACCGCACCCACGCTCGGACGAGCAGATCCGATCCGGCCTTGGTGGACGAGTACGGACTGGACGGGTTGTACGGGGTCGCCTCGGTGAAGCGGTGCGGATCGTCCAGCTCCAGGTCGCCGTACACCTCATCGGTGGAGATGTGGTGATAGCGCACATCGTGCCGGCGAACGGCCTCCAACAGGGTGAAGGTGCCGACCAGGTTCGTCTGCACGAACGGCGACGGGTCGGCCAGCGAATTGTCGTTGTGCGACTCGGCGGCGTAGTGCACCACACAGTCGTGTGAGCCGACCAGGTCGTCCACCAGGTCGGCATCGCAGATGTCGCCGCGGACGAATCGGAATCGGTCCGCCGGCAGCCCGTCCAGCGAGGCCAGATTGCCGGCGTAGGTCAGCTTGTCCAGCACCGTCACCGCGGCGTCGGTATGCGCCAGCAGGAAGTGGACGAAGTTCGATCCGATGAACCCCGCGCCACCCGTCACCAAATAGGAAGTCACCTCCGGAAGTCTAGAAGAACAGCAAGTGACGTGCAGGCGACCCGGATTTCGGACAGACTTGGGCGAATGCGAGGCATCATCCTGGCCGGTGGCTCCGGCACTCGGCTGCATCCGGTCACGCTCGGCGTCAGCAAGCAGCTGGTCCCGGTCTACGACAAGCCGATGATCTACTACCCGCTGTCCACGCTGATCTTCGCCGGCATCCGCGACATCCTGGTGATCACCACCCCGCACGACGCGGACAGTTTCCGGCGGCTGCTCGGTGACGGTTCGCAGTTCGGCGTGTCCATCACCTACGCCACCCAGGCGGAGCCGAATGGTCTCGCCCAGGCCTTCGTGATCGGCCGGGAGTTCGTCGGCAACGAACCGGTCGCGCTCGTGCTCGGCGACAACATCTTCTACGGGCCCGGTCTCGGCAGCCAGCTACGCCGCTTCTCCACCATCGACGGAGGCGCGGTCTTCGCCTACTGGGTTTCCGATCCGGAGCGGTACGGCGTGGTCGAATTCGATGATCGACAACGGGCCGTCTCACTGGAGGAGAAGCCGGAGAAGCCGCAGTCCAACTACGCCGTCCCCGGCCTCTACTTCTACGACAACGACGTACTGGAGATCGCTGCCGGACTCGAGCCCTCGGCACGGGGCGAGTACGAGATCACCGACGTCAACAAGCACTACTTGTCCCAGGGCAAGCTGCAGGTCGGCGTACTCCCCCGCGGCACCGCGTGGCTGGACACCGGCACCTTCGATTCGCTGAACGACGCCGGCAACTTCGTCCGCACCCTTGAGGCCCGGCAAGGACTCAAGGTCGGTGCCCCGGAGGAAGCAGCCTGGCGGCAAGGATTCCTGACCGACGAGGAGCTGTCCGAGCGCGCCCAGGCGCTGGCCAAATCCGGCTACGGCAAGTACCTTCTGCAGCTGCTGGAGCGTGGCAAGGAGTCCTAGGCGGTCCTGCCCGGTCTGATCAGCTCTCGGACACATCCCGCCACATGTCGACCCCGGTCTCGTCGATGGCGTAGGTGTCGATCTCGGCGAGCTCGGAATCGCTGAGCTCGAGATTGTCCAATGCCTGAAGGTTTTCCTTCAGCTGCTGAACGCTGGAGGCTCCGACCAGGGTCGAGGCCACGGTCGGACGCCGCAGCACCCAAGCCAGCGCGAGCTGGGCCAGCGACTGCCCCCGCCGCTGGGCGATCTCGGCGAGTCCGTCGATCCGGGCGATGATCTTGGGATCTGCTGCCGCGTCGGAACTGAAGCTCGGCCGCGAACTGCCCTGCCCGCTGGCACTCCTGGCTGCCCTGGCCTTGCTGGTGAAGCGATCGGTGAGCATCCCCTGGGCCAGCGCGGTGAACGCGATCGCGCCCATCCCCAGCTCGTCCAGCGCGTCGGTCAGGCCACCCTCGATCCACCGGTTCACCATCGAGTAGGACGGTTGGTGGATGACCAGCGGCGTACCGAGATCATCGGCGATCGCCTTGGCCTGCCGGGTCCGTTCGGCGGAGTAGGAGGAGATGCCGACGAACCGGGCCTTGCCGGAACGGACTGCGGTGTCCAGCGCGCCGACGGTCTCCTCCAGCGGAGTGTCCGGATCGAACCGGTGGCTGTAGAAGATGTCGACGTAATCGAGATTCATCCGCTGCAGCGACTCGTCCAGGCTGTTCAGCAGATAGGTGCGGCCGCCGAGCCTCCCGTACGGACCGGGCCACATGTCCCAACCAGCCTTGCTGGAGATGATCATCTCGTGCCGGTACGGCCCGAAGTCCTTGATCATCATCCGGCCGAAGTTCTCCTCCGCGGAACCGTACGGCGGACCGTAGTTGTTGGCCAGGTCGAAGTGGCTGATGCCGTGGTCGAAGGCGTACCGGAGGATCTCCCGCTGGGTGGCGAAGGGGCGGTCGTCGCCGAAGTTGTACCAGAGTCCGAGGGAGATCGGCGGCAGCAGCAGGCCCGATCGGCCCACTGGTCGATACTCGGTGCCGCGATAGCGATCGGCGGAGGCGAGATACGGGTCGTGAGTGCCGGGAACCGGTGAGTCGAAGCGTGCCATGGCGGCATCGTAGGACGGGCCCGAACGGCTGACGTAGCATCGCCCTCGTGACTTCACAGCCTTCAGCGCAGCAGCTACCGGTACCGGCCCTCGATCTGTCCCAGGCCGACGAATCGGTACGGGCCCAGGACGATCTCTTCAGCCACGTGAACGGCGGCTGGATGAAGACCGCCGAGATCCCCGACGACCAGCCGATGACGGGTGCGTTCATCAAACTGCGGGACGAGGCCGAGCAGGCGACCCAGGACATCATCACCGGCCTCTCAGCCGACGATCCGAGCACCGACGAGGGCAAGATCGCCGCGCTGTACGCCAGTTTCATGGACACCGAGACGATCGAGGCCGCCGGCTCGGAGCCGATCCGCCCGCTGCTGGCCGAGGTCGATGCGGTGACCGACATCGCCGGCTTCACCGACCTGCTCGGGCGGTTCGCCCGGGTCGGGGTGGCGGGACTGATCGGATTCGACTCCGAGTCCGACCCGGGTGACCCGCAGCGGATGATCATGTTCGTCGGACAGTCCGGGATCGGGCTGCCGGACGAGGAGTTCTACCGCGCCGACAACTACGCCGAGATCCGTACGGCCTACCTCGAGCACCTGCAGAAGTCCTTCGAGCTGGCCGAGCTGACCGAAGCCGCCGATCAGGCCGCGTCGGTGCTGGCGCTGGAGACCGAGATCGCCGCCCACCATTGGGACAAGGTCAAGACCCGCGACCTTCGGGCGATGTACAACCCGATGACGCTGGCCGAGCTGGACGAGGCCGCACCGGGGCTGCGGCTGCGCAGCTTCCTGGCCGCGGCCGACATCGACGAGACGATCTTCGCCGAGCTGGTCGTCGAGCAGCCGTCGTTCTTCACCGACGCGGCGCCGCTGCTGTCCGAGGAACGCTTGCCTGCTTGGAAATCCTGGGCGCGGTGGAAGATCATCACCAGCTTCTCCCCGTACCTGTCCGGCGCCTTCGTGGACGAGCGGTTCCGCTTCTACGGAACCGTGCTGAACGGCATCCCGACCCTGAAGGAGCGTTGGAAGCGCGGCGTCGCACTGGTCGAAGGCTCGCTCGGCGAGGCCGTCGGTCGGGTGTACGTGGAGCGACACTTCTCATCGGCGGCCAAGGAGCGGATGGACGAGTTGGTCGCGAATCTGATCGCCGCCTACCAGGAATCCATCTCCGAGCTGGACTGGATGACCGACGAGACCCGGGCCAAGGCGCTGGACAAGCTGAGCAAGTTCCGACCCAAGATCGGCTTCCCGGACAAGTGGCGTGACTACACCACCCTGGAGATCAAGCCGGGTGACCTGATCGGCAACGTGATCCGGGCGCACCAGTTCGAACTGAACCGGACCCTGGACAAGATCGGCAAGCCGGTCGACCGGGACGAGTGGCTGATGACGCCGCAGACGGTGAACGCCTACTACCACCCGCTGCGCAACGAGATCGTCTTCCCGGCAGCGATCCTGCAGCCGCCCTTCTTCAACGAGACCGCCGATGACGCGGTCAACTACGGCGGCATCGGCGCCGTGATCGGCCACGAGATCGGCCACGGCTTCGACGATCAAGGCTCCACCTGTGACGGCGACGGGCGGTTGCTCAACTGGTGGACCGACGAGGATCGGGAGGCGTTCGAGCAGCGGACCAAGGCCTTGATCGCTCAGTACGACGCCCTGGAGCCGGAGCAGACGCCGGGTCATCACGTCAACGGTTCACTCACCATCGGTGAGAACATCGGTGATCTCGGTGGCCTGTCGATCGCGTACAAGGCCTGGCGGATTTCCTTGCAGGGCAAGGATCCCGAGCCGATCGACGGACTGACCGGCGCGCAGCGGTTGTTCTACAGCTACGCCGCGATCTGGCAGACCAAGATCAGGTCCGAGGCGATGATCCAGCGGCTGGCCACCGACCCGCACTCGCCCGCGGAGTTCCGCTGCAACCAGATCGTCCGCAACATCGGCGCCTTCTACGACGCCTTCGGGGTGACCGACTCCGATCAGCTCTTCCTGCCCCAGGACCAGCGCGTCCGCATCTGGTAGTCACGAAGCCGAAGAGGAGTCCGGGTATGCCGCGGCGACCCTGACTCCGACAATCCGTGACCGGCATCCTGCCCAGGTGACAGGAGCGGCGGTCGGGAGTAGATTCGGCACCTGGTGTGCCGGGAAGCCTGGTCGGCGAAGGGATC
>DATCVL010000118.1:0-17692 GCA_036566865.1 Microlunatus sp.
GCCTGGCTCGTAGGTTGATCGACACCGCACTCGGCAAGATCGAAGCGGACGGTGCCGAGGAAATGATCTTGGAGGTGTGGTCCGGCAACGCTGCTGCGATCGCGCTCTATCGATCATTCGGATTCATCGAGTTGATCACTCGCCGGGACTACTACGGCCCCGGTCGGGATGCCGTGATCATGAAGCTGAGTTTGCAAGATCATCGAGCGGAAGAGGGACGCACGTGAGTGAACCGCTGATCCTCGGGATCGAGTCCTCCTGCGACGAGACCGGCGTCGGGATCGTTCGGGGGCACCAGCTGTTGGCCAACGAAGTCGCCTCCAGCGTGGATGAACATGTCCGCTTCGGCGGCGTGGTCCCGGAGGTGGCCAGTCGCGCCCACCTGGAGGCGATCGTGCCGACGTTGGAGCGCGCGCTGGCGACCGCCGAGGTCGACCTGTCCGAGATCGACGCGATCGCCGTCACCGCCGGACCCGGCCTGATGGGTGCCCTGGTGGTCGGCATCTCGGCGGCCAAGGCGCTGGCGTTGGCCACCGGCAAACCCCTGTACGGGGTCAATCACCTGGCCGGGCACGTCGCCGTCGACCTGCTCGAGCACGGCCCGTTGCCGCAGCCGGCGGTCGCCCTGCTGGTGTCCGGCGGGCACACCTCGCTGCTGCAGGTGGACGACGTCGCGACCAAGATCATCGAGATCGGTGCGACCATCGACGACGCCGCCGGGGAGGCGTACGACAAGGTGGCTCGCCTGCTCGGACTCTCCTACCCGGGCGGGCCGGTGATCGACCGGATCGCCAACGGGGACGGCGATCCGTCCCGGGCCGGCGATCCTAAGGCGATCCGTTTCCCCCGCGGACTCACCGCGCAGAAGGATCTGATCAAGCATCGCTTCGACTTCTCCTTCTCCGGTTTGAAGACCGCCGTCGCGCGCTGGGTCGAATTGCGGCAGCGGGACGGCCTGGACATCCCGCTGACCGATGTCGCGGCCAGTTTCCAGGAGGCCGTCTGCGATGTGCTCAGCGCGAAGGCCGTCGATGCCTGTACGGCGTTGGGCGCCGAGGATCTGTTGATCGGCGGCGGGGTAGCGGCCAACGGTCGGTTGCGTGCCCTGTTACAGGAACGCACCGCCGAACGTGGCATCCGGCTGCGGCGCCCGAAGCCTGCGCTGTGCACCGACAACGGCGCCATGATCGCGGCCCTGGGCGCGGAGATGGTACGACGTGATCTTCGTCCGTCCGCACTCGATTTCGGTGCCGACTCGACCATGCCCGTCAGTCGCCCGCTCTGTTGATCCGGGGACCCCAGCTGCCAGTTCACTGACCGCGGAAGGCCGGGCTGAAGCGGATGCCGGCGGCGACGGCCGCGGTCAGGATCGGGATCAACGCCAGCGCGATCGGCAGCGTGGTCGCCTGAGCCAGGTGCCCGATCGCCGGCGGGCCGATCATGAAACCTGCCCAGCCGAGCGCCGACACTGTGGCGATCGCGGTCCCGGCATTGCTGGCGGACAACCTTCCGGCGGCCGTGAAAGCGGCCGGCACCACCGCCGCCACACCCGCGCCGAGCAACGCGAATCCGATGATCGCCACCGCCGGCCGGCCGACCAGCAGGGCGACCGACATCCCCACGGTGGCCAGGACAGCGAGCGCCGGCAGGATGGTCCGGACCGGCCGGCGGGAGAGCACCCAGCCGCCGGAGAGCCGGACCACCACCATCGTCGCGGCGTAGGCGGCATAGGCCAGCCCGGCGATTCCGGGCCCGGCGTGCAGGCTGTCGCGGAGGTACTTCGCCGACCAGTCGGCGGCCGCTCCCTCGCACAACATGCAGGCCATCGCGATGCCGCCCAGCAGCAAGATCATCGGTGACCGGCTGCGGCGCTGTTGCGTCGGGCTTCGCCGGCCGGTGTCGTGATCGTCGATCATGGTCCGGGTCACTACCGCGTTGAGCAGCAGCAGCACCGCTCCCATGATCACCAGTTGCGGCAGCAGGCCGACTCCCAGCGCCACCGCGGCCGAGCCGATCATCGCTCCGCCCAGTGCCCCGATGCTCCAAGCGCCATGGAATCCGGACATGATCGGCCGGCCCATCGAACGCTCGATCGTGACCCCTTGGGTGTTCATGGCGACGCCGAGCGAGCCTTGGAAGAAGCCCCAAACCGCCAGCGCGACGAACAACGACACCGTTCCCTGGGCGAGTCCGATCCCGCAGCCGGCCAGGAGGTAGCCGACGATCGCGATGCGGATCAGAATCGGACTGCCGACCCGCGGCAGCAGCCGCCCGGTGAGCGGCATCGACAACACCGAGCCGACCGGCGCCCCCAGCAGCGCCGTACCGAGAGCCGCGTTGTCCAGCCCCAGACCGGCCGCGACCGTCGGGATGTGAGCGGCCCAGGATGCGAACGGCAGTGCCTGAGTGCCGAACGCGATCGTCACCGCCAGCCGGGCTCGTCGATTCGTGGTCGACGTCATGGCTGCCGCTGCGGCTCGGCATCAGGCATCGGTCGTCTCCACGCGAGAACGCTAGCTGCCGTCCCGGACGCCGGCCGGGGTGGTCGAGGCATCGGCGCCCGGTTCGGCACCGGCCGGACCGAGGCGGGACCTGCCCGGTGATGACATCTGTGGGGTTGTCTGACTCCAGGATCGGGTGAGGATGGACGAGGGAACGAAGCCGGGCAGTGAGGACAGAGTCGATGGCGATCAAGAAACAGCAGCTGCAGTTCGTCAAGGAGTTGTACGGGACCAAGGCCAAGCTGGCCTGGTACGGCTACCTGAGACGAGACCCGGTGGCCCGGCTGCAGCTCGATCCGGGACGGCTCGACCCCTACCCGCTGTACGAGGAGATCCGGGCCCGAGGCCGCGTGTCCAAGACCCCGTTCGGCCATCTGGTCACTGTTGATCATGAAATCTGCAACGAGGTGCTGCGATCCCGTGACTTCGGTGTCGGCGAGGACGACCGGGACAAGAGTCTTTCCCTGCTGGACATGAATCCGCCCGATCACACCCGGCTGCGGCGACTGGTGGCACCGGATTTCGGCGTCCGTACCATCGGCCGCTACACACCCAGGATCGAGGCCGTCCTGCAGAACCTGATCAAG
Source organism: Microlunatus sp. (assembly GCA_036566865.1). Classification (GTDB taxonomy): domain Bacteria; phylum Actinomycetota; class Actinomycetes; order Propionibacteriales; family Propionibacteriaceae; genus Microlunatus. The sequence goes on from DATCVL010000118.1 coordinate 3,089, forward strand.
GACGTACCCAGGAACGAGCCGTTCGATCTGGTCTCGGTGGTGGCAGCTCCGCTGCCGATCGCCGTGATCACCGACTTGTTGGGGATCCCGGACGCCGACGCCGACGAATTCGCCCGGCACGGCACCGAGTTCGGCAGCGCCCTGGGCGGCATCCAGTCGCTCGGCCATGCCCAGCGGCTGGCGGCCACCCAGAAGCGGCTTGCCGAGATCTTCACCGGCATCTTCGAACTGCGTCGCCAGGAGCCGACCGACGATGTGGTCAGCCGGATCGTCAACTCCGACAACACCGTACGGCCGGAGGAGATGGTGCCGCTGTGCACGCTGCTGTTGATCGCCGGCTTCGAGACCACGGTCAATCTGATCGGCAACACCGTGCTGGCGCTGCTCTCGAATCCGGAGCAATGGCGGTTGCTGGTCGAGCGGCCCGAGCTGGCCGAGCGCGCGATCGAGGAGGGTCTGCGGTACGACTCACCGGTGCAACGCACCGGCCGGCTCGCGATGGCCGACACCGAAGTCGCGGGCGTACCGATCAAGGCCGGTGAGTGGATCATGACCGCGATCGGCGGCGCGAACCGCGACCCCGCCGTCTTCGCCGAACCCGGCGTCTTCGACATCACCCGGGACGACGCCGACAGTCATCTGTCCTTCTCGGGCGGGGTGCACTACTGCGTCGGCGCCGCGCTGGCCCGGCTGGAAGCCGGCATAGCGTTGCGCACCATCGTCACCGAATTCCCCGAGCTCACGCTGGCCGGTCCTCGGCAGCGGCGGCCCGGCAGCCTGATCCGCGGCATGCAGCACTTCCCGGTTCGCGCCCCGCGCAGCCGCTCCGTCGCCAACGCCTGATCACACTCGGTCGGATAGCCTGCGAACCCTCCGTCGATCGGAGGTGCTGCGGCTACACCGAGGTCGACGGATCAGTAGGGTCGAAGCGTGTTGCCGACCCCGCTGACCGCCGAAGCGCTGGCCGATGCCGGGGCCGAGGCTGATCCGCAATCCCTCGCAGCGGCCCAGCGGATGCGTCGACGGCACAGCCCCGAGATCGCCGCTGCCGCACTCGATCAGGTCGTGCTGCGGTGGCGGGCAGTCGTCAAGTTCGGTGATCGGGCGGCCTCGATGTTCTTCACTCGGGACGGTCTGGAGCAGGCGACCCGTCCGGCGGTGGCTGCCCACCATGCCCGTCGGATCGCCGCGACCGGGGCCCGGCGTGTTGTTGATCTTGGTTGCGGGATCGGCACCGACGCGCTCGCGTTCGCCGAGTGCGGTCTGGACGTGATCGCGGTCGAGATCGACGAGCACACCGCCGAGATCGCCCGAGCCAACGTCGCCGCCCAGGAGCATCCGGACGGCCGGGTCGAGGTGATCACCGGCGACGCAGAGGAACTGGCCGCGGAGTTGATCAAGGACGACGACGCGGTCTTCCTGGATCCGGCCCGGCGGACCAGCGCCGGGCGGCTGTGGCGGACCGAGGACTTCCTGCCGTCCTGGTCGTTCGTCACCGGGCTGCTCGGCTCCGGCCGGCCGGTCGCGGTCAAGCTCGGTCCGGCCCTGCCGCATCGCGAGATCCCTGACGGTGTCGAAGCGGAATGGCTCACAGACCGCGGCGAGACGGTTGAAGTCTGCCTACGATGCGGCCCGGGCAGCACCCCGGACCAGCGGTCGGCGTTGATCATGCCCGATCACCGGATGATCGCGGGCCCTTCCTCGGCCCAGGTCCGAGCACCCGGGCGGTTTCTCTACGAGCCGGACGGTGCGGTGATCCGGGCCGGCGCGATCGGTGCCCTGGCCGCCGAGTTGTCGGCCTGGCTGCTCGATGATCAGATCGCCTACCTGAGTGCGGACGAGTTGATCATGACCCCGTACGCCGGCGTGTTCGAGATCCTGGACCAGCTCCCGTACGCGGAGAAGGTGTTGCGGCGTTGGGTTCGTGATCATGACATCGGCACGGTGGAGATCAAGAAGCGCGGCATCGACATCGATCCGGCCCTGCTGCGCAAGCGGCTCAAACCCTCCGGCAGCCAACCGGCGACCTTGATCATCACTCGGACCCCGAACGGCGCCCGAGTGCTGCACGCCCGTCGGGTCAGGACCTCCTGACGGTCAGCTCGTCAAGATCATCACGCCGAACCGAGGCGGTCTGATCAGCAGATCCAGCCGATCAGCGCAACGCCATGATCAACTGAACCGGAACCGCCACGGTAGGGCCAGCACTCCTGCCTGCTGCACTCCCAATGCCGTGGTCAGCGTTTCCAGCAGCCCCATCGGCGGTCCGCTGATCACCGCATCCGCCAACGACTCGGTGGACTCCGCGGGCTTCAACCGCGTCAGCATCGGCAACTGCGGGAACTGTTGCACCCGGACATGATCGATGTCGGTGCCGACCCGATGGCAGGCCAGCTCGACCGCCGTACGGAGCCCGCCGAGCTCGTCGACCAGACCACGCTGCAGGGCGTCGGCGCCGGTCCAGACCCGTCCGCGGGCAACCGCCTCCAGGTCCGGGTAGTCGATGCCGCGATCGTCTGCGGCCTTGTGGGTGAAGTCGGAGTAGACGGCGTCCAGCCATCCCTCCACCCGGGTCCATTCGTCGTCGGCGAAGCGTCGGTTGGACGAGAACATGGTCGCCGACTCGCTGCCGATCGCCTCCCGGGTGATGCCGATCCTGGACAGGGTCTCCTTGATCACCACCTTGCCGCCGAGCACACCGATCGATCCGGTCAGCGTGCTGGGCAGGGCGACGATCCGATCAGCGGCCATCGAGACGAAGTAGCCGCCCGATGCGGCCAACGAACCCATCGAGACGATCACCGGTCGACCGGTCAGCTTCACCCGCAGCACCGCGTCCCGGATCGCATCCGAGGCGACGTACGAACCGCCCGGGCTGTCCACCCGCAACACCACCGCCCGGACCGAGTCGTTCTCGGCCGCCGAACGCAATGCCGCCACCACCAGGTCCGATCCGGCCTGTGGCCGCTGGGTCGGCAGCTGGCCATGACCGCGCCCGGTGACGATCGCCCCCTGCACGTCGACGACGGCGATGATCGGACTGCGCCGCCTCTTGGCCATGATCACGGCCTGTTTCGGCAACGACCGTGCATACCTGTGCGCGAAGAGCAGCCGGATCTCCGGTTGGGCGTGATCATCGTCGTCGTCATGGTCACGAACTCCGTACGTGTCCCGTACCGACCGGTAGACGTCGCCGCGATAGCCGAGATGGTCGACCAAGTGCCGATCCAGGGCCTCCTCGGCGGTCAGTGGGGCGATCGTCATCGCCTCGGCGACCTGGTCGGCCGACACCGCCCGGGCCGCTGCCGTAGCTGCGATCACCTGCTCGGTGATCGATGCGCACATCCGGCCGGTCATCTCCCGGTTGGGTTCGCTGATCTCGGTCGAGGTGTACATCTCGGCGGCGGTCTTGTACTCGTGTCGCTGACCGATCTGCGGGTCGGCGCCGATCTTGTCCAGCACTCCGCGGACGGTTGCGACGTCCAGCCCGATGCCCTGCAGGCCGAGCGTGCCGCTGGGTTGCATCCAGATCTGGTCGGCCGCTGTCGCCAGGTAGTAGGGCAGCGTGCCGGGGCCGAGCTCGCCGAAGCTCTCGGTCCAGGCGATCACCTGCTTGCCGGCCGCCCGGAACGACCGCAGCGCGATCGCCAGCTCATCCGCTTCGGCAGCCCGGATCATCGGCGTCAGGTGGATCACCAGGGCGACCACGTCATCATCGGTGGCAGCGTGACGCAGTCCGGAGACGATGTGGGAGAGCCGCGGAGTGTTCCGTGCTCGCAATGCGGTCAGTGGGTCCTGCGGAGCAGCGTCCAGTAGGCCGAGGCTGAGATCTATCTCGAGGACAAGGGGCTTCTTCTCCATCCTCTGAACCTAGTACGCAGCCGCCAACCGTGGACCGGTGCTGCTCAGCCGGCCACCGGATGCTCCGAGATCAGGCTGCCCAACCAGCTCGCCGGTGGCGTGCCGATGATCTTGGTGAAGTCATTGGTCAGATGGGCCTGGTCGGAATAGCCGAACTCGGTCGCCACGTCGGCCAGCGCCGCCCGCTCCGAGCGCGCGGTTGCCGCCAACTGGATCAGCCGTTCGGCCGCGGCGTGCAACCGGCCCCGCCGCAACACCCAGCCCGGCGTCAGCCCGAGATAGTCGGCGAACAGCCGTTGCAGGGTGCGCTCACTGACACCCAATGGACCGGTCGCATCCCGGACCCGGCGCACCTGCGGGTCGGTGGTCAGCGCGGTCACCGCATCCTGCACCAGGGTCAACTCAGCCGGCGGCCCGGTCAGTTGGGAGGCGAATACCGCCTCGGTCACCGCGATCCGTTCCCGATCATCGCCGCAGGCACGCAGCCGGCTGGCGAGGTCAGCGGCCAGTGGCATCACCGGTTCGGCGGGCTGCCCCTGCCCGGACAGGGAGCCCACCGGTGCGTTGATCATCAGCCTGGCCACGCCGGGCCGGAGCTTGATCCCGAAGACTCGGTCGTTACCGGTCAGCGTGCGGTTGAAGACACCCCGGGCCACCCCGGTGATCACCAGCTGACCCGATTCCAGCGTCAGGTTGACGGTCGGATGCGGCAGCACCCGGGCGGTCACCGCGCGTCCGGCCGGGATCTGCCAGGCCGAGGTCCAGAACCGGTCGACGCACCAGGCCAGCTCGGCGCTCGGCGGTGTCCGGCTGACCTGGTAGGGCAACCGATCGGGCAGTCCGAGGATGCCGCGCGGCGGGGCCGGCTGCCGTGCGGGATCGGGCGAGGGGCGGTTCACCAGGCCAACTATGACCGGCACCGCCGACGTCGTCACCTCCCGCGGATCCGACTGCGCGGCCGGCCGACGGCGGGCGTCTGGCACTCCCGATGAGCGAGTGCTAATCTCGCGTTAGCACTCTCCCTGTGAGTGTGCCAGATGTACCCGGACGGGACGGCACCCGCGACGACGCCCCGGCCGCACCAACACGATGAACCGACAACTCACATTGTGAAAGGGGTTTGAACGTGGCAGTCACGATCAAGCCGCTCGAGGATCGCATCCTCGTTGAGCCGCTCGAGGCCGAGCAGACCACCGCTTCGGGCCTGGTCATTCCGGATACCGCCAAGGAGAAGCCGCAGGAGGGCAAGGTCCTCGCGATCGGCCCGGGCCGGGTGGACGACAGCGGCAACCGGATCCCCGTCGACGTCGCCGAGAACGACGTCGTGATCTTCAGCAAGTACGGCGGCACCGAGGTCCGCTACGACAACAAGGACCTGCTGCTGCTGAACGCCCGCGACATCCTCGCTGTCGTCAGCAAGTAGTAAGCGCCCGGAACGAGAAAGTAGGGAAGGGATAGCTCATGCCCAAGATCCTCTCTTTCGATGAGGAGGCGCGGCAGGCTCTGGAGCGGGGCGTCGACACCCTGGCGAATACCGTCAAGGTGACGCTCGGCCCGAAGGGTCGCTACGTCGTCATCGACAAGAAGTGGGGCGCTCCGACCATCACCAACGACGGTGTCACCGTCGCTCGTGAGGTCGATCTCGACGATCCGTACGAGAACCTCGGCGCGCAGTTGGCCAAGGAAGTTGCCACCAAGACCAATGACATCGCCGGTGACGGCACCACCACTGCGACCGTGCTGGCGCAGGCGATGGTGCACGAGGGACTGAAGTCCGTCGCCGCCGGTGCCAATCCGATCGCCCTCAAGCGGGGCATCGACGCCGCAGTGGAGAAGGTCACCGAGCGGTTGCGTTCCGACGCCCGCGAGGTGCAGACCACCTCCGACATGGCTTCGGTCGCCACCGTCTCCTCGCGTGATGAGGAGATCGGCTCGCTGATCGCCGAGGCGTTCGACAAGGTCGGCAAGGACGGTGTGATCACCGTCGACGAGTCGCAGACCTTCGGTACCGAACTCGAGTTCACCGAAGGCATGCAGTTCGACAAGGGCTACATCAGCCAGTACTTCGTCACCGACGGTGATCGTCAGGAGGCGGTGCTGGAGGATCCGTACATCCTCATCCACCAGGGCAAGATCAGCTCGATGAACGATCTGCTGCCGCTGCTGGAGAAGGTGATCGGTCAGTCCGGCAAGTTGGTCATCGTGGCCGAGGATGTGGACGGCGAAGCGCTCTCCACCCTGGTCGTGAACAAGATCAAGGGCACCTTCACCTCGGTCGCGGTCAAGGCTCCGGCCTTCGGCGATCGTCGCAAGGCCATGCTCGAGGACATCGCCATCCTGACCGGCGGCACCGTCGTCACCACCGACGTCGGCCTCAAGCTGGATCAGGTCGGCCTGGATGTTCTCGGCCGGGCCCGCCGGGTCGTCGTCACCAAGGACGACACCACCATCGTCGACGGCGCAGGTAATGCCGAGGACGTGGCCGGTCGGGTTGCCACCCTGAATGCCGAGATCGAGCGGACCGACTCCGACTGGGATCGCGAGAAGCTGCAGGAGCGGGTTGCCAAGCTCGCCGGCGGCGTCTGCGTGATCAAGGTCGGCGCGGCCACCGAGGTCGAGCTGAAGGAGAAGAAGCACCGGATCGAGGACGCGGTCTCTGCGACCCGCGCCGCGATCGAGGAGGGGATCGTCGCCGGTGGCGGCGCCGCTCTGGTGCATGCTGCGTCCGCTCTGGACGGTGGCCTCGGCCTGGACAAGGACGAGGAGCTCGGTGTCGGCATCGTGCGCAGGTCCGTTGTCGAGCCGCTGCGCTGGATCGCCGAGAATGGCGGCCAGCAGGGCTACGTGATCACCTCCAAGGTCGCCGAGCTGGGCCCGAACGAGGGCTACAACGCGGCCACCGGCAAGTACGGCGATCTGATCGCCGACGGTGTGATCGACCCGGTCAAGGTGACGCGTTCCGCGCTCGCCAACGCCGCTTCGATCGCGTCCCTGCTGCTCACCACCGAGACCCTGGTGGTGGACAAGCCGGAGGACGAGGACGAGTAACTGATCGTTCCTTGATCAACAAGCGAAGGGCCCTTCTCGTACGGGAAGGGCCCTTCGTCGTTTGCACTGACGTCCTGCAGGTGTGGCCGTACGTTTTCCAGCCGGTGTTGGATTGTGCGGCAGTTGACTCCGGTGTCGCCGTACGTTTTCCAACCGGTGTTGGATTGTGCGGCAGGTGACTCCCGTGTCGCCGTACGTTTTCCAACCGGTGTTGGGTTGCGTGGCTGAGCTGACCCGGCCGCCGTCGGCCCTCCCGCCCGTGGTCCGTCCTCGGTTTCCCGACAGCCACACCCAAAAGCGCCTGCCGCGCCCGATCGATCGAGTGCGACAGGCGCTACGGAGTGCGGCTGTGCTCAGCTGATCATGGATGAGCGTCGATCACGACCGGCAGTTGATCATGAAGGAGCATCCAGGATCACTTCACGTACGGCTCCAGCCGGAAGGTGCTGATCGGGATCCGGCTGACCAGGTCCGCGGCGATCTCGTGGGCTTCCTCCTCGCCGAGCTGATGGGTGGCGACCAGGTTGGCCAGGAAGGCCGCATCCACCCGCCGGGACATGTCGTGCCGAGCCGGGATCGAGCAGTAGGCGCGGGTGTCATCGATGAAGCCGGAGGTCTTGTTGAAGCCGGCGCTGTCGGTCGCGGCCGCCCGGAAGCGGGTGATCGCGGCCGGGGTATCGATGAACCACCACGGTGCACCCACGTAGACGCTGGGGTAGAAGCCGGCGATCGGTCCGATCTGCTGACTGATCGTCGCCTCGTCGGTGGTGAAGAGCACCATCCGGAAGGTCGGGTTGGTGCCGAAGTCGTTCAGCACCTTCCGCAGCCCGCCGGTGTAGTCCGACGCACCGGGAAGATCATGACCGGTGTCCGGGCCGTACTTGTCGAAGGAGGCATCGTGATGGTTCCGGTGTACGCCGGAGTGCAGCTGCATCACCAGCCCGTCGTCGGCCGACATCGCCGCGAACTGATAGAGCATGTTCCGCCGGTACGCGGTCGAATCGGCCTCGGTCGCGGTGCCGGCCAGCCCCGCCTGGTGGATCCGTTCCAGTTCGGCCTCGGGCAGCGGTTCGGCGACCGAGTCGAGAATGCCGGTATCGGTCGCGGTCGCGCCGTTCTCCTTGAAGTACGCCCGGCGCGATCGCAGTGCCTCGATCAGGCCGGCGTAGGTGTGGGTGTCGATGCCCGCGGTCTGCCCCAACTCGTCCAGCGCCTGGGTCCAGCCGGCGACGTTCGGCGACATGTAGCGATCGGCCCGGAAGGTCGGGACCACCGCACCGGTGAAGCTCCGGTCGGCGGCCAGGGCGCGATGGGCCTCGAGATCGGCCGCCGGATCATCGGTGGTCGCCAGCACGGAGATGTTGAATCGGTCGAAGAGTTCACGCGGCCGGAAGTCCGGTCGGGCCAGCTGTTCGGTGAGCTGGTCGTAGATCTGATCAGCGGTCTCCGGGCCGGGCGTGACGGTGATGCCGAAGACCTCGTTCAGCTCACTCTCGAACCAGTAGCGGACCACCGTTCCGGCGAAGACATGCCAATGAGCACAGAACAAACGCCAGATCTCGCGCGGATCGGCGTCAGGATTCTTCACCCCGAGTTGATCAAGACCGACGCCGTGCGCGTGGATCAATCGGGTGACGTAATGGTCGGGAGTGATCAACAACTCAGCCGGGTTTCCGAACGGCCGGTTCTCCGCGATGATCGCGGCATCGACGTGCCCGTGCGGCGAGTAGATCGGTGCGCCGGCCACGCTCCGGTAGATCGACCGAGCAAGATCACGAACGCCCGGATCCGCCGGCAGCAGTCGATCCGGATGGGGATTCAGTGGCCTCGCCTTCGCGGTCGCCTTCGGGCGTTCCGTGGTGGCGTTGGTCATCTACGCAGGTCCTTCCTTGGATTCTCGTACGGGTCCGGTCGTCGACCGGATCGTCAGATGCGTTGGCAGCATCACCCGGCGTTGGCCCAACTGTCGGGGCTGCTGGCCGGGAGTCGTGGAGTTGAGCAGGCCGAGCAGCATCGTGATCGCGGCACGTCCGGCCTGCTCGATCGGAGCGGTCATCGTGGTCAGCGGGGGATCGCAGAAGTCCGAGCCGAAGATGTCGTCGCAGCCGACGATGCTGATGTCGTCGGGGACGGCGATCTTCCGGTCGGCGAACCGGCGCAGCATGCCGATCGCCAGCAGATCGTTGTACGCGATGCAGGCGGTTGCGCCGGTGTTCAGCACGGCGTCGGCGGCCGCCGGCCCGGACACGGTCTTCGGTGAGAACGGCCCCACCCGCAGCGCCTCGACCTCCGGAGAGTCGGGTCGGCGACGGGACCGGATGGCCTCGTTCAGGGCACGCCAGCGCCAGCGATTGGAGAACGAGGTCGGCGGACCGGCGACGTAGCAGATCTTCCGATGCCCGAGCGAGACCAGGTGATCGACCGCCTGGCTGATACCGATCGGGGTCTCCACCAGCACGCTGGGCACTCCGGCCACGTTGCGGTTGATGGTGACCAACGGCTGGATCCGCGACGCAGCGATCACCTGCTCGTCGGTCAGCCGGGATGCCGACAACACCACGCCGTCGCAGGTCTTGCGGAGCCGCTCTAGCGAGGCCAACTCCTGGTCGCTGGACTCCTCGGTGTCCAGCAACACCTGGGTGTAGCCGGCCGCCTTCAACTGGTGCTGGGTGCCGCGGATCAGATCGAAGTAGAACGGGTTGGTGATGTCGGGCACCAGCACAGCGACCGTCTTGGTACGGCCGGAGGAGAGCGCGCGGGCCTGCGTGCTCGGTACGTAGTTGAGCTCGGCCGCGATCCGCTGGACCCGTTCCCGGGTGGCCGCGTTCACCCGGCCGGGGTTGTTGAGCGCTCGGGAGACGGTCGAGGCGGCGACGCCGGCCCGCGCCGCGACGTCGTGGATGGTCACCGCGCGGCCATCCGCGCCGCCGGCACCGGCGGCGTCTCCGGGAGTGTCCGTGGAGGTCACGAGCACAGACAACCACATCTGGCAATGCCTGGCAATCGCTTGCCAAACGGCGTTCCGCGGTGCAAACTCTGTCGGCTGACCGCGGGAAGAATCCAGTCGGATCGGCGGTTAGGATGAGTGCCACCGGCCCCCTCATCCTCGGAAGGTTCCTCGTGTCCCTGGACCCCTCGTTCCCCAGCGCTGATCTGTCGCCCGCCGGGGTTCCCGGCCCGTTCGCCACCCTCGGTCTCACCTTCGACGACGTGCTGTTGCAGCCGGCCGAGTCCGATGTGATCCCGTCCCAGGTGGACACCCGGGCGCAGGTGTCGAAGAACATCTCGATCAAGATCCCCCTGCTCAGTTCGCCGATGGACACGGTGACCGAGGCACGGATGGCGATCGCAATCGCCCGCGAGGGCGGCCTCGGCGTGCTGCACCGCAACATGCCGCTGGAAGACCAGGCCCGGCAGGTCGACCAGGTCAAACGCTCCGAGGCCGGGATGATCGATGAGCCGATCACGATCTCGCCGGACGCGACCCTGCGGGAAGCCGACGAATTGTGTGGGCATTTCCGGATCTCCGGCGTACCGGTTGTGGACGCCGACGGACATCTGCTCGGCATCGTCACCAATCGCGACATGCGCTTCGAGACGGATCCGGACAAGAAGGTCGGCGCGGTGATGACCAAGATGCCGCTGATCACCGGCCGGGTCGGCATCAGCAAGGACGATGCCCTCAAGCTGTTGGCGCAGAACAAGATCGAAAAGTTGCCGTTGGTTGACGAGCAAGGTCGGCTCAAGGGCCTGATCACCCTGAAGGACTTCGTCAAGTCCGACCAATACCCGAACGCTTCCAAAGATGATCAAGGACGGCTCCGGGTGGCGGCCGCGGTCGGCTTCTTCGGCGACGCCTGGGAACGGGCGATGGCGCTGGTCGAGGAGGGCGTCGACATGCTCATCGTCGACACCGCCCACGGCCACTCCCAAGCCGTCCACGACATGGTCCGGAAGCTGAAGACCGAGCCACTGGCCGATCACGTCGACATCGTCGGCGGCAATGTGGCGACCTATGCGGGCGCAAAAGCGCTGGTCGAGGCCGGCGTGGACGGCGTCAAGGTCGGCGTCGGACCGGGCTCGATCTGCACCACTCGCGTGGTCGCCGGGGTCGGCGTGCCGCAGGTGACCGCGATCTACAACGCTGCCCGCGCGGCCAAGCCGGCCGGTGTCCCGGTGATCGGCGACGGCGGCCTGCAGTACTCCGGTGACATCGCCAAGGCCCTGGTCGCCGGCGCCGACACCGTGATGCTCGGCTCACTGCTGGCCGGCTGCGACGAGAGCCCGGGCGACCTGGTCTTCATCAACGGCAAGCAGTTCAAGTCCTATCGCGGAATGGCGTCGCTGCCGGCACTGTCGGGACGCGGCCGGAAGGGTTCGTACTCCAAGGACCGCTACTTCCAAAGCGACGTCAACGCCGAGGACAAGCTGGTCCCCGAAGGCATCGAGGGGCAGGTCCCGTACCGCGGCCCGGTCGGTGCGGTGGCCTATCAGCTGATCGGCGGCCTGCGGCAGTCGATGTTCTACACCGGGGCCAGCACGATCAAGCAACTGCAGGAGCGCGGCAGCTTCGTCCGGATCACCTCGGCCGGGCTGCGCGAGTCGCATCCGCACGACATCCAGATGACCGTCGAAGCGCCGAACTACTCCGGCAACAACTGATCATGATCGGCTGTTGATCTTCGGCAATGTTGATCTTGCGCCAGCAGAGTTGATCACCGAGACGATGATCATCGCCCGAGACCAGAAGGCAGGCATGTACGAAATCGGCCGCAACAAGCGCGCCCAGCAGGGATTCTCCTTCGACGACATCGCGATCGTTCCGTCCCGGCGGACCAGGGGTCAGGAGGAGGTCAACCTGACCTGGCGGATCGACGCGCTGACCTTCGAATTCCCGATCATCGCCGCGCCGATGGACTCGGTGATGTCCCCGGACACTGCGATCACGCTGGGCCGCCTCGGCGGTCTGGGGGTGCTCAACCTGGAAGGCCTGTGGACCCGGTACGAGGATCCGGAGCCGTTGCTGGCGGAGGTCGCAGGAATCACCGACCCGGCCCTGATCACCCGGCGGATGCAGGAGATCTACGCCCAGCCGATCGACCCGGCGCTGATCACCAAGCGGATCTCGCAGATCCGCGAGGCCGGGGTTCCGGCGGCGGGGTCGCTGTCTCCGCAGAACACCAGCGAGTATGCCCAGGCCGTGGTCGACTCCGGTGTCGACTTCTTCGTCATCCGCGGCACCACGGTTTCCGCCGAGCACGTCTCCAGCGCGGCCGAACCGCTGAACCTCAAGCAGTTCATCTACGACCTGGACGTGCCGGTGATCGTCGGCGGCTGCGCCACCTATCAGGCCGCCCTGCATCTGATGCGGACCGGCGCGGCCGGTGTGCTGGTCGGCTTCGGTGGGGGAGCAGCACACACCACCCGTGACGTCCTCGGCGTTGCGGTGCCGATGGCATCGGCCGTCTCCGATGTGGCCGCCGCCCGCCGTGACTACCTGGACGAGTCCGGTGGCCGCTACGTCCACGTCATCGCCGACGGCTCGGTCGGTCGTTCCGGCGACATCGCCAAGGCGATCGCCTGCGGCGCCGACGCGGTGATGGTGGGTTCGCCGCTGGCCCGGGCCAGCGAGGCTCCCGGTCACGGCTTCCATTGGGGGCCCGAGGCCTGGCACGCGTCGCTGCCGCGCGGCGAGCGGGTGGAGGTCGGCTCGGTCGGCTCGCTGGAGCAGATCCTGCTCGGCCCGTCCACTGTCTCCGACGGCACCATGAACCTGGTCGGTGCACTGCGTCGGGCGATGGCCACCACCGGCTACACCGAGGTCAAGGAATTCCAGCGGGTCGAGGTCATCGTCGGCTGACCTGACGCGGCGATCGCCACGTCGGCTGATCCGACGTGGCGATCAGCCGAGCAGCTCGGCGAATCGGGCGGCACCGATGTTGCCGCCGGAGATGATCACCGCGACCCGACGGTGGCCGCCACCGACCTGTCCCGCGAGCAGGGCGGCCAGCCCGGTCGCGCCACTGGGCTCGACCACCAGCTTCATCCGTTCGAAGAGGAGCCGCAGCGCGGTCAGGATCTCGTCGTCGGTGACCAGCGCGATCTCGTCGACCAACTGCCGGTTGATCTCGAAGGTCAGCTCTCCTGGCGTCTCCGCGGCCTGACCGTCGGCGATCGTCCGGGGCACCGGGATCCGGACCCGATGCCCTGCCTGCAAGGAGAGTTGGGTGTCGTTGCCCTCCGCGGGTTCGACACCGACCACCCGGATGCCGGGCCGCACACCGGTAGCAGCGATCGCGCTGCCGGCGATCAACCCACCACCGCCGACCGGCACCACCACGGCATCCAGGTCGTCGACCTGATCCAGCAACTCCAGGGCCGCCGTGCCCTGTCCGGCGATCACATCAGGATGGTCGTACGGCGGGATCAGGGTCAGTCCGCGGTCGGCGGCCAACGACGCGGCCAGCTCGGCCCGGTCGCCGGTGTAGCGGTCATAGCTGACGATCTCGGCGCCGTAGCCGCGGGTGGCGTCCAGCTTGGTCGCCGGAGTATCGGCTGGCATCAGGATGACGGCCGAGCTGCCCAGCTCTCGGGCGGCCAACGCGACGCCTTGGGCATGGTTGCCGGACGAGAACGCGGCCACGCCCCGCTGTCTCTCCGCCGACGACAGCCGGGAGATGGCGTTGTACGCGCCCCGGAACTTGAATGCACCGATCCGCTGCAGGTTCTCGCATTTGAAGAAGACCTCGGCGCCGACCAGGCCGTCGATGATCCGAGATCGCAGCACCGGTGTCCGATGTACGACGCCGCGCAGCCGGTCGGCGGCAGCGCGGACGTCGTCCAGGGTCACGATCGGATCCGGCATCGGCAGACTCCTCGGGCGGTCGTCGGTCGGACGGGGCAGATGCGTTGAGACCGGGGCTGTTGTCAGGCGAGCAGACCGGATCGGCGGGCGATGGCGACCGCCTCGGTCCGGCTCTCGGCACCCAGCTTGCCCATGATGTTGGAGACATGCACGCTGGCGGTCTTGGTGCTGATCACCAACCGCACCCCGATGTCGCGGTTGCTGAGCCCCTCGGCGACCAGATCGAGCACCTCTCGTTCCCGGCTGGTCAGCGGGTTGCCGTCGGTCTCCCCGGCTGAAGTTGATCTTGGCGGACCACCCAACTCGGTCAGCAGCTGGCGTGCTCCCAGCCGGGTCGCGGTCTCGGCGGCGGTCTTCATCAAGTCCTCGGCAGCGGCCCGTTCGGAACGGTCACCGGTCGCCAGCACGGCAGCCAGCCGAGCCTGCGACCGGGCCCGTTCGAACACGTGCGGATAGTCGGTGAAACCGTCGACCGCGCGCTGCCAGGCGCGGATCTGCTCGGCACGATCCGTGGCCCCGCGGCCGATCCGTTCAGTGAAGCGCAGGTACTCCGCCTCGGTCCTCGCCTGCCAGGCGTACGCCTCCGGTCCGGGCCGCCGGGATCGTTCGAAATCGGCGAGTGCCTCCCGCGCCGCGTCCCGGGCCTCGAGGGCGCGACCGGCCAGCATCGGAAGATCGAGCCCGTCGACCGGTCGACCGGCGGACACCGCCCCGGTCAACACATCGAGCAGGACGCCGCTGAGCCGGACCTGGCCGATGAAGTGGGGGCCGTTCACCACCCTCATCGCGGTCACGATGTCGTCGTGCAACGCCAACGCGGCTGTGAAATC
>DATCVL010000119.1:0-17591 GCA_036566865.1 Microlunatus sp.
ACCCTGTATAGACAGATGAATCACGACGCAGTGATCAAGGAACGGCCGGGCCAACTCCGCCAAGAATCCGCCCGACCGTTCACCCCATCCACTACAGACAGGGGCGATTCCCATGGTCGCACAGACTCAAAACGCGGGCCAGACATGGCTCGACCTTCGGCGCGCTGCCGAATACGTCGGAGTCAACGAGCGCACGTTACGTAACTACATCGCAGCCGGCGCCCTCGCAGCCTCCCGGCTCGGCCCTCGGCAGATCAGGATCAAACGCGATGATCTTGACGCCCTGATGCGCCCGATAGCGCAGCCGGCCCCCTCGATCGCCCCCAGACGTGACGGACAAATCCGAGGCTGACAAGGCGTTCCTCGGTTTACGTGGTCCGTCTGGACGGTCGATTGCAGCTCGTCCACTGTTCGGCTCGTCGTCACCTGACACGGATGCCCGACATCTCGAGCGAGCGACGACGGACCCGGAACCAACCACAGCGCCGGGGCCATCCCGATAGGCGCCCAATTGCTCGGCCCGGTGTCGGGTCAAGGGTCTGCCCGGAGGGATGCGAAGCACCCTTGAGGCGACACCGGGCCGTGCAAACAATCGGCGGCCGGGATGGACCGGCCCCAGCACGGTGCACCCACTCGACAGCCACAGAGCACTAGCCAGCCATCGGTGCGGCGCGCGGATCTATTACGCCGGCGCAGCTGTCGAATCCACAGACGCGGAAAGGCCAGGAAGCAGCATTCCTGGCCTTTCACCAACGCGTCACCCCAGATCAACGCAAAGGACTGGGCGGCGTGGCTGCTGAATTCAAGGTAAATCAGTCGACCGACGAAGGCGAGCGTCTCCGGGCGCTCTATGCCGCGCGTGCCGCCGCTGCCGGGAAGCAGGCTCGGCCGCCGGCAGGACGCTCGAGACCGGACGGACCACCGGCCAGACACCGGCCTATCTCCGAGAGTGACGCCGCTCTGCTGGCGCACCTGGGACGGGTCATAAGAGGTGTCCAGCCCGGTTCTGAGGAGGCCGGAGGGGACCGGCGCGAAGCGCCGCACGCCCCGCAGGCCGACGCGGCGCCGCAGGCGCCGCCTACTTCTCTTGTTCTATGCAGTGAATCGGTCCCTGACGAAGACCCCAACATCCGCGGCATCGGAGCCGATGAGATCTGCCCGAAGCGGCCCTACGTGGTCGTGGCCGACGATGACCCGACACTGCGGTATCCGGCCTCCTGCGATGCGTACAGCTGCGAGACATGCGGGCCGCGGAAGGCGCAACAGGCGGCAGCGTTGGCGACGTGGGCGATCCGGAAGGCTGATCGCGCTCGGTTCGTCACCCTGACCCAGGCACCGGAGCAGTGGCAGCCGAGACGGAAGAAGGTCCGGGTGTTGGCCGAGAAGCTGCGCAAGGCCGGATACAAGTGGGAGACAGCCTGGACGACTGAGGCCGGGAAGCAAACCGGGATGATCCACGTCCACGCGCTGCAACACGGCTCCTACGTCCCGCAGAGGGTTCTGCAAGAGGTCTGGGGTGCCCGGGTGGATATCCGCAAGGTGCAGACGGGCGGAGTTGCCCAGTACGTCACCAAGGATGCGCTGAAGGTCGCCGGTTACATCGTGAAAGACGCCACGGCTGAGCACAGCGGCCTGGCGGAACATCTGGCGCTGAACGGCGGTCGGGCGATGCACTGGTCGCGCGGATTCCTCCACGGCCTAGACAGACGGCGCGCGCTCGCAGATCTGCGGAACGAGTTGGCGGCCGGATTGCCGCACGACTGGCACCTGGAGCTTTGGGACGCGTCACGTGGGCCAACACGTGACGACCTGAACTCATGCGACTAGACGTGAGAAACGGAGTTGCGAGACGGCGCGCACCTACTGGATCCGTTCGATCGGCGGGATCTGGTAGCTGCCATCGAAGATCGCCGGGTCCGGGATGTACATCCGCAACACCGGCCGGAACGGCCCTGCCGGTGCTGGGAGCCAGTTCGCTCGCTGCCCTGGATCGCTGGGCTCGGTGTTGCTGATCGTGATGGTGATACCGCCATCAGGGTCGGCGACGATGCCCGGTGTCCGGTCCCCGATCGAGTATCGGCCGATCGCGTTCTCCACCAGAAAGAAATTCGGGACGTCATACATCGTCAGTGACCAGAAGCCGCCCACCGGCGGCGTCGGTGAGAGCCGCAGTCGATAGGTGTTGGTGCCCTCGAGCTGCTGATCATCGGCGTCGACGTACGTCATCACGTAGGCAGCCTCGTAGCCGTGATTGCCCCACAATCCGCCCAACGCCGACGCTGCCCGCTCGGCCAGCCGGATCTTCGGGTCGGTGAGTTTCCACTCATCGGAGTCGACGGTGCCGACCTCGAAGTAGTCCAGGTTGTAGTCGAAGACATGCAACGTGAGGGTCCACCCGTTCACCTTCGGGCTGTTGCCCGAGTGTTCGATCCGGTCCAACGCCGCAACCCCAGCCGTGTAGGCGGCTTCCAGCCGATCCTGCAGCGCCGACGGCAGCCGATCGACCGGAACGTCCCCGGTCAGGCCGAGCTCGGCGACAGCCGCCAACAGAGGCTGATCCCTCGGTGCCGGCGGGAAAGCACGCGACCACAGCCGCATCTTCTCGAGGAAGTCCAAACCGTCCGAAAGGCCCGGCGTGATCGGCGGCAACCCGATCGCCGCCGCCGAGGCATCCACGGGTGTCAGCGTCGTCGCGTCCTGTAAAGCATGAACGGTCGCAAGATCATCATCGCCCGACACCGCCCACCGCCCGACGATCGACCCGACCCGGGTCGGGAACCTGATCACCGTCACATCACCGGCGACCTCACCGTCCCAGCCCGGCGGAACCAGCAAGAAGTCGGCGGGACCAGGACCGGTGCCCCGCTTGCCGACGTAGGCGAAGTTGTCGGTCCAAGCATCAACGAACTGCAACACGTAGTAGCGGTCGCCGACCTCCGGCACATGCAACCGGACCGGCCCCACCGACAAGTCGATCTGGGCCATCGAATACACGGTGTCGTTGTTGATCGTGACGAATGTGTCCGCCGGCGTCGCCAATTGCCGGGCATGACTGAACGTGTTCCAGTCGGCGGCAGGGTTACTCCCCACGCCCGTGGTGACGTACCGCGTCACCTGATCCAAATTGAACACCAAGGGGAAACCGACCAGATAGGCCTCAATCCCCACCTGATCCACTGCACCAACCGTCGCCATAACGCCCTCCCGACCTCAATGACCTGGACCAGGTCGACCGAGGAACAATCCAGCCACGCCCCAACCGCCAACGCCTCACCCGGAACAGGTGCTTTGTCGGCCGTGAGCCACCTACCTCAGCTGACCGCCACCGCGAGAGCCGGTGCATCTGAACGGCCCCCTGATACACAGGTACTCATTGCACGGATGTCACAAGTGGTAGCCCGCGATGTTGCTCTGACCAGGCCAGATGCGTCGTGGTCCGATGGGATCCGAATCCGGGCTGGCTGAGAACATCAGCGAATGCCCGGTGAATACACGGCGAGGTCAGTTGACCGGGCAGGTTGCGGCGCGATTCCTCACCAGCCGCGCTGTGCAGGTTCACCGAGTCCGGGTGAAGTGAAGAGTGATCGGCACAGCGATCGTTGACGACGGTGGGTCTGCTGGCATCGGCTAGGCGGGACGCCGTTGCCGAGAGGGGCCATCGATGCCCATGTCGATCCAGCGCCAGGTGTTGCCGATCCCAGATCGCGCATTGAACGTCCCTGCGACCTACGACGCGAAAGATCCAGACACCCAGTTCCCGCCGATCGTGCCGCTGCGGCCGCCCGAGGGTGCGCCGAATGTGTTGATCGTGCTGATCGATGACTGTGGGTTCGGTGCTTCGAGTGCGTTCGGTGGGCCGGTGCAGACACCGACGTTTGCGCGGCTCGCTGCCGACGGTTTGCGCTATACCCGGTTCCACACCACTGCACTGTGTTCACCGACCCGGGCCGCGTTGCTGTCGGGGCGTAATCATCACAGTGTCGGGATGGGCGGGATCACCGAGATCGCGACCTCGGCGCCCGGCTACAGCTCGGTTCGGCCCAACGATTGTGCGCCGCTGGCCGAGACGCTGAAGCTGAACGGCTACTCGACGGCTCAGTTCGGTAAGTGCCACGAGGTGCCGGTGTGGCAGACCAGCCCGATGGGACCGTTCGACAACTGGCCCAGCGGTGGCGGCGGGTTCGAACACTTCTACGGCTTCATCGGCGGTGAAACCAATCAGTACGCCCCGGCACTGTATGAGAACACCACCCCGGTCGAACCCGACCGCACACCCGAGGAGGGCTACCACCTCACCGAGGACCTGACCGATCACGCGATCTCCTGGGTGCGGCAGCAGAAGGCACTGATGCCGGACAAACCGTTCTTCGGCTACTTCGCACCGGGCGCCACCCACGCCCCGCACCATGTGCCAACCGAATGGTCAGACAAGTACCGCGGCGTTTTTGATCATGGTTGGGATGCGCTGCGTCAGGAGACTCTCGCCCGTCAGAAGGCCCTTGGCGTGGTCCCGGACACGGCAGAACTCACCGCCAGGCACGATCAGATCCCTGCTTGGGACGATATTCCCGACGAGCTCAAACCCGTGCTCGCTCGGCAGATGGAGGTCTATGCCGGGTTCCTTGAACACACCGACTTTCAGGTTGGCCGGCTGATCGATGCCCTCGATGATCTCGGCGTACTGGACGACACCCTGGTGTACGCGATCATCGGCGACAACGGCGCCTCAGCCGAAGGCGACCTGCACGGTTGCTTCAACGAGCTGATCAACCTCAACGGCGCCGCCGGGCTGCAGACCACCGAGTTCATGGCCTCCAAGATCGACGAGTTCGGCACACCGTCCGCCTACAACCACTACGCGGTCGGCTGGGCACACGCCATGAACGCGCCCTACCAATGGACCAAACAGGTCGCCTCGCACTGGGGCGGCACCCGCAACGGCACCATCGTGCACTGGCCCAACGGCGTCCAGGCCCACGGCGAAACCCGGCACCAGTTCACCCACGTCATCGACGTCGCCCCAACGATCCTGGACGTCGCCGGCATCCCCGAGCCGAGCTTCGTACACGGCATCCAGCAGCGGCCGTACGAGGGCATCAGCATGGCGTACACGTTCGACGACGAACAGGCCGCCGAGCGACACCAGACCCAATACTTCGAAATGTTCGTCAACCGCGGCATCTACCACCAGGGCTGGACCGCCGTCACCCGCCACTCCATCCCTTGGGATCAAGGAAAGCCGCTACCCCCGTACGACGATGACCAATGGGAACTCTACGGACCCGACGACTGGACCCAGGCCCACAACCTGGCCGCCGAGCACCCACAACAGCTGCGCCAGCTGCAACAGAAGTTCCTCCTCGAAGCGTCCAAATACAAGGTGTTCCCGCTCGACGACCGACGGATCGAACGGTTCAACTCCGACCTCGCCGGCCGACCGAGTCTGATCCGGGGCAACAGCCAAGTCCTGTTCGCAGGGATGGGCCGCCTCACCGAGAACGTCGTCTTGAACGTGAAGAACAAGTCCCACGCCATCACCGCAGACATCACCGTGCCCGCCGACGGCGCCAACGGCGTGATCATCGCCCAAGGCGGCACCTTCGGCGGCTGGAGCATCTACCTCCACCACAGCCGCCCGACCTACTGCTACAACCTTTTCGGCCTCCACCAAACCCAGATACATGCCGATCAACCCGTACCGGCCGGTGACCACCAAGTACGAGTCGAATTCAGCTACGACGGCGGTGGACTCGGCAAAGGCGCAACCGCGGACCTCTACCTCGACGGAAACTCCATCGCAACAGGCCGGATCGACGCCACCGTGCCGCTAGCCTTCTCCGGCGACGAAACCCTCGACATCGGCTCCGACACCGGCACACCCGTTAGTGACGAGTACAGCAGCCACGACAGCGCGTTCACCGGCCGCATCCACCGCGTCCAAATCGACCTCGGTGACGACGCCCACGACAACGACCACCTCATCACCCCGGAAGAACGCATGCGCATCATCACGACTCGACAATGAACGTATGCGCCCCACAGCTCCGAACCCGCTGCAGAAAGTCAGTGTCCACAGGAGGTTGGGTCTATCGAGACAGCCTGGGCGCGCGGACCGTGCTGAGTCTGAGTGCACCGAGACTTATTGCACGTATATTGCACGAGTGGCTTGACGGGCCAACTAAATGTTGCTCTGACTAGGCCATATAGCCGGTGCCCCCGATGGGATTCGAACCCATACTGCGGCGGGTTTAAGCCGCCTGCCTCTGCCGGTTGGGCTACGGGAGCGCTGCCGGTGATCGTAGCGCCCGGCACGGTGCCGCCGGCCCACTAACGGTTCGCGTCCGGGGCGCTGGAACCGGCCGACTGCGGTGTGGCCGACGGTTCGGCCTCCTTGCCGCCGAGCCGGCTCCTGGTCTCCGGCGGTAGATTCGCCAGGTCGCCGGTCGGGATTCGCTCGTCGATCACCACCGAGCCGTCCGGCAGGCAGTGCACCGGCTGGACCGCGGTGATCAATCCGGTTTCAAGATCACGGAAGAAGAAGTAGCCGTCGGCCGAGGTCCGGGGTGTACTGAAGGGGGTGCTGAAAGACGTGATCGTCGGCGCGGCCACGCCACCGGCGGTGCCCAGCTGCAACGCGACCGTCCAGGACCCGTCCTCGTGCATGATCACCTGCGGGCCCTCCTGGAAGTGCATGTGCCCCCAGGTGATCAACTTCGTCGGCGGATTCTTCGCCGCCACAACCACCTGACCAGCGGCCGGTTGGTGGACCGCGATCACGTCCACGTTCCGCCCGGCGGCGGTGTCGATCATCCGTTTCCCCAACTGTGGTTCGGTTTCCGAGCGCTCCTGGATCCGGTCGGTGCTGAACGGCGGGTTGTACTCCGGATCGTCGTCTCCGAGGTAGCGAACATCATTGACCGACGTCACCTTGCCGTCGAGCACGGTCGCCCCGGCGGCCCGCATCTGCCGTTCGGTGATCGGCGAGTCGTGGTTGCCGCCGATGTCGACGAACGGACGATCGCCGGCGATGGCCCGTTCAGACACCACACAGGTCCGCTCGGTGGCGGTCCCGTTCATGGTGTCGTCGCCGCTGCTGAAGACCGCGGCCGGATCGCTGAGGCTCACCAGCTCGGTCCAGAACCTCGTCATCGCCAGGCTGCAGTGCAGATCACTGATGCCGAAGATCATCTGCTCTCCCGGCGCCGGCGCGGGGATCCGGCCGGTCTGGTTGATCAGGTTCTCCTTGGTCTGCTCCACGTAGTCGTCGATCGCGGAATTCTGCCGATCGGCCATCTTCCGTACACCCTTCACGCCGCGGTCGAGCAGATCGGCCAACAGGGCGGTGTCGACGGTCATTCCCTCGAATCTCGTCCCGTCCGCGATCGTCACCGGGTAACGCGCGGTCGGTGCCGTCGCCGGCGGCGCGATCGCCACCGTCGCTGCGATGACCGCCACCACGAAGTAGCTCACCACGGCGTAGCGGGTCCGACTCATCCGGACCAGCCGGGCGGACAGGAAGTGTCGCCGTTGGGTCCAGCCGATCATGATCAACACCAGCACGACCTCGGCCACCGCGGCGTGGCCGATCGCGCTGACCAGCAGCTGATCACGGATGCCGGCGATCGCTTCGGCCGGATCGTTGTAGAGGTTGAGATAGGACTGCAGCGTCTGGGTGGAGAGGATCGAGCCGCCACCGGTCGGCTCGACCAGCCCGTGAATGGTCAGCGTCAGCCCGACCGGGCCGTACGCGAGCGGCAGGTAGGCGTTGCCCAGGGGGCCGAGATCGATCCTGGTCTCGCCGGTGTAATCGACGGAGATGGTGGTCCGGTTGGCGCCCAGGTAGTCGGAGATCTCGGCGTGGCCGAGGCCCCAGATCGTCGCCAGCGGGGCTGCCAGCAGCCCGCAAACGAGCACGGTCAGTACCCCGCGTACCAGCAGCCTGATCAGCCGACTGCGATCGATCCCCGCCACAACCATCCTGCCCAGGGTAGGCGGCGTGGTCAGGCTTGTGGTGATCGCGTCTCGGTTGGCGCGTCCAGATAGACCCTGCGGGCATGCAGCGCATGCGCGCCGGCCACCCGGTCGAGGAAGAGAAGGCCGTTGCAGTGATCGATCTCATGCTGCAGTGCTCGCGCCTCGAAGGCGTCGGTGCTGAATTCGATCTGCTCGCCGCTGACCGGCAGTTGGCCGGCGACCGTGATCCTGCTGGCCCGTTTCACGTCACCGGTCAGGTCCGGCACCGACATGCAGCCCTCGCGGGCCTTCTCGTTCCGGCTGGACTGCACGATGCCGGCGTTCACCAGCACGATCAGACCGTGTTGGCTACGTGCCTTCGGATGCGTGCTGACGTCGACGCAGAAGGCGTGACCGGACACCCCGACCTGCGGAGCCGCCAGCCCGACACACCCTGGCGACACCCGCATGGTGGCCACCAGGTCGGCACAGAGCTGGGTGGTGTCCGGAGCGGTCGGATCCAGCTCGGGTCCCGGCCGGGCCAGCACCGCTTCGGGCGCGCGGACCACGTCCAACACTCGGCCGGCGGGGAGGATCTCGGACCAAGCGGGAAACATCACGCTCACAACTCGTCCTGCTCCACCGGTCGCAGATCGGCAGCAACCCCCAACTCCGCGGCGGCGGAGTTGATCTTGGTCCGGACGATCGACAGGTCGGCCTCCACGGGCAGATCCACCTCGGCGGTGAGCACGTACAACTCCCCGGCGAGGTGGGTGGTCAGGTCGGTGATGTTGCCGCCGGCGGACGCGACCACACCGGCCAGGGTGGCCACGATGCCGAGCCGATCCGCACCGTGAACCGTGAGCAGGTACGCCGGTCCGGTGCCGGCGGGTGCACCCGTGTCGGGGACCTGATGCACGTGGATGATCAGATCGTCCCCGGCCGCAGTGGCCATCGCGGTACGCACCCGGTCCGGTTCGCTGTCGCCGGTGCAGATCAGTGTCATCGCCAGTTGACCGTGCAGGACGGTCATCGACGAGTCCGCGAGATTGAGCTGCTCGGCGGCCAGTGCCTCGGTCACCCGGGCGATGATGCCCGGCCGGTCCGTGGCGACGACGGTGATGGCGTACGAGGTCACCCGGCTCTCCTTTCATCACGCAACAGATCCAGGGCGGCGCCGTCCAGGATGTCGGCCTCGCTGACGATCAGCTCCGGCACCGACAGTCGGGCCGCGATCCGCGCTGCGACCAGGGCGCCTGCGGTGATCACGTCGGCCCGCTGCGGATGTACCGACCCGAGCGCACGGATCTGCGCCACCGATGATTCGGACAACCATTCGGCGAGCGCGATCACCTTCGGCCGGGCGATCCGGTGCCCGTGCACCAAGGACCGGTCATAGTCGGTCAGATCAAGATCCATGGCGGCCAGCGTGGTCAACGTTCCAGCTACGCCGATCCAGGTGTGGACTCCGGACCAGTCGATCGGCTGGCTGTCCAGCAGCTGATCGACATGATCAACTGCCGCCCGCAGGTCCGACGGAGCCGGTGGATCGCTTCTCCAGAAGCGTTCCGTCACCCGTACCGATCCGGTGTCCAGCGAGACGGCGTAGTCGATCGACCGGTCCGCGCCGCCGACGATCAACTCGGTGGATCCGCCACCGATGTCGGCGACCAGCACCGGAGCCTGCGGCTGGGTTGCACCGGACAGCGCCCCGACGAAGGAGAGCCGGGCCTCGTCATCGCCGGTGATCACCTCCGGCTCCACCCCGAGACGTTCGGTGATGCCGGCGAGGTAGGCGTCCCGATTGCTCACGTCGCGGCTGGCCGAGGTGGCCACGAATCGGATCAACTCCTGCGGTACGCCGAAGTCCTTGATCACGTGCGCATACCGCTCGGTGGCGGCGAACGTCCGCTCCAGGGCGTCCAGATGGAAGGCTCCGGTGGCGTCCACGCCCTGTCCGAGTCGGACCATCTCCATCCGCCGGTCAATTTCGGTCAATCCGCCACGGCCGTCGTCGTCGGCGATCAGCAGCCGGATGGTGTTGGTGCCGCAATCGATGATCGCGACCCGGCGCTGACTGGTCACCGTACGCCCTCCGACCGACCATGATCGTCATCGGCCCGCACCTGTTGATCTTGACCGGGAAGGCCCCGTTGATCTTGGCCAGGAATGTCCTGTTGATCTTGTTCGGACAGGCAGGGTGGGCGCCAGAATTCGCCGATCTCGGCCACCGCCTCGTCACCGAACGGGTTCACCCCGGGACCGACCGCCAGCGCGTGGGCAGCCAAGGCATGCAGGCATTTCACCCGGGTCGGCATTCCGCCCGCGCTGATCCCGTCGATCTCCGGCACCTCAGCGCTCGGCCCGTCACCGAACGACTTCCGGTCCGCCAGGTACGCCTCGTGGGCAGTCCGATAGGCCCGGACCAGGTCGGGATCGTCGTCGAGCCGTTCGGTCATCTCGGCCATCCGGCCGTCCGATTCCAGCCGCGAGATCGCCGCCGTCGCCCGTGGGCAGGTCAGGTAGTAGGTGGTCGGGAACGGAGTCCCGTCCGGCAGCCGCGGTTCGGTCGCCAACACCACGGGTTTCTCACAGGGACAGCGATATGCGACCCCGACCACGCCCCGCGGGACCCGGCCGAGTTGCGCATGAACGGCCGCTTCGTCGGCCTTGGAGAAGGGTTCCAGCACCTGCACAGTCTGTCAGATGCGCGTCGACGTGCCGGTTCTTCGACGGGCCTGGCGCACGTCGACAGGCTCCGGGCCATTTCACAGCGCCCAGAACCAGTGCCAGGTCAGCGGTGCTTGGTCTTCTCGGTGATCGTCGGCTCGTCGCTGGGCTTCTCGTCCTGCTTGGCCACGTTGGGCTTGTCGGCGGCCTCGACGGAGCCCCACATCTTGTCGTACCAGGCCTTGTTGGGCTTCGGCTTGGCCGGCGAACCGGTGATCTCGTTGGTGCCGCTGACCGGTTTGCCGTTGGCATCGACGACCCGGTAGCCGCGCTCCCCCGGCATCACCCAGCCGAGCCGTTCCCGGGCCTGGGTGCGGACGTAGTTGGGGTCGTTCCAGCGAGAGATCTCGTCGCTCAGATCCTCGATCTTTTGTTGCGAGGTGGCGATCTGCTGCTTCGTCTCGGCGATGTCCTGGCGCTGGTTGATGTACGCCCGCAGGCTGGACGCGTACGAGATGGTCAAGATCAACAACACCACCGCGAGCGCGATCGCGCGGGTGGTCAGGCTGGCCCGCGACCGCGCTGCGACCGCCTTGGGCTCGTCCCGAGTGATCGTCGGCTCGATCGGCTCCTGCTTCGCCGACGGACCGGCCGCCGGTTTGCGGGTCGAACCGGGACGACGGGAGCCGGCCCCTTGGGACCGGGTCCGGCCGCGCCCGGCGGACCGACCCGTGCTCGGCTTGTTACGGCCGGGTCCGGATCGGCTGGGTCCGCGCGAGTTCGGCATCGACAACTACCTCAGTTGGCGCCCTGGTAGCGGGGGAAGGCGGCCGCGCCGGCGTAGCGGGCGGCGTCGTCGAGGTCTTCCTCGATCCGCAGCAGCTGGTTGTACTTGGCCACCCGGTCGGTCCGGGCCGGCGCGCCGGACTTGATCTGCCCGACATTGGTGGCGACGGCGAGATCGGCGATGGTGGTGTCCTCGGTCTCACCGGACCGGTGGCTCATCATGCAGTGGAACTGGGACCGATGAGCAAGATCAACCGAGTCGAAGGTCTCGGTCAGCGAGCCGATCTGATTCACCTTCACCAGCAGGGCATTCGCGGCCTTCTCGTCGATGCCACGCTGCAGTCGTTCGACGTTGGTGACGAACAGGTCGTCGCCGACGATCTGCACCTGATCACCGATCTGTCCGACCAGCTTGCTCCACCCGCTCCAGTCGTCCTCGGCCAGCGGATCCTCGATCGAGACGATCGGGAAATCCTTCAGCCACTGCTGGTAGATCGCGGCCATCTCGTCCGAGCTGAGCTTCTTGCCCTCGAAGGTGTACGCGCCATCGGCGTAGAACTCGGTGCTGGCGACGTCCAGCGCCAGCGCGATATCGGTGCCCAACTTGAGGCCCGCCTGCTCGACCGCAGTCGCGATCAATTCCAGCGCGGCGACATTCTGCGGCAGGTTGGGCGCGAAGCCGCCCTCGTCGCCGAGACCGGTGGACAGACCCTGCTTCTTCAGCACCGACTTCAGCGTGTGGTAGACCGCGACGCCGCTCTCCAGTGCCTCGGCGTAGGTCGGGGCGCCGATCGGCGCGATCATGAACTCCTGCACGTCCACGTCGGAGTCGGCGTGCGCGCCGCCGTTCATGATGTTCATCATCGGCACCGGCAGGGTGTGGGCGTTCGGCCCGCCGAGGTAGCGGTAGAGCGGAAGCTCGGCCGACTGTGCGGCTGCGTGCGCGACCGCGAGCGAGACCCCGAGAATCGCGTTGGCGCCCAACTTGGCCTTGTTCGGCGTACCGTCCAAGTCGATCATGGTCTGGTCGATCAGCCGCTGCTCGCTGGCATCGAAACCGACGATCTCCGGTCCGATCTGATCGATCACGCCGGCCACCGCCTTGGTGACGCCCTTGCCGCCGTAGCGCTTCTCGCCGTCGCGCAGTTCGACTGCCTCGAAGGCGCCGGTGGACGCGCCGGAGGGAACCGCAGCGCGGCCCTCCGCCCCGTCGTCCAGCAGAACCTCGACCTCGACGGTCGGGTTGCCACGCGAATCGAGGATCTCCCGGGCACCGACGAACTCAATACTGGCCACAGATCTTGCCTTCCTGATATGCAAAGTGATCGCGCCCGCATACGTCCTGGCGCCGGTTCCCTACCCTAACCGGGAGACCAGTCGCACCCCTGGTCCGCCACGGTCGATCCGCCGGTGCGCACCCGAACGCAGTCCAAACCGATAGCCGCACCCGACAGATCGGGTGCGGCGGGCGTATACGAATGCGGACTGGGGCTGCCGGTTCAGCGGTGGCCGGGACGATTCCGGTTGCTGCGATTGAAGACGATGTTCACCGCGACGATGCCGGCCCAGCTGACGCCGACGCCGAGCAAGCCGGGATCGATCTGGGTGGCAGCGATCGCTGTTATCGGGATACCGGTACCGAGGGAGATGATCGCCAGCGCGAACCGCTGGCCACGACTCGTGCGCTCGTCACGCATCCGGACCAGTTCGGCCTGATTGGCGACCTGCTGGCTCTGCTGGTGCTGCTGCCAAACGGCTTGCTCGACGCGCTCGGCCAGACCGGCCGCGATCTGCGCGTCGTAATCGGGTCCCAGGTCGCGGCGCGCGGCCATGGCTGCCTCGGCCTCGCGACGGGCCTCATAGGACGGAACGGACATAGCAGCAATTTAGCTCGCAACCGGACCCTTCACAGTGGGGACAGCCCCACCGCCCGCGATCGATTTCCGGTCCTCCCGGTTCAGCTCCGTACGCCGCCCGGCCGCTGGGAGGAGAGCCAGCGTTCGACCTGGCGCGGATGGCTGAACAGCAACACCCGCGGGCCGTCGGGATCGGCGGCCCAGTCCCGCAGCCGTCGCCGCTTGTTGGCGAAGGATCGGAAGTGCCACCGCAGGATCGAATCGTCCGCCACCGCCGTCGCGAGGGTCTCGGTGTTGCCGTTGCAGGTGGGTCGGCGGAACAGCACGTTGCCGACGGTGCGTCCCACCAGCCGGGACAGCGACAGCAGCCGTGGATAGTCGAGCCCGATGATCAACTCCACCCGCCCGTTGACGATGTCCAACCACTGGCCGTAACCGTGGTCGAGGATCCAGGCCTCACCGGCACAGACCTCGGAGATGATCTTGCGCTGTTCCTCCCCCGGCACCGGGACCCAGCCGGGTCGCCAGGTCAGTTCGTCGACCGCGACGAACGGCAGTTGAGTCCGCTCGGCGAGTCGCTGGGCGAGGGTGGATTTGCCACTGCCGGTGACGCCGTACACCATGACTCGCTGCGCCTCCACGAAGGAAGACCTTAGTACGGTGACCGGATGGTTCCTTCGTCAGCCGATCCGTCCGTGACCCGAATCGATCTCGATCATCTGCGCCGATGTGTCGAGCTGGCGCGGGAAGCCGTGGACGACGGCGACGAGCCGTTCGGTTCGGTGCTGGTCGACGCATCCGGAGTCGTCCGCTTCGAGGACCGCAACCGGGTCAAGGACGGTGATCAGACGCGGCATCCCGAGTTCGAGATCGCCCGCTGGGCCGCATCGCAGCTGTCGGTTGCCGAGCGAGCCGCCAGCGTCGTCTACACCTCGGGTGAGCACTGCCCGATGTGCAGCGCCGCCCATGCCTGGGTCGGCCTGGGCAAGATCATCTACGCCTCCAGCACCGAGCAACTCGGCCGATGGCGTACGGAGTGGGGTCTGCCACCGGGCCCCGTTGCCGCGCTACCGATCGAGGCCGTCGCCCCCGGTATCGAGACGGCCGGTCCGGTGCCCGCATTCGCCGACGAGATCCGCGGACTGCACCAGCAGATGCTCGAGCGCCGCTAGCCCGCGGCCAGCCGTACGGCTTCGGTCAGGCCGTCGGCGACCGGCAGCCCGGTCGCGGCCAGCCGTTCGGCATCGGTGAAACCACCCGACACCAGCACACAGCCGGCTCCGACAGCAGCGGCCGCATCGGCATCGTCGAGGGTGTCGCCGATCAGCACGCAATCGCGTCCGGCAACGCCCAACGCCGCGAGATGTCGTTCCAGGTACGTCGCCTTGGCCCCGCCCCCGACGGTGTCGGTCAAGCCGTCGATCCGGACGAATCGGTCGGTGATGCCGAAGGATCCGACACAAGGCACCAGCCGGTCGTGGAACCACATCGACAACAGCGACTGTTTGCCCACCCAGCTGGACAGCGCCTGTTCGGCTCCGTCGGCCAGCCGGCACGTGGGCAGTCCGTCGTGGTAGCTCTGGTGGTAGATCCGGTCCAGCTCGGCGAATTCCTCCGCCGTCACCGGGCGGCCCAGGACGTCGGCGTAGTAATCCTGGATCGGCCGGCGAAATCGCCGCCGATGATCATCGGGCAGGACCGGGTTCCCACCGCAGCTGGCGACCGCGGCGTTGGTCGCCACGACCGTCAGCGCGAAGTCGTCGATCAGGGTGCCGTTCCAGTCCCACACCAGGTGCATGATCAGGCCTCGGCCTCGACGACCTGCGACTCCAACCGCCGTACGGCATCCCGGGCTGCCTGCTCGGCATCGATGCCGCTGGCCTGCGCTCGGGCGACCAGGGTGATCAGCTGCTCGCCGACGTCCTCGGCCTCGACGGACTCGTCGGCCAGCTCGATCGGCACCGAACGCGACCGCGCCCTGCTGATGATCTTGTTCGCCCGGGCCAGTGCCGACAGCTGCTCCGGAATTCCTTCCAGGACGGACTTTCTGCCCTTCTCAGCGGCCTTCCGTTCCTCCCAGCTGGCGTACAGATCCTGCGGCACTTCGCCATCGGCGTAGACATAGGGATGGCGCGCGATCAGCTTGTCGGCGACCCCGCGGGCGACCGCACCGACGCTGAAGTCGGGATCGCCCTCGGCAGCGATGGTCGAATGGAAGATCACCTGCAGCAGCAGGTCACCGAGCTCTTCGCGGAGATGATCATGATCGGCGATGGTGTCGTCCGAACGGGTGCTGCCTCCCGGTCCCTCGATCGCCTCGACCACCTCGCAGGTCTCCTCGATCAGGTACTGGACCAGCGATCGATGAGTCTGCTGGGCGTCCCACGGGCACTGGGTCCGCAGGGTCTGCATGACCTCGATCAGCCGGACCAGCTCCCGGCCGTCCGCCTCCCGCCCCGCGGCAGCGGTTCGGTCGGTCTCGGGCTGGGTTGGTGTCACTGCTGTGGCCGGGCCTTGGCCACGTCGGAGAGCGACCCGGTGCCCGGGATGACGGTGAGCGACTGCTTCGGGTCCCAGCTGCCGTAGCGCGGATTGACCGTCACCTCGGCGTTCTGCAACTCCTTGCGGAATGCGTCCTCGCCGAGCTTCTGGCTGATGATCTGGACATCGGCCAGGTCGTAGGCGAGGTCATGAGCGTCCGGCACTCGAAGGACCGCCGGGTTGAGCTCGGCGTCGCGGTCGGCGTCGGTGATGGTGAGCCCGCGCTTCTGGGCGGTGTCCAGCGCGACCTGGCCCTGGATCAGCACCGAGAGCACCTGATCGCGGGAGAGTTGGCTGACCTGCTTCGCCCCGGCCTCGGCGGCGTTCAGCTGATCGCGGGTGATCGATGTCCCGTCCACCACCGCAACGTCCGCCGGCGACTGCGCACAGCCCCCGAGCACGATCGCCCCGGCCACGGCCGCGCCGACCAGTGCACCGACCTTGCGGCGCGACGGCGTACCAGCCTTCCCTACCGTGCTGCCAACTGTCCTCATCTGCTGCCTTCCACCTGCTGCCGCGGTCAAACCGAACCTCGGCGATCCTATGTCATCGCCGGTCGGGCACCGGTCCCCGCTCCTGCCAGAGGATGATCGCGATTCCACCCTTGGGGTGAGGAATTCCGGGGCCCGACTGCCAAAACTTGTGGGGTGCTAGCGTCCCGCCCATACCCGCGTCCTGACGGGGATGGCCGTTCGGCCCGCGGCGGGCAGACGGCCGACTCCGCCCTCACCACCCCAGCCACCGGGCTGCGGCGGATCGCTCGCGCGTACGCGGTCACGCTGCTCGCGGCCCTGATCGGATTGCCGGGCCTGGCCGCCGGGTTGATCAGTTCCTCCAGTTGCGGCGCCGGTGCCGGCACCTGCGACGTTCGATTGGCCTACGGATTGGTCGGCGGCGTCACGCTGGCCGTGATCGTGCAACTGGTGCTGTCGCTCCAGCTGAAGCTGGGCTGGCTGTTCTGGGTCGCGTCGACGGCGATCACCGCAACCGTCCTCGCCAATCTGGACTCGCTACCGATTCTGCTGGTGACGGTGTTGATCGCACCGGGCATCGCCGCCTGGCTGAGTGATCCGCCGCATCAACGCCGCAGCGTCCTGGCGCACTGGGGGCCACGACTCGGCATCCTCGTGGTGGTGCTCGCGGGTCTGCTGGGCCTGGGAATGATCGGCGGAATCGCCGCACCCAAGTCGCTGACCTCGGGGCATCCCATCACCGCGCCGCGCTGACGATCTCGCCGGAGTCCGTGTCGCCGGAACGGCGGTGGCCGAGAACCGCGTTGCCGGAGCGTGTGCGCACGGTGGTGCAGCAGCGGGTTCGAATTGATCTTGCATCGACGGTGACATCGGCGACAGGGTCACCCCATGACCGAGCGCTATTACCACGCCGAGCATCGGGATGCGTACGCGCGGATCCGCAGCAACGGCTTGGATCAGTGGAACGACCTGCATGACCGACGACGCAGCTACCACGACTTTCCGAGCCGACCGTTTCTCACCCGGTCCTTGCCCGCGAGAGGCGATGGCCAGCGGGCACTCGTTTACGGCTGCGGTACGGGTGGAGCCGCGTGTTATCTGGCCGAGGCCGGATTCGTGGTGGATGCCGTTGATCTTGTCCCGGACGCGATCGAGATCGCTCGAGCCCGGGCGGACGAGCACGGCCTCGACATCCGGTTCGAGGTGGCCGACGTCTGCCGGTGGGGTGCTGCCCGCGATCGCTTTGACGTCGTGCTCGACGACTTCTGTCTGCAGTCGATCGTGACCGACGAGGACCGGAAACGGTTGTATG
>DATCVL010000120.1:0-7682 GCA_036566865.1 Microlunatus sp.
TTCGCCCCAACGATCCCCGAAATGGGATGTGAGGACTGGGTCGGCTTCCCAGTCCCGCAACTTCAGGAAGTACGACTGTCCACTACGCCGAATGATGGCCGTACGCCCAGAGAATGTAATGCTCTCGATGGCACCGGACAGCTCATGAATCATCCGGGACGCATCCTGCGAGCGCATTGGATGGACCGCGTCGGCGCGGGCCAGCTCCGTCAGGAGATCGACGAGATTCTGTCCTTGCTCATCGTCGTACTTCGGATGATGGGTACTGTCCAACTCATCGACGATATACGCCCCGCTGGGCTGCACGAAGAAGAGGAATTCCTTGAAACAACTGAGTTTGTGCACCCGCTTGCGATTGCCAGCTTCAACGATCGCCTGAGGCCGGGGGATCTTCCGAAGGTAGTTCAGACGATCCCTTTCGGACGCGGCGTATCGGTAGGTAACCCGCCGGTGCAACTGCGCGGATTCGGGAGCGGTGAGCGGGCGGCGCGCACCAAGGACGTGAATTCGGGCGTTGGTGAAGCGTTGGGCGAACGCGTTGGCGACTGCTGGCACATCGTCGCGTATGAGTAGGACGATGTCCGACAGCGGTAGGCCAAGGGTTGCGAGAGTCGCCTCGTGGCGGCGCATGAGCAATGCATCTACTGGTTGCAGCTGCTCAGCATCCGCGGTGGGCAGCTGGTCGATCGTCATATTGAGAACTCTACAAGCCGTTCCTCGGTCTGGCGGGTCGATGCTGGCAGCGCGTCGTGGCTCAGGAATACCTTCAGATTTGCCCAGTGTCGCCCTTGGTCGGTGGTCATTGTCGACCCGCGGCAGATTCGGGGCTCGCGTTGGGCCGTGGGGTTATGGATAATGAGGCGTCACGCAGTGGCCCGAGTCAGTTCAAGAGTTGTTCATCTATGTGGTAGGCGTGTTATTCGCCACAAGTCAACCGGGGGTCAACGAGCAGGTGGTGGAGCCGACGATACAGGTGCCGTCACGCTTCGGTGCGTCACAATCAGTGCAGCGCGCGGAGCGCTGGTGGCGTCGTCGGCGAGATCATCGGCGGCTGGAGCGGACGGCGGCGTACCACCGGCACCGGCGCCGCCAGTTCGACGTACTGCTGCATTTCCCGGATCTGCCGGTCAACCTGTATCAGATCCGGCAGTGGTACGGGCCGCTGGAGCAACTGTCTCGGCAGCGGTCGACGGCGATCCTGTGCTACGAGCCGGAGACTGCCGAGATCATCCGGCAGGAGACATCGCTGCCGGTGCTGCTGATTCGCGGTTCGGCAGATTTTGATCATGTTCGGGATGTGCACCGACCGAAGGTGATCTTGTATCCGAACCAGAACTACACCAACTTCGGCATCCTCGGCCTGAACACCTGCCAGCACGCCTTTATCTGTCATGGCGAGTCGGACAAGATCTACATGGCGTCCAACTGGATGAAGGTGTTCAACTACGACCTGGTCGCCGGCCAGGCGGCGAAGGATCGGCTGCGGCGCCGACTCTTCGGCTACGACGTCGAGGCGCAGACGATCGAGATCGGTCGGCCGCAGATCGATGTCGAGTACACCTCACCGTTTTCCTTCGGTCGCGGCAGGACCACGATCCTCTACGCGCCCACCTGGGAGGGTGGCCGGACGTCGATGCGATACGGCTCGGTGGCCAGCCACGGCGTCGCGATGGCCGAAGCCCTGTTGGCCGAT
Organism: Microlunatus sp.; assembly: GCA_036566865.1. GTDB lineage: Bacteria > Actinomycetota > Actinomycetes > Propionibacteriales > Propionibacteriaceae > Microlunatus. The sequence continues at coordinate 1,694 of DATCVL010000120.1, forward strand.
CCGCGGTATCGGCTGATCTATCGGCCGCATCCCAGGACCGGGGTCGTGCTGGCCGAGCAGCGGGTCGCCGACGAGCGGATCCGGGCGTTGATCGCGGCCTCCAACGCCGTTGACCCGAGCGCGGAACACCTTGTCGACGCCAGCCCGTTCGGCTGGCAGCTCAAGGCCGCCGATCTGATGATCACCGACATCTCTGCAGTGGCCTACGACTGGCTGACCACCGCCAAGCCGCTGATCGTGACCGAACCGGAGGAGCTGTCCGCGGTCGTCGACCCCACCAGCTTCATCGCCGACCTCGATCTGGTGCCGTCGGACGAGGCGAGCCGGATCGTGCCGATCGTGCACCGGACGTTGACCGACCCGTTGCGGCTCGAGCAACTGCAGCGGTGGTGCAGCTATTACTACGGTGACACCAGCCCGGGCGCATCGATGGCGCGGTTCATCGACGCGATCGAGCGGATGATCGCCGAACGCGATGCATGGGTTGCTGATGATCATCCGGTCGCCGGTGATCTTGAACGGGTCGGGGAGGTGATCGGCTGATGGTGGCCGAGCGCTCGGAGATCGTGATCACTCGCCGGCAGGTCAGTCGGGAGCCGATCAAGCTACGCGGCAAGCGGGTGCTGACCTACCTGCGCCGCTATCGACGGCTGCAGATCAATCTGCGACGCCAGCATCTGGTGCTGCCGACCAGCCGGGCCCGCGCCGCCGACCCGGCGAACCGTACCCACTTCTTGATCAACTTCCCCGGTTCTCCGAACAGCATCGAGGGTCTGACCGGCTGGCTGCCGGTGCTGCATCGGCTCAATCAGGATGCGCCGGTGGCGATCTTGGTCGGCGATGTTTCGGCCTATCAGGCAGTGTGTGCGGCGACTCAGCTGCCCTGCTACTTCGGCCGCGCCGCGACCGAGGCCGAGTACGTTGCCCAGCAGATGCAGACCAAGGTGATGCTCTACGTCAACCAGTCCAAGCTGAATCTGCGCGAGGGCGGCTTCCACGACATGTTCCATGTCTTCCTCGGTGCCCCCGGATCGGCCCGGGCCCGCTGGCTGAACAATCGCGTCCGGCTGTACGACTACGTCCTCGCTCCGGACGAAGAATCCAAAGCCTGGCTCGGATCTCGGCTGATGGGATTCGACGTCGACTCCCGCGTCCGGGTTGTCGGGCGGCGACGCCCGGCCGACAGCCCGCTTGATCATCTCGGGTCGGCGCTGCGCGGCGACGACGTGGAGTCCGGCGGAGTTGATCATGAAGCCGTGGTCTCCGAGTTGCTGCGGATCCGGGACGAGCGTGACCGTGCGGTCGCCGATCGTGATCGCCTGCTGGCCGAGCAGGGGATCGTCCTGCTCAAGGGCGGCCAGGCCTGAGCGGATTCCTGCCTGTCAGGTCCAGGTCGCGGCCAGACTCGAAGCCGACGGCTGTGCTCGATGCCCGTGTACATCGACGATCGGTCGATAGCACGATGGGGCTATTGATGCCGATTGTTGATATTTTGTCGTCCCGTCCTCGGTAGTCGTGGGTCGCGTACGCCGAGGACGACGCAGACGGCGATCCATTCGGACGACAGGTGGGTCGCTTCGCGTTCACGGTGACGGCGGGCACACAGGTAAGGACAGCGCGGGTGGCGGATCTTGGCGCGATTGATGAGGACGTACCGTTCGACGACGGCGTGGCCGATGCTCTGATTGCGGCCTGCGACGGGGCGGCAGCGAAGATCGAGGGGCAAGCCGGGTCGCGGTCGTCGTACGTGGCGACCGCATCGGCCGACTTCCAGGGCTACTTCAGCCGGCTCTTCGCCAGCAACGCCTCGGTCGCCTCCGCGGACGGCACCGAATTGGCGGCCCGACTGCGACAGGTCGCGACCGGCGCCCGGAGGCTGAAGTCGGAGGCTGCCAAGGAACAGCAGCGCCGGCAGACCGCCCGCGACTGGAAGCGTGAGCAGGACAACCGGAACATCTTCGAGAAAGGTGTGGACTGGGCGTTCGGGGAGGATGATCCGCCGGTCGGGCCGCCGGCCGCCGAGCCGACCATCCCGGTGTCGGCCGCACCGACCGGCCATCGCGAGACCCCGTCACCCGGTTCGGGTGGTGGCAGCGATGCGACCTCGGCAGCGCGCCCCTCCGATCTGCGATCCTTCGCCTCCGGGTCCGCCGAGCTGAACCAGGCACTGTCCGGCCTACCGTCCTCGTTGCGGGCCAAGTACAGCGACTTCGCCGAGTCCTGTCGGTGGGGACGGCTGTCGGCCTCGAGCGTGTTCACCGGATTCGACAAGTGGCTCTCGGCCAACGACAACGACGTGAGCTGGGCCGGCACCATCGCGGCCGCGTTCGACGCTGCCGGTGGTTCCGGCTCGGTCAACTCCGTCGCCAACAGCGCCTTGGCCGCCGCCCTGAACGCGGCCGGTGTCAACGCCACCCGGCAGGATCTGACCATCGACCCGCCCCAGGCGTACGGCCATCCGCCGACCACCGGCTACGCGATGGACCCGGTGAACACCTCGACCGGCAATTTCGTGGAGACCGAGACCGATCTCGGCTTCTCGGGGGCAGCGGCCGGCTTGACGCTGCAGCGTACGTACAACTCCGCAGATCAGGACAGCGGCGCGTTCGGCCGGGGCTGGACCTCGGTGGTCGAGTCCCGGATCGAGCTGTCCGACGAGGGCGCGAGCGTTGTGCTTCCCGACGGCCGCCGGATCCCGTTCGCCCGGCTCGGCAGTGGATGGGACCGGGCCGACGGAGAGAACCTCTGGCTGACCGCAGAGGACGACAGCCTGGTGATGTCGGACAACGACGGCCGGCGCTGGGAGTTCAGCCGGGCCGGTGTGTGGCGGTCGTCCTCGCGGGGCGCCGGGACTCGGGTCTCGGCGGTGCGGGACGCGGCCGGTCGTCTGGTCCGGTTGGCGCACGAGCGGGGACGTTTCATCGACCTGGTCTGGTCGGGCGAGCGGTTGATCGAGGCCGGAGCATCCGACGGTCGCGGAGTCCGTTACGGCTACGACGCCGCCGGTCGGCTGCTGTCCGTGGCCGGCCCGGCCGGAACCCGGTCCTATCGATGGAACGACGCGGATCTGATCGAGGCCGTGATCGACGGCGACGGCGTCGTCGAGGCGGAGAACAGCTACGACGATCAGCGCCGGGTGGCGACGCAGCGGACGCCGTTCGGCCGGCTCACCCGGTTCGCGTATCTGCCGGGCCGGGTGACGGTGGTCTCCGACGCCGACGGGACCCGTTCCAACACCTGGATCGCCGATCGGCGGGGTCGACTCGTCGGTGTGGTGGACAGTGACGAGCAGCGGCAGGCGATGAGCTACGACCGCAACGGCAACGTGGTTTCGGTGACCGAGCGCGATGGATCGGTCACCGTGCACTCCTACGACGACCGTGGCCGTCGGGTCCGTACCGTCACCCCGAGCGGCGCGGACATCACCTACGGCCACGACGAGCAGGACCGGGTCACCACCGTGGTCGCCGAATCCGGCGCCATCACCAGCCTCGAGTACGCCGACGATGATCGGAATCCCTCCCTGGTGGTGGATCCGGAGGGCGGTCGCACCGAGCTGGAATGGTCCGACGGGCTGCTGCGGCGGATCAGCGATCCGACCGGGGTCGAACTGCGTTACGACTACGACGCCCACGGCGACCTGGTCGCGACCACCGACGCCGACGGCCAGGTGGCCCGGCTGGAGCGGGACGAGATCGGTCGAGTGGTGGCCGCGGTCACCCCGTCCGGAAACCGGACCAGCTACGCCTTCGACGATCGCGGTTACCTGGTCTCGCGCCGCGACCCCGACGGCGCGATCTGGCGCTACGAGCACAGCGCTGCCGGGCGGCTGACCGCCATGGTCGACCCGACCGGCGGCCGGACCACGGTGGAGCACGGACCCCATGGTCGGGCCAGCACCAAGATCGATCCGCTCGGACGGTCGTCGACCCATCGGTTCGACGACCTCGGCAACCTGATCGGTGCCGGACTGCCGGACGGCAGTGCCTGGCAGTTCGGCTACGACGGACTGTCACGGCTGACCGAGATCGTGGATCCCGGCGGCCATCAATGGCGCCGCGACTACAACGCGGCAGGCGAACTGACCGCGGTGATCGCGCCCGACGGCGTACGGAGGAGCCTGTCGGCCGACCGTGCGACCGGCAGTGTGGAAACCGACGACGGGCTGGCCCGATCCGGTTTCGCGTTCGATCCGCTCGGCCGCCCGATCAGCGAGACCGGACCGGACGGGTCGGCTGCGCTGACTAGCTACGACCTGTGTGGCCGGCCGGTCGAACAGGTCGATGCCGAGGGTGGCCTGACCCTGCTGCGTCGGGACGCCGCCGGTCGTGTGGTCGAGCGCATCACGCCGGCCGGCGCCGGCACCCGGTACGAGTACGGCCGGTGCGGTCGACTGTCCGCGGTGATCGATCCGCTCGGTGGCCGGACCGGGCTCGTCTACGACGTGGACGGCCGGCTGGTGCAGCGAATCCTGCCGACCGGAGAGTCCGCACGATACGAGTACGACCGGGCCGGGCGGGTCGTCGCACGCTCCGAGCCGGGGCGGGGAACGGCCCGGATCGGCTACGACGCTGCCGGCCGGGTGGTTCGGATTGCCGACTCCTGGTTCGGCCGGCGCCGATTCCGTTACGACGCGGCCGGGCAGTTGGTCGAAGCGGTCAACGGCAACGGCGGCGTCACCCGCTACGAGTACGACCTGAACGGTCGGATGATCACGATCACCGACCCGCTGGGTGGGGTGACCACCCGACGCTACGACGCGAACGACCATCTGCTGGCGCAGACCGACCCGCTGGGACGGACCACGACGGCCGGCTACGACGTGGCCGGTCGACAGTTGTGGCAGCAGGATCCCGAGGGCCATCGGACCGAGTGGACTCACGATGCCTCCGGCCGGGTCGCCTCCACCGTCGTCGACGGTCGCACCGTGTCGGAGATCAGCCGTGATCTGCGGGCGCGGACCGTGACCATCACCGACCGGACCGATCCCGGCAACGTATGCACCCATGTCCTCGGCTGGAACCGTCGGGACCAGCTGACGTCGCGGACCCGCAACGGGGCAGGGCTCAGCTGGGAGTACGACGCCGACGGGCGGCGTACCGCGATGGTCGGTCCGGATGGCAGCCGGACCAACTATGCCCACGATCGGGCCGGCCGGCTGATCGCCGTCGACCACCCGTTGCTCGGCCGGGCCGACTTCGACTACGACGCCTCCGGACGCCTGGTCCAGGCGTCCGCCGGACAGCAGCTCCAGTCCTGGCAGTACGCCGACGGCCGGCTCTCGGCACACACCGTGATCGACGCGGACGGCGGTTCGACCCTGACCACGATCGAGCGGGACGATGCCGGCCGCATCGTCGCGCTGAGGACGGCCGGTCAGGTCGCCCGGTTCGATCATGACGAGGCGTGCCAGCTGATCGAGGCGCGGCTGGCCGACGCCCATGGCGGAATGCGCGTCTCCCGTTGGCGTTACGACCCGGCCGGCCGGTTGGTGGCCGAAACCGTCGACACCGCAGCCGGCACCCGGTACCGCGAGCACCACTACGACGCGGCCGGACAGCTGACCGAGACCGACGACTCTGCCGTCGGCCGGACCGAGTACGCCTATGACCTCGCGGGTCGGCGGATCCGTGCGAGCGCCGCCGACGGCGCCGGCCGGGAGTTCAGTTGGACCGCGTCCGGCTGGCTCTCGGGGATCACCGATCATGCGGCCGACGGTCGTCGCCGGCGTACCGGTCTGCACGTCGATGCCACCGGTGAGCTGGCTTCGGTGGACGATGCCGCGGTGTGGTGGGACACCGCCGCCGGCGGACTGTCCAGCCTGGTGCAGATCGGTCACGTACCCGCGCTCAGCCCGGGCGGTGGGTTCAACGGCCTCGCCGACGATTGGCGACCGAGTGGCTGGCGGCCCGGTCGAGACGGCGATCTCGCCGATCCGTGGATGTTGGCCGATCCGTCGACCGATCCGCTGTCGACCGGCTCCGGGGCC
>DATCVL010000121.1:0-15805 GCA_036566865.1 Microlunatus sp.
ATCCGGGCCAGCATCAGCCTGCTCGCACCCGGTCGACCCGGACCAAGGCCCGCAAGCGCGCCCTGGACATCCTGTTCGAGTCGGAGCTTCGGGGGCGCAATCCGATCGAGACCCTCGCCGAGCGGACGGCCGAAGCAGACCCGCCGGTCCGCGACTACACCGCGGCACTGGTCCGTGGCGTGCAGCGTCACCTGGGCGAACTGGACGGGCGAATCCGGGCGCATCTGGCGCCGGGATGGACGCTGGCCCGGATGCCACGGGTTGATCGTGCCGCGGTTCGGATTGCGGTGTACGAGATCGATCACGTCGAGGACGTACCGGATCCGGTTGCCGTCTCCGAGGCGGTCGAGCTGGTCGGCGACCTGTCCACCGATGAGTCGCCCGGCTACGTGAACGGACTGCTGGGCGCGATCGTCGAGGACAAGGCGATCGTCGCCGGTGAGCGTCCGGCCGGCGACCGCCGCTCCTGATCAATCGGCACCTCCACCATCGGCCAACATCAATAGACAAAGCCGCCGGGCCGATCCCCAGAAGGGGACCGGCCCGGCGGCTTTGTGCTGATCGGAGCTCGAAGCTCAGGAGTCCTGACCCGGCTCGGCGTCCTCGGTCGACCGCAGCCGGTCGGAGACCTGGACCCGCAGCTCACGCTCAACGTTGCGCAGCTGCTCGATACGCCGCTCCAGCTCGATCCGCTGCTGATCGGCCTCGTCCAGAGTCCGCTCCGCCTCGGCCCGAGCCAGCCGGGCGACCCGGTCGGCCGTCTGTTGGCTGTCCAGCAGCAGGTTGTACTCGTACTGCCGCAGTTCGTCGCCTCCGACGCCGTCCGGCGCCGGAGTCCGCGGCGGTTCCTGCGCCAGCAGTTGCTCGCGGATCTCCTGGATCTGCCGATGGAACGAACCGATGCTGGCATCGACCTGGTGCGACACGTCGTCCAGTCGGGCGGCCAGTTGCTCCAGCTTCTCCCGGCCGAGCTGCTGCTGGGCCCGAACTCGATCCTGCGCCGCGGCGAGCACGTCCAGTGCGGCCACCGACAGTCGCTCGGACGGATCGTCCAGATCGCGTGGATCCCAGCCGAGAGCGTCGTCTCCGTTCTGACCGTTGACCGTGGTCCCGTGCTGACCGGTCACGGCCAGTTCGGATCCGCCGGCCGGCTGCGCTGCGGCTGCGGTGGCGCCGACCGGGACCGGCCGGTTCACCGAACCCGCCAGCGGCTCGGGTGTGTCCGCGGGCTCGTCGACCTCGGCCGCATGCCCCGCGTCGTCGGTCGGCAGCGCTGCGCCGTCGGAGCCGTCGGGATCGGGCTTCTGCAGGCTGACCGTCGTCCGCAGCGGGACCTCACGGACCAGCAGCACGGCGATGAAGGCAGCGATCGCGATGATGCCGGCGATCAGGAACAACAGACCGAAGGTGTCGCCGTACGCATTGCGAACGACCTGCTCCAGCCGGTCCGGCAGCGACTTCAGATCGAGGCTGCCACTGCTGTTGCTGAGGGCCTTGGCCGCGGCCGCCTGCAGCGAGGCAGGCAGAGCCTTGATCCCGTCGACGGTCTTGGTCTCGACCTGATCGGCAAGCACCGCACCCAGGATCGAGACGCCCACCGCGCCGCCGAGCGAGCGGAAGAACGAGATGGTCGCCGACGATGCGCCGATGTCCTTGACGTCGACGGTGTTCTGCACCGCCAGCACGATGTTCTGCACCAGTGCTCCGATGCCGATGCCGGCGACGGCCATCCAGATCGCGAACTGCCAGTAGTCGGTGGTGTGATCGGTGAATCCGAGGCCACCGAGTCCGATCATCAACAGGATGGTGCCCATCACCATGATCGGCTTCCACCGGCCGGTGCGGCTGACGATCTGACCACAGGTCACCGAGCTGATCAGCTGAGCGGCGATCATCGGGATGGTCATCAATCCCGCCCGGGTCGGGGAGTGCCCGCCGGCCAGCTGGAAGTACTGGGTCAGGAAGGTGCCGCTGCCGAACATCGCGACGCCGACCGACATGCCGGCGATGATCATCAGCACCGTGGTGCTGTTCCGCATGACCCGGATCGGGACGATCGGCTCGGAGTGCTTGAGTTCGATCAGGACCGCGACTCCGGCAGCGACCAGGAAGGCGGCCAGGAACAGCCCGGACTGCCAGGAGATCCAGTCGTAGTCCTTGCCGGCGAAGGTCACCCACAGCATCGGAGCGGCCGCCGCGCAGGCGAGGAAGAACGCACCGAAGTAGTCGATCTTGATTGCCCGCTTGGGCAGCTGCGGCAGCTTCAGGGTGATCTGCAGCAGGATCAGCGCGATCACCGCCAGCGGTACGCAGACGAAGAAGCACCAACGCCAGTCGAGGTTGTCGGTGATCACGCCGCCGAGCAGTGGCCCGGACACGGTCGCAACAGCCATTACCGCACCCATGTAGCCGGTGTAGCGGCCCCGCTGCCGGGGAGCGATGATCGTGCCCATGATCGACTGGGTCAGGGCGGTCAATCCACCCATCCCGATGCCCTGCATGGCACGGCCGGCCATCATCTGCCAGATCTCGCCGGAGAGGCCGGCGACGACCGATCCGGCGACGAACAGAACGATCGAGAACTGGATCAGCAGTTTCTTGCTGAACAGGTCGGACAGCTTGCCCATGATGGGCGTCGAGATGGTCATCGCCAGCAGCGATGCGGTGATCACCCAGGTGTACTGACGCTGGGTGCCGTGAAGGTCGGACATGATCGTCGGCAGCGCTGTCGAGACGATCGTGGATGAGATCAATGCGGTGAACAGGGCGGCCAGCAGGCCGATCATCACCTCGAGGATCTGCTTGTGGGACAGCTCCTCCCCGGACCGTTGGTCCGCGGCGGGACTGCGTTCCGCGACAGCGGTGCTCATGCGGTGGTCTTCTCCCATGCTGCTTGTGGTTGTGCTTGAGCGGTGGTGGGTTCGGCATCTTGCCCCGACGGGGGCGAGAAGTCTGGGGGATTGTCGAAGGGATCCTGGCCGCCGGCGACGGCCTGCTCGACGTGGCCGACCCAGTGGGCGACGGTGTCCGCCAGGCGCTCCAACAATTGGACCGAACGCTCGGCGTCCTCGGCACTCCAATCGGCGAAGCTCCGCGCCACCAGTTCGATGGCGCGGTCCTGGCGCCGCTGCAGATGAACGCGGCCGGCGGAGGTGAGATGGATCCGGCAGGCGCGGGCGTCGTCGGGATCGGGGATTCGTTTGACGTATCCCTCGGACTCCAACGCGGCCACCGCGCGGGAGGCGACGGACGGCTTCACCCGCAGCCGCTCGGCGACATCGCCGAGCCGGGGATCGGTGTCCTGCACCACGTGCAGCAGCGCCATCGGTGTCGCCGAAACACTCTGCTCGCTATCGCGATGAGCGATGTGCCGGGTGATCCGGGACAGCGAGACCAGCGACTCCAGTAGTGCGCTCGCCTGCTCTCGTTCCATTGGCGTGATCCTTCGAATGGTTGGTTGCCGAAAGCAACCATAAACCTGTGTCGTTGCTTAGGGAAACTAAAATGCCGACGGCTGGACGGTGAGTCTCAGGTTCGACTCAGAAGTCGCGGGGAGCGCATCCGTGCCGAGAGTCGATCGCCGGAACGAGGTCGGGCTCATCACACCGCCCGCTCGCCGGGCGCGACGGTCAGGACGCGACGATCAGGGCTCGACGATCAGGGCTCGGCTGAGGCGGCCGAGCAATTCGGCCAGGCGGGAGAGGTCCGCGCCGTCCCATTCGGACAGCCGCTGCAGCATCAGTTCGCTGCGGCCGGTCCGGGATTGTTGAACAGCCGTACGCCCTTGGTCGGTGAGGGTGACCAGGCGAGCCCGGGCATCGTGCGGGTCCCGGACCCGCGCCAACAGGCCGAGGGACTCAAGCACGCCGAGGCTGCGGCTGAGCGTCGACTTGTGCAACCTGGTCTTGTGCGCCAGATCGACGGCGCGGACGCCGTTGCCGTCCGGGTCGAGATCGAGGATGGCGATCAGCAAGGCGTAACCGGCGGCGTCCAACTCCGGGTGAATCTCGGTTGCCATCCGCTCGGAAAGCCCACGGGCCCGCCGGAACAGCAGACTCAACTCGCGTTCGAGTTCGCCGATGGCGGCGCGGCGTTGTTCGTCCGCCCCAGCGTGATCGATCCCCACGGGGCGTCAGCGTAGCCGTCGTCCGCAGTCGCCGCGGACCGTTCACAGCGCCGGGTCATGGTGCATGACCGTCGGCTGTCCGGTGGCCAGCCCCGCTGGTCATCAACGGGGCAGCGAGGCTGATAGTCTCTGCCGCGTACATGCCAACCTTTAAGACCTGTCCTGTGAGGCAGGAAAGGACGGTAGATGTCGCACTCTGCGCCTCAGCCTGACCATGCCCGGATCCGGGCCCGTATCCCTGCGATCCTCGTTCTCGAGGATGGCCGATCCTTCTCCGGCGTCGCATTCGGCGCCCTCGGTGAAACCTTTGGCGAGGCGGTGTTCCAGACCGGCATGTCCGGTTACCAGGAGACCCTCACCGATCCCAGCTACCACCGCCAGGTCGTGGTGGCCACCGCACCCCACATCGGCAACACCGGATGGAACGACGAGGACGACGAGTCCCGCCGGATCTGGGTTTCCGGGTACGTGGTGCGGGACGCGGCTCGCATCCCCAGCAACTGGCGTTCGCGCCGCAGCCTGGACGACGAGCTGAAGACCCAGGGTGTGGTCGGCATCGCCGGCGTCGACACCCGGGCCCTGACCAGGCATCTTCGTGATCATGGAGCGATGCGGGTCGGCATCTCGACCACCGAGCTGGATCCGGCCGCGTTGCTGGAGCGGGTCAAGCAGCAGCCTCAGATGAGCGGAGCCCATCTCGCCGATGACGTCACCGTCAGCGAACCCGCGGTGATCCCGGCGATCGGGCAGCGCAGATTCACCGTCGCCGCAGTTGATCTTGGTATCAAGGCGATGACACCGCATCGGATGGCCGAGCGCGGTATCGAGACCCACGTGCTGCCGTCGACGGCGAGTTACGCCGACCTGCAGGCGATCGGCGCGGACGGCATCTTCTTCTCCAATGGCCCGGGGGATCCGTCTGCTGCCGATGCTCAGGTCGCGTTGTTGCAGGAGGCGCTGGCCAACGGACTGCCGTACTTCGGCATCTGCTTCGGCAACCAGCTGTTCGGCCGTGCACTCGGCCTGGGCACCTACAAGCTGGTGTACGGACATCACGGCATCAACCAGCCGGTGATGGATCTGGGCACCCGCAAGGTGGAGATCACCGCACACAACCACGGCTTCGCCGTCGATGCTCCGATCGGCGAGAACGTACCCACCGCGTACGGAACTGCGCGCGTCAGCCACGTCTGCTTGAACGACAACGTGGTCGAGGGTCTGGAGCTCAGAGATGATCAAGGAAGGCTGGCGGCGTTCTCGGTGCAGTACCACCCGGAGGCTGCGGCCGGACCGCATGACGCGTCCTATCTCTTCGATCGGTTCGTCGAGCTGATGGCCGACCGGTCCCGGTCCGCGGCCGGAGGTGTCGCCTGATGCCCCGCCGCAACGATCTGAATTCGATCTTGGTGATCGGCTCCGGCCCGATCGTGATCGGTCAGGCCTGTGAATTCGACTACTCGGGCACCCAGGCCTGCCGGGTGCTGAAGGCTGAAGGCTTCCGGGTGATCTTGGTCAACTCCAATCCGGCCACGATCATGACCGATCCGGAGCTGGCCGACGCCACCTACGTTGAGCCGATCACTCCCGAGTTCGTGACCAAGGTGATCGAGAAGGAACGACCGGACGCGCTGCTGGCCACCCTCGGTGGCCAGACCGCACTGAACACCGCGGTTTCCCTGTGGGAGCAGGGAATCCTGGCCAAGTACGGGGTGGAACTGATCGGCGCCTCGGTTGATGCGATCCAGCGTGGCGAGGACCGGGAGTCGTTCAAGCAGATCGTCACCGATCTGGCCGCGAGCGAGACGACCTCCCCGAGTCCGGCCGCCGACAGTTGGCAAGCTGCTGGCTCACCGATTGCCGAAGTGGCCCGGAGCCGGATCTGCCACACCCTGGACGACGTTCTGGCGGCGGCAGCTGACCTTGGTTACCCGCTGGTCGTCCGGCCGAGTTTCACCATGGGTGGGGTCGGTTCCGGCTTCGCCCACAACGAGTCCGACCTGCGCCGGATCGCCGGTGCCGGTCTGGCCGCCAGCCCGACCACCGAGGTGCTGATCGAGGAATCGATCCTCGGCTGGAAGGAGTACGAGCTGGAGGTGATGCGGGACAACGCCGACAATGTGGTGATCGTCTGCTCGATCGAGAACTTCGATCCGATGGGCGTGCACACCGGCGACTCGATCACCGTTGCTCCGGCGATGACTCTGACCGACCGGGAGTACCAGCGGATGCGGGATGTCGCCATCGGCATCATCCGCTCGGTCGGGGTGGAGACCGGCGGCTGCAACATCCAGTTCGCGATCAACCCCGAAGACGGTCGGATGATCGTGATCGAGATGAACCCCCGGGTCTCCCGGTCCAGCGCGCTGGCGTCCAAGGCCACCGGCTTCCCGATCGCCAAGATCGCGGCCAAGCTCGCGGTCGGCTACACCCTGGACGAGATTCCCAACGACATCACCGGTGAAACGCCGGCCAGTTTCGAGCCGACGCTGGACTACGTGGTGGTGAAGGTGCCGCGGTTCGCGTTCGAGAAGTTCCCGGCGGCCGACAGCACACTGACCACGCACATGAAGAGTGTCGGCGAAGCGATGGCCATCGGCCGCAACTTCACCGAGGCGCTCGGCAAAGCGATGCGCAGCCTGGAGAATCCGTCCGCCCCGTTCGATGTCGCGGGCGAGATCACCGAGACCGTCAGCGAACTGCTGGATCAAGCGGCACGACCGCATGACGGCCGGATCGGCGTTGTGTACAAGGCGATCCGAGCCGGTGCGAGCAACGAACAGGTGCACCAGGCGACCAAGATCGATCCCTGGTTCATCGACCAGATGATCTTGATCAGCGAGGTCGCCGAGGAGATCGAGCGGGCGCCCGAACTGACCCCCGAGTTGATCTTGTACGGCAAGCAGCACGGACTCTCCGACGCCCAGATCGGCGCCCTGCGGCATCTGGACGAGCAGGTGGTCCGTGGGGTGCGCTGGGCACTCGGACTGCGTCCGGTCTACAAGACGGTCGACACCTGTGCGGCCGAGTTCGCCGCCCGGACTCCGTACCACTACAGCAGTTATGACTCCGAGACCGAGGTGGAACCGCGGACCAAGCCGGCGGTGATCATCCTCGGCAGCGGCCCGAACCGGATCGGGCAGGGGATCGAGTTCGACTACTCGTGCGTGCACGCGGCCTTCGAGCTGAGCCAGGCCGGCTACGAGACGATCATGATCAACTGCAACCCGGAGACGGTGTCCACCGACTACGACACCTCCGATCGGCTCTACTTCGAACCGCTCACCCTGGAGGACGTGCTCGAGGTCGTCCACGCCGAACAGCAGGCCGGTCCGGTGGCCGGCGTGATCGTCCAGCTCGGTGGTCAGACACCGCTCGGATTGGCGCAGGCGTTGAAGAATGCCGGGGTTCCGATCGTCGGCACCAGCCCGGAGGCGATCAACCTGGCCGAGGAACGCGGCGCCTTCGGTGAGGTGCTGGATCGGGCCGGACTGCCGTCGCCGAAGCACGGGATGGCCCGTTCCTTCGACGAGGCCCGGGCGATCGCCGACGAGATCGGCTACCCGGTGCTCGTCCGGCCGTCCTACGTGCTCGGTGGGCGCGGGATGGAGATCGTCTACGACGAGGGCTCGCTGTCCTCCTACATCCGTCGCGCCACCGCGGTCTCACCGGAGCATCCGGTGCTGGTCGACCGGTTCCTGGACGACGCGGTGGAGATCGACGTGGACGCGCTGTACGACGGCACCGATCTCTATCTCGGCGGGGTGATGGAGCACATCGAGGAAGCCGGGGTGCACTCCGGTGACTCGGCCTGCGCGCTGCCGCCGATCACCCTCGGCGCCGAGGTGATCGACAAGATCAGGAAGTCGACCGAGGCGATCGCCGATGGGGTCGGCGTCCGTGGTCTGCTGAACATCCAGTACGCGTTGGCCGGCGACGTGCTGTACGTCCTGGAGGCCAACCCGCGCGCCTCGCGTACGGTCCCGTTCGTGTCCAAGGCGACCTGGACTCCGCTCGCCAAGGCGGCCGCCCGGATCATGCTCGGCACCACCATCGCCCAGCTGAGGTCCGAGGGCATCCTCAAGGCCGAGGGCGACGGCGCCGACGAGCCGCTGGGTGCACCGGTCGCGGTCAAGGAGGCGGTGATGCCGTTCAACCGGTTCCGCACCTTGGACGGCGCCTCGGTGGACACCATCCTCGGGCCGGAGATGAAGTCGACCGGCGAGGTGATGGGGCTCGACCTGTCGTTCGGCACCGCCTTCGCCAAGAGCCAGGCCGGTGCATCCGGGCCGTTGCCGACCCAGGGCAGGATCTTCGTGTCGGCCGCCAACCGGGACAAGAGGCACATCATCCTGGCGGTCAAACTGCTGTCCGAGCTGGGCTTCGAGATCTTGGCCACCACCGGCACCGCGTCGGTGCTGGAGCGCAACGGCATCCCGGTCACCCGGACCCGCAAGCACAGCCAGGGCCCGGGGCCGAACGGTGAGAAGACCATCGTGCAGGCGATCACCGACGGTGACGTCGACATGATCTTCAACACCCCGCAGGGCCAGAGCACCGATGGCCGGCCGCGCTTCGACGGCTACGAGATCCGGACCGCTGCGGTTGCCCGCAACGTACCGTGCATGACCACGGTGCAGGGCCTGACCGCAGCGGTGCAGGGGATCGAGGCGATCCGGTCGGCGACGGTCGGGGTGAAATCGCTGCAGGACTGGCAGAAGTCGGTCGTCGCATCGGTGGCAGCCGCCGGTGCAGCGGAGCCGACCGGTGAGCCGGATGCCGACGCATGATCATGATCGGCCGGTGAACGACGGAGTCGTGGTGCCACGGCGTTCGGTCTCGCCGCTGACCAAGATCGTTGATCTTGGTTACCACCGGGCCGTCCGGCCGATGATCTTCCGGATCGGCGGCGGTGACGCCGAGCAGGCGCACGAGCAAACCGTGCGTTGGCTGGCCCGGGTGGCCCGAATCGCTCCGGTCCGGGGCGCGCTGGCCGCAGCGCTCGGCCGGCATCGTCGGCCCAGGTCCGTCGCCGGTATCGACTTTCCGGGGATCGTCGGGCTGGCCGCAGGGATGGACAAGAACGGCATCGCGGCGGGTGGCTGGGGGAGCCTCGGCTTCGGCTTCGCCGAGTTGGGCACGGTCACCGCGCAGGCGCAGCCGGGCAATCCGCTGCCGCGGCTGTTCCGGTTGCCCGCCAGCCGTGCGGTGATCAACAGGATGGGCTTCAACAACGCCGGTGCCGAACAGCTGGCGGCCACGTTGTCTGATCTCGGCGTACGACGCGGCAACCATGCGCTCGAGATCCCGATCGGAATCTCGATCGGCAAGACCAAGATCACGCCGCTGGAGCAGGCGGTCGAGGACTATCTGATCTCGTTCCGGTTGCTGGCCGACCACGCCGACTACATCGCGGTGAACGTGTCCAGCCCGAACACCCCGGGGCTGCGTTCGCTGCAGGACCGTACGGCGCTGACCGAGCTGCTGTCCGCGCTGACCGCCGAAGCGATCAAGATCAACAACAACCCGGTGCCGATCTTCGTCAAGATCGCGCCCGACCTGACCGAGCCGGCCCTGGACGAGGTGCTGGACGTCGCCACCGAGGTCGGTGTGGCCGGACTGATCGCGACCAACACCACGCTGGCTCGGGACGGCATCGACTATGCCGACCTCGCACTGGCACCGGAAGCGGGCGGTCTGTCCGGGGCGCCGTTGGCGCGGCGGGCCCGTCAGGTCGTCGGTCATCTGGCCGCTCGAACCGAACTGCCGATCATCGGCGTCGGCGGAATCGACACCGTCGCCGACGCGGATGCCTTGCTCGACGCCGGGGCATCGCTGCTCCAGCTACTGACCGGGTTCATCTACCACGGGCCCGGCCTGATCGATCGAATCAACCAGGAGGCGTACCGATGAGCCCGACCCCGTCCCCGCGCACCGGTTTCGGCGAACGGCTCCGGGCCGCGATGCAGAAGCACGGATCACTGTGCGTCGGCATCGACCCGCACCCCGGCATCCTCGACCGCTGGGACCTGCCCCGGGACGCATCCGGCCTGGAACGTTGTGCCCGCGGCATGATCGCCGCGGTCGCCGGCCGGGTCGCTGTCGTCAAGCCGCAGTCGGCCTTCTTCGAGACCTACGGAGCGGCCGGGATCGCGGTCCTCGAACTGGTGCTGGCCGATGCCCGCGAGGCCGGCCTGCTCACCCTGCTGGACGCGAAGCGGGGTGACATCGGCTCCACCATGGATGCGTACGCGGCCGGCTATCTTGCCGACGGCGCGCCGTTGGCCGCCGACGCGATCACCCTCAGCCCGTACCTCGGCTTCGGTTCGCTGGACAGTGCGATCGCGCTGGCCGAACAGAACGGCCGCGGGGTGTACGTGTTGGCCGCCACCAGCAATCCGGAGGGGCCTGAGGTCCAGCGGGCGATCACGCCGTCCGGTACCTCGATCAGCCAGTCGGTGATCGATTCCGTCGGCACGCGCAACGCCGAAGCGGTGGGCGCCGGTGAATGGGGCAACGTCGGCATCGTGTTCGGAGCCACCGTCGCGGCTGATCATGGGCTGCGGCTGGATGCGCTCGGCGGCAGCATCCTGGCGCCTGGTTTCGGCGCTCAGGGCGGCACCGTTGATGATCTTCGAGCCGTCTTCGGTGCGGCCTATCCGCTGGTGCTGCCGTCCAGCAGCCGGGCGATCCTGGCCGCCGGCCCCGATCCGGCAGCCATCCGTGCTGCCGTCGAGGAGACCCAGCAGACGTTGGCCCCGGCCACGAACTGATCTGGTCCGTCGCCGGCCCGGTTGGCTCGACTCGTGCGGGCCCGGGTGTGACCCGACGACGGCACCGGAGATAATCCGGCATGGCGATCATTCATCAGGCAGAACTGACACCGAGCAAGCCCGAGTTGATCATGGCCTGGCTGGACCGCGAGCCATGGGGTGGCACCGGCGAAATCGAGATCATCGGCAGCTACCGCTACGACGATCCGGACGGTGAGGTCGGCGTCGAGGCGTTCCTGGTCCGACGCGGCGATCGACTGCTGCATCTGCCGCTGACCTATCGCGGTGCGCCACTGGACGGCGCCGAGGATCGACTGATCAGCACCATGACCCATTCGGTGCTCGGAGATCGCTGGGTGTACGACGCAACCGCCGATCCGGTCGCCGTTGCTTGCTACCGGCGGGCGCTGTGCGGGCAGCAGGAGCAGGCGGAGATGGAAGTCGTCGAGGGCGATCGGGTGGTCAGGCGGCGCGATTCGGCGATCCGGATCCGACGTACGACCAGCGCCGGCGAGGAGAGCGTGGATCGGACCGGCTCGGCAGCAGGAGGCGCCGCGTCCGAGGCCGCTCCGGCAGCCACCGTACGGGTCGTTCGCGTGGTCGAGGCCACCTCTGATCTGCGCCACGCGGCGGTGCCCCGGCTGGTCGCGCAGTGGGGCGACCGTGCGGAACCCGTGGTGGTCGCCACTCTCGGCTGACCTCGCCGCGCGGGTCGTCCGGACCGATCCGGAATCGGGCCGGTTAACGAGCGGCCGGGCGTGGTTACCGGTCGGCGCTGTCTGACGAGCGGCAGTGAGCGGCGGGCTCGCCCCCGGTGTGCCGTGCGGAGAGTCCGCGATAGGTTTCCCCAAGAGCGCACCACGCGGCCGGATCACCGACCACGGCCGGTCGGTTGCGTGAATCCCCAGAACCGAGAGAAGTGGTCCGTAGTCGATGGAGTTGTTGTGCCGATCCCACCGCTGAGCGAGGAGCAGAGGCAGCAGGCGCGTGATGCTGCCACTGCGGCCCGGCGACGTCGCGCCGAGGTCAAGGAATGGCTGCGTTCGGGCAAGCTGACGATGGCCGCCGTACTCGATCTGGCCGATCAGGACGACGTGGTCGCACACACCAAGGTGATCGACGTCCTGAAGTCCCAGCCGCGGGTCGGTGAGGTCCGGGCGGTCAAGGTGATGGAGCGGCTCCGGATCGCGCCGAACCGGAGGCTACGCGGGCTCGGTCGGCATCAGATCGACGGCCTGATCGCCGAGTTTCCCCCTACTCAGCCATGACGGCGATCGCCGCCATCGGATCGGCCGGCAGCGGATCGACCGGAAGCGGGTCGACCGGAAGCGGATCGACCAGGCTCCCGGTCGGCATCGACGATGCCGACCATGACCAACGACGACGAGGAAGGACCGAACGTGGCCGGCGCTGAGGAACGCATCGTGGAGCAGTCGGACCGGCCGCGTACCGAACCCGACACGGCGCGGTTGGTGGTGTTGTCCGGCCCGACCGCGGTCGGCAAGGGCACGGTGGTGAATCGGCTGCGCCAGGATCATCCCGACGTGTGGGTATCGGTGTCGGCCACCACCCGACCGCCGCGCCCGGGAGAGATCGACGGCGTGCACTACCTGTTCGTCGGCGAGGACGAATTCGACCGGCTGGTCGCCGACGGCGATCTGCTGGAGTGGGCGGTCGTGCACGGCGTACATCGCTACGGCACGCCACGACAGCCGGTGCTGGACGCGCTCGCCACCGGACGATCGGCCATCCTCGAGCTGGACCTGCAGGGCGCCCGGCAGGTACGGCAGACCTGGCCCGAGGCGCACTTCGTCTTCCTCGCCCCGCCGACCTGGGAGGAACTGCTGCACCGTCAGGCGGTCCGCAACACCGAGGATCCGGCCGAACGGGAGCGCAGATTGCAGACGGCTCGCGAGGAGATGGCGGCTCAGGACGAGTTCGATCAGACGATCGTCAACATCGATGTTCAGCAGGCCGTCCGGGACTTGATACACTTACTGGGCCTTTGACTTCCAGGCGCGCTTTGGCGTGCCTTCACCTCAGGTGACCAGGTAAGTCCACCTATCCCGTTCGAAGGGGCATCTTGACCGAGAACCAGACTGCCTTCCAGGGCATCAACAACCCGCCGATCGACGAACTGCTGACCAAAGCTGATTCGAAGTACCGGTTGGTGTTGTTCGCTGCCAAGCGCGCCCGGCAGATCAACGCCTACTACTCCCAGCTGGGCGAAGGCCTGCTGGAGCACGTCGGCCCACTGGTCGAGACCGGCGTACAGGAGAAGCCGC
Source organism: Microlunatus sp. (assembly GCA_036566865.1). GTDB lineage: Bacteria > Actinomycetota > Actinomycetes > Propionibacteriales > Propionibacteriaceae > Microlunatus. Next base: position 13,182 of record DATCVL010000121.1, read on the forward strand.
TGTCGATCGCGCTGCGCGAGGTCAATGCCGGCGTTCTGCAGTGCATCGAGGGCGAAGAGGCTGACGCCAACGGTGAGCAGCCCAACCTTTCGGCCGTCGAGAACGGCCTGTCCGCCGAGGACGTCCCGACCCCGAGCTTCGACGACACCCCGCCCAGCGCCTGACGCTCGATGAGCCGGATCCTGCTGGGTGTCTCCGGTGGCATCGCCGCCTACAAGGCGGCGGAGTTGCTCCGTCGGCTGAAGGAATCCGGCTCTGCCGGCGAGGGGCACGACGTCACGGTCGTGCCGACCGACGCCGCGCTTCGCTTCGTCGGAGCCCCGACCTGGGAGGCCCTGTCCGGGCACCCGGTCAGCACCGACGTCTTCAGTGACGTCGATTCCGTGCGGCACGTCTCCCTCGGTCGGCAGGCGGAGTTGGTGATCATCGCCCCCGCTACCGCCGATCTGCTCGCTCGCGCCGCGACCGGCCGCGCCGACGATCTGCTCACCAGTTGCCTGCTGACGGCATCGTGCCCGGTGATCTTCGCCCCGGCCATGCACACCGAGATGTGGCAGCACCCGGCGACCCGGGCCAATGTCGACACCCTGCGCAGCAGGGGAGCGATCGTGGTCGATCCGGCCTCGGGCCGGCTGACCGGCGCCGACAGCGGAGCCGGCCGGCTGCCGGAACCGGACGAACTGGCCACCATCGCCCGTACGGTGTTGGCCGAGCCCTCGATCGCGGCCGCCGCGGCGAGGCGGGACCTGGCCGGCCTGCGGGTGGTGATCAGCGCCGGCGGCACACACGAACCGATCGATCCGGTGCGCTTCGTCGGCAATGCGTCGTCGGGCCGGATGGGCTGGGCGCTGGCCCGCGCCGCGGTGCTGCGTGGTGCCGAGGTCGAATTGGTCGCCGCGAATGTCGCGTTGCCGGACCCGGCCGGGGTCGTCGTTCGTGCCGCGACGACAACCCGAGACCTGCAGGAGCAGGTCAGCAAGGCCGCCGACGGCGCGGACATCGTGGTGATGGCCGCTGCACCGGCCGACTTCCGCCCCGCCGCCGAACAGCCGGGCAAGATCAAGAAGGCGTCCTCCGACCAGGGGCTGGAACTGTCGCTGGTTCAGAACCCCGACATCCTCGCCGGACTGGTCCGGGGGCGTACCGATGAACGTCAGGTGCTGGTCGGATTCGCCGCCGAGACGGCCGGCACGCCAGCCGAATTGATCAATCTGGGCAGGGAGAAGTTGGCTCGGAAGGGCTGCGACCTGCTGGTCCTGAACGCGGTCGGTCACGGCAAGGTCTTCGGCCGGCTCGATTCGGAGATCAGGATCATCCGCCAGACCGATGCCGCCGCGGAACCACCCGCGTTGGCCGGCTCGAAAGATGTATTGGCGCACCACATCCTGGATGGCGCGCTGCAGATCCGCGCCGAGCGGTAAGGTCTGCGCAATCGAGTGTGTCCACTCCGGCCCGATCGACATCGACCTGGCCCCGGACACAGCTGTCCGACACATCGACGTCAGGAGAGGTTTATCCCGATGGCCAAACGCCTGTTCACTTCGGAATCGGTCACCGAGGGACATCCGGACAAGATCGCCGACCAGATCAGTGATTCCGTGCTGGATGCGCTGCTGGAGCAGGATCCGGACAGCCGTGTCGCGGTCGAGACGCTGGTCACCACCGGGCTGGTGGTTGTTGCCGGCGAGGTCACCACCCAGGCATACGTGGAGATCCCGCGGATCGTCCGCAACCGGGTCCTCAACATCGGCTACGACTCGTCCACGAAGGGCTTCGACGGAGCTTCCTGTGGTGTGCAGGTGGCCATCGGTGCGCAGTCGCCCGACATCGCCCAGGGCGTGGACAAGGCGATCGAGACCCGCTCCGGTGAGTCGGCCGACGAATTCGACTTCCAGGGCGCCGGCGATCAGGGCCTGATGTTCGGCTATGCCTGCACCGAGACGCCGACCCTGATGCCGCTGCCGATCGACCTGGCTCACCGGCTGGCCGAGCAGCTCAGCTTCGCCCGCAAGGAAGGCGAGATGGCCTACCTGCGTCCGGACGGCAAGACCCAGGTGACCATCGAGTACGACGGCGACAAGCCGGTCCGGCTCGACACCGTGGTGGTCTCCAGCCAGCATGCCGCCGACGTTGATCTTGACGCGCTGCTCACCCCTGATGTCCGCAAGCACGTGGTGGCCCCGGTGGTGGAGCAGTACGACATCGACGCCTCCGACTACCGGCTGTTGGTCAACCCGACCGGCCGGTTCGAGATCGGCGGTCCGATGGGTGACGCCGGACTGACCGGCCGCAAGATCATCGTCGACACCTACGGCGGGATGGCCCGGCACGGTGGTGGCGCCTTCTCCGGCAAGGATCCGTCCAAGGTGGACCGTTCGGCCGCGTACGCGATGCGCTGGGTGGCCAAGAACGTGGTCAAGGCCGGCCTGGCCGACCGCTGCGAGTGCCAGGTCGCGTACGCCATCGGCAAGGCGCATCCGGTCGGCTTCTACGTCGACACCTTCGGCACCGAGAAGGTACCGACCGAGCAGATCCAGAAGGCGGTGCTGGAGGTCTTCGACCTGCGGCCGGGCGCCCTGGTCCAGGACCTCAAGCTGAAGCGGCCCATCTTTGCCACTACGGCT
>DATCVL010000122.1:0-6476 GCA_036566865.1 Microlunatus sp.
ACATCGTCGGCCGGGTCTCCAGTCATGCCTGGCAGGTGGCCTTCCTGGCCATGAACGCACTGGCCGTCGGCATCGCCAACGCGGTCGCGGCGCAGAGCGCGACCTCCCGGCTGCTGTTCTCGATGAGTCGGGACGGGCAGCTGCCGCGATTCCTGGCCCACATCAACGCCAGGAACAAGGTGCCGGAGCGGGCGATCCTGCTGGTTGCCGGCATCACGCTGGTGCTCGGGCTGTTCTTCGTCGGCCAGATCGGGTTGATCAGCAGCCTGGTCAACTTCGGGGCGTTGACCTCGTTCCTGCTGCTTCAGCTTTCGGTGATCATCTATTTCGGCGTACGGCGCCGGTCGTCGAACATCCTGCTGCACTGGGTGGTGCCGATCATCGGCTTCTGCATCATCGGATTCGTGCTCTGGAATGCAGAACCGGCGGCCAAGATCGGCGGTGTCGTCTGGTTGATCATCGGCATCGGCGTGTTGATCTACTACACCCGGCGGGGGATCGGCATCCTGCCCGAGCACCGCGCCGATTCGATCGAGGCCGCGAGCAAGGAGTGATGATGACCCAGCTGCTGACCAAGGACAAGTCCCGCGCGGGCTTCTCGCCCGATGTCGAACCGGTGTTGAGCATCCGCCCGGGAACGGGCGAGTTGATCAGCTTCGAGACCGACGACGAGGCGTACGCCCAGATGGAGGAGTTTCGCGATCTGAGCAAGATCACCGCAACCCTCAATCCGGTCACCGGACCGGTCAAGGTGGAGGGCGCCCGACCCGGCGACGTGCTCGCGGTGACGATCCACGACATCGAGCTGTCCGAGCGGGGCTGGTCGGTCTACATCCCTGGGGCCGGAGCGCTGGCCGGCCCGATGGGGGAGGACTGGTACGTCCGCCGGGTCCCGGTCGCCGACGGGGTGGTGCAGCTGACCGATCGGCTCACCTGCCCGGTTGCGCCGATGATCGGCTGTATCGGGGTCGCACCGGCGGCGGGTGAGATGTCGACGGTGATGCCCAGCTATCCGACCGGCGGCAACATGGACCTGACCGACGCGCGACCAGGATCCACGGTCTATCTGCCGGTCGCCGTAGCGGGCGCGCTGCTGTCGATCGGCGATCTGCACGCGGTGATGAGTCGCGGCGAATCCTCCTTCGTGGCCATCGAAATCGCCGGTCGGGCCGTGGTCAGCGTGGACGTGATCCCCGACCTGCGGCTGCGGGCGCCACGGGTGGAGACGGCCGACGAACTGGTGTGCGTCGGCCTCGGCGATCCCGTGCAGGAGTCGATCGACCGGGCCTACGAAGATCTTTTCGCGGCGCTGACCGGCGAGTACGGCTTCAGCCGCGAGGACGCGTACACGGTGATGAGTGCGGTGGCGCACACCGAGCTCGGCGGCCCGACCGGTTCGCTGGCGCCCGACCCGTTGCATCCCTTCCGGGCCAAGGGTCAGGTCACGCTGGCCCGGATCGCGAAGTCATTCCTCGGCGGAAGTTGATCATGGTTTGGCCGCGGCCCAGGTTCTGCCAGGCAGCGGCGAAGTCGGCGACGGTCGGGTAGCGGTCGGCCGGATCGCGCTGGACGGCCTGTCCGACGATGGTTGCGAGCTCGGACGAGCCGCAGAAGTACTTTGCGTCTTCGGTCAGTCGGGTGCCGAAGTGCCAGATCAGCCGACCAAGATTGAACACAGTCGTTCGCTGGTCGATGGCTGCGCCGAGCTGGAACTCCTCGGGAGCCATGAAGCGGCTGGACCCGAACATCCTGCCCATGTCGTTGACGGTGGGCCCTCGCCGATAGGAGTCGAGATCGCAGACGTGCAATCGGAGGTCGGCAAAGTCGACGATCAGCGACCGGTCGTAGAGGTCGCCGGCCACCCAGCCGACGTCGGCAAGTCGCCGATGAAGATCGATCAGCGTGTCGAAGACTGTCAGCAGATCCTCGCCGGGCAGCTGAGCGAATCGCCGGTAGGACGAGTTCGGGTCGGTACGTAGCTCGGCAGGTACCCCGACAAGCTCACCTGGTGCGGCGGCGTAGATCAACATCGGACCGGATGGAGACTCGATCACATTCAGCAACGGTGGCAACGCGGGATGATCGCAGCTCCTGGCCAGATTGATCGCGTTGCGTAACAGCTGCACCCGGCCGGCATGGTCGAAGTACGGGATCGGGGCACCTGGCGGTGGCTGCCGGTCGTAACCGGCTGTCTTGACGAAGATCCCCACGCCATCGACGTCGATCAGCCAGGAGACGTTTCCGGAGTCCTGAGTGAGGTGGGAGAACTCTCGGCGGACAACACTGTGGTTCTGCACGTAGGTAGCGGGATCGGAATCGATGACCGTGACTTCCAGGAGTTCCGACACAGCCGGTCACCGTACTCCCGGTGGACAGATTCGACCAGCCTCGAAGGGAGCGTTGGCCACCCTGCCCGACACGATGCCGAACCCGGTCGCCAGGGCAGGGACAAGCTGAACGGCGGCACCGGCCACGACACGGCGTACGGTAGCCCCGCCCCGGACAGCTGCCCCCCGGAACACAAGTCAGCTGTTGATCAAGCGGGCTGAATCATTCGCGCCGCCGAACACGAGGTCGAGATCATCGCGTGATCACGATCCCGCGCCCTGGTCGGTCACCTCGGCGGCGGCGCGATCGATGGCATTCGTCAGCCGCAAGCGTTCCTTGTTGATCCACTGGCCGTCGGAGTAGTTGGCCACGAAGGTCTCCACGAATTCGACCGGGTCGTCGCCGACGATGTCGCGAATCGGCGTGCCGTCGGCCGCTGCCTGATCGAACAGGTCGGTGAGGTCGTCGTACATCCGCAGCAGGACGTCGCTCTTGGCCATGCCGCCTGCGTAGGTCAGGTACCGCTCCACGGCTTCGGCGGCAGCGCGGTAGTTCGACGGCAGTTGCTTGATCCTCGCCTTGTGCTCCCGGAACTGCTTCTTCTCCTCGAGCGATCCGGTGACCAGCTCGATCCATCGTGCAGCCATCTCTACTTTCCTTCCAGGTGGAGCTTTTCGAGTCGTTCTGTGAGGAAGCTCCAGTTGCTCCAGAACTCTTGGAGGTAGGACTGTCCCTGCTTGTTGAGGGAGTACACCTTGCGCGGCGGTCCCTTCTCGGACGGCACCTTCTGCACGTCCACCAGTCCGCGCTGCTCGATCCGGACCAACAGTGCGTAGACCGTGCCCTCGGCGATATCGGTGAAGCCCTGATCCCGAAGCCAGCCCGTGATCTCATAGCCGTACGCTGATCGGCCGGAGAGGATCGCCAGCACGATGCCTTCGAGCGTGCCCTTGAGCATCTCCGTGATCTGCTTGCCCACGGTGCACCTCCTTCCAGCTACTCAGTGTTAGTGACTACCTGGTAGATAGTAACACTGAATAGCAGGATCGCAAGTGGCTGCGGAACTCGGCCGGTAGCGGATGCCCGGAGTGAAGATCACCAACGGTTGTGGACGTCCTCGGCCCAGCCGAGGATCCCGTTGAACGCCACCTGCTGCTCCATCCCGGGGCGGGAGAAGGTCCCCGACCAGTGGCCGAGGTACTGGTCGGTGGAGGATGCGACGATGCCGAAGTTGGTGCGCGAAGCCCTGTCGTAGAAGGGTTCGAAGGTCGCATCCAGCCCGCCGCCGATGATCCGCCACGGGCGCCGCCAGTTGCTCCGGTCGAAGTCCCAGGCCACCGGCTCGCTGATGTAGTGCAGCCTGCCGTCGACGACGACAGCGTTCTCGGTCGATCCGGTGCCGTCGGTCCACCGGCCACCGACCTGGAGGCCGATCACCCGGCCGTCACTCAGCCCCGACCCGGCACCCCAGTTCCACCGGATGTCGTACGGCCAGCGCCCGCGACCATGATCAAGAACGCCCCAGGACGCACCGGCCGGCACTTCGAAGGTGCGACCCTCAACCGTCACCGTGCCGTACACCGGGCGGGCCACGTCCTTGACCGTGTACTGGAAGTGGGTGTCGCTCCACGGCACCACCACGGCCAGCCGTTCATGATCATCGGGCAACTCGGCCACCACGTCGAAGGACACCTTCGCCGTCCGTGCTCGCAGTCGGGTCCCGTTGCCGACCTCGTCGATGTCGATCTCCAACTGTTTGGCCCGTGCGCGAGCCGGTCCGGCCGCGAGCGAGCCCGGCAGGGTGACACCGCGAGCCGGGATCAGCGTCGCGGACGCACCCCAGCTCCGTTCGGAGGCGCGATCGAGCACCCACACCTCGTGCGCGGCCCCGTAGTCGATCGACGAGATCGTCAACACCAGCAGGTGATCCGGTGTGGTCAGGCACCAGTACTCCCAGCGCTTGTTCCGGCCGAAGAAGCGCCGACCGTCGCGGGCGATGCCGTCGGTGTTCACCAGCGGCCGACGCGCCCAGCCGACCGCCAGCCGGTTCAGTCGGCCGTCCGGACGGGTCAGCGACACCGGTGCTGTCAGTTCGGCCAGCGTCATGGTGCGCCTCCATCGGATGATCGATTCGATGCTAGTGGCCATCGACGACGCTGTGGGTCGCCACGGAGGAGTCGTCCAGCCGATGACCGAGCCGTCGGCTGAGGTCGGTCGCGGCGGAGGTGAGCGCGGTGATCATCTGCTGCCGCTCGGAACCGGTCAGCGAGTCGTAGGGATACGTCACCGCCAGCCCGGCAACGGGATGCCCGGTGTGATCGACGACGGCCGCCCCGACCGAGGACAGTCCGGGGGTGACCAAACCCTCCTCGATCGCGTGACCGCGGCGGCGTACCTGGGCCAGCTCGGAACGCAGCGCGGTCAGCGATCGCGGACCGCCGCCGTGCCGGAGCACGAAGTCGTCCGGCTCACTGAACAATGCTCGGACCTGGCGGGCCGGCAGGGCGGCCAGGATGGCGAGCCCGGAGGCGGTCAGCTGGGCGGGCAGGCGGACACCGACATCGGTGACCAGGGACGGCCGGCCCGGCGCCCGCTCCTCGATCACGTACAGCACATCGTTGCCGTGCAGCACCACCAGATGGGCATTGTGGGTGGTGCTGTCGACCAGCTGTCGCAGCACCGGCCGGGCGATCCGCTGCAGCGGCGCCTGCCGTGAGTAGGCCGATCCCAACTCGTACGCGGCAACCCCCAGGCCCCACCGGCGGTCGTCGCCGAGATGGCTGACGAAACCGGCCTCCCGGAGTACCGCCAGCAGGTGATAGGTCGAGGACCGGGGCAGCCCGAGCTCGCGGGCGATGGTCGCCGCCGGCAGCGGCTCGGCATGGCGTGCCAGCAGCCGCAGCATCGCCAAGGCCTGGGTGGCCGCAGGAACGTTGGTCACGCCCGCATTCTGCCTCCGTTCGATCTGCGAAGTCTCAGATCCCAGACAACTATCGCCGTCCGGGGCTGCCGCCGCCCGCCCCCACGTGGGTGTAATACCGACATGGGACTCGAGGTCGAGATCGGGATCGGACCGGTCAGGTCTGCCGACGTGGTTGCCGTTGCCCGCGACAACGCGACGGTCCGGCTGAGTGCATCGGCCCGTACGGCGATGCAGGCGAGCCGAGCCGTGGTCGACGGGTTGGCCGTCGACACCGTCCCGCACTACGGCGTCTCGACCGGCTTCGGTGCGTTGGCCACCCGACACATCCCGACCGAGTCCCGGGCCCAGCTGCAGCGCAGCCTGATCCGCTCGCATGCGGCCGGTTCCGGCCCCGAGGTCGAGCGGGAGGTGGTTCGTGCGCTGATGCTGCTGCGACTCTCCACCCTCGCGACCGGCCACACCGGAGTCCGACCGGTGATCGCCGACAGGTATGCCGCGCTGCTCAACGCCGGACTCACCCCGGTGGTCCACGAGTACGGTTCGCTCGGCTGCTCCGGCGATCTTGCCCCGCTCGCGCACTGCGCCCTGGTGATCATGGGTGAGGGCGAGGTGCGAGACCGTTTCGGCGTACGGCGCCGGACCGAGGATGCATTGCCCGAGTACGGCATCGCGCCGGTCGAACTGGTGGAGAAGGAGGGCCTGGCGCTGATCAACGGCACCGACGGGATGCTCGGGATGTTGATCTTGGCCATGGCTGACCTGCGGCGCTTGTTGATCACCGCTGACATCAGTGCGGCGATGAGCGTCGAGGGACTGCTCGGCACCGACGACGTCTTCGCCGAGGATCTTCAACGACTTCGCCCGCATCCCGGCCAGGCCGTCAGTGCCGGCAATCTTCGCCGGCTGATGGCCGGCAGCGCGATCCGTGAGTCCCATCGTGACCCGGCGGCCTGCACTCGGGTCCAGGACGCGTACTCGCTGCGGTGCGCGCCGCAGGTGAACGGCGCCGCCCGGGACACTGTTGATCATGCCGAGACGGTTGCCCTGCGGGAGCTGGCGGCGGCGATCGACAACCCGGTGATCACCGACGACGGCCGGGTCGAGTCGAACGGCAACTTCCACGGCGCACCGGTCGCGTACGTGCTCGACTTCCTCGCGATCGCGGTGGCGGATGTCGCGTCGATGAGCGAGCGGCGCACCGACCGGTTCCTCGACCGGGCGCGCA
>DATCVL010000123.1:0-7464 GCA_036566865.1 Microlunatus sp.
CGCCCCGCCGGTCGGTACCGCGCTCGGTCCGCACGGCGTCAACATCATGGAGTTCTGCAAGGCCTACAACGCCGCAACAGAATCCCAGCGTGGCAACGTGATCCCGGTCGAGATCACCATCTACGAAGACCGCAGCTTCACGTTCGTCACCAAGACCCCGCCGGCCGCCGAGCTGATCAAGAAGGCCGCTGGTCTGCAGAAGGGCTCCGGCAACGCGCTGGAGACCGTCGGCAAGATCACCGCCGACCAGGTCCGCGAGATCGCCACCACCAAGCTCCCCGATCTGAACGCCAACGACGTCGAAGGCGCAATGAAGATCGTCGCGGGCACCGCACGGTCGATGGGTGTGAAGGTCGAGGGCTGAGCCCACGACGTCGCACGACCCGTTTCTCCCACACCAGGGAGTCCGACTGGGAGGGCGTAGCGCCGCCCGTACCAGAACTAGTTGAGAGGTAACTAGCCATGAAGCGCAGCAAGAATTACGCAGCAGCCGCCGAGAAGCGAGATCCCGAGCAGCTGTACACCCCGGCCGAGGCACTCGCCATGGCCAAGCAGAACAGCTCGGCCAAGTTCGACGAGACCGTCGACGTGGCCATGCGTCTGGGTGTCGACCCGCGGAAAGCGGACCAGATGGTCCGCGGCACCGTGAATCTCCCCAACGGAACCGGCAAGACGGCAAGGGTCCTCGTCTTCGCCACCGGGGATCGGGCCGCCCAGGCCGAGGCCGCCGGAGCCGACGAGGTCGGCTCCGACGAGCTGATCGAGAAGGTGGCCGGTGGCTACCTGGACTTCGACGCGGTCGTCGCCACCCCGGATCTGATGGGCAAGGTCGGCCGGCTCGGCCGGGTGCTCGGTCCGCGTGGTCTGATGCCGAACCCGAAGACCGGCACCGTCACCATGGACGTGGCCAAGGCCGTGTCCGACATCAAGGGCGGCAAGATCGAGTTCCGGGTCGACCGGCACTCGAACCTGCACTTCATCATCGGCAAGGCGTCGTTCAGCGATGAGCAGCTGAACCAGAACTACTTCGCCGCGCTGGACGAGGTGCTGCGGCTCAAGCCGAGCAGCTCCAAGGGTCGCTACATCAAGAAGATCACCGTGTCCAGCACGATGGGCCCGGGCATCCAGATCGACCCGAGCGACACCAAGGCCTGAGCAGCCGAAGAGATCTGCTGAACAACTCACGGCGCCGCATCCCGACTACGGGGTGCGGCGCCGTGATGTTTCCCGACGATGGCGTCGGCATGAACTCTGACCGTGCAGGGGTAGCCAGTCCCCGCCGGTTGCCGATATGTTGCGGGCGGGGAACGCGTTGCGTCGGAAATATTCTGGTTCGTTCTGCCGACTACGGGAGATTCGCATGCACCACGCTGGCCGTACGACGCGTCGATGGCTCACCACCGGAGCCGCCGCGCTGATGTTGATCTTGACCGCCCCGGCCGCCGTCAGCGCGGCCGCCCCTCATTCGTCGAACGCAACCTCGGTCGGCACCGATCACGCGATGGGATCCCAGATCCGCAAGCACGAAGGCGCCGACCGAACGACCCGAACGGCTCGAGCGACCGTGCAGCCGATGGCCACCGGATCCGTACGGGGGATCGACGTCAGCAACTGGCAGGGCACGGTGGACTGGACCGCCCAGTGGAATGCCGGCAAGCGGTTTGTCTGGGTCAAGGCGACCGAGGGCACCACCTACACCAGCCCGTCCTTCTCCTCGCAGTACAACGGGTCCTACAACAAGGGCTTCACCCGCGGCGCCTACCACTTCGCACTGCCGAACAAGTCCACCGGCGCCACCCAGGCCAAGTACTTCTCCGATCACGGCGGCGGCTGGTCCGGCGACGGCAGGACCCTTCCGGGTGTGGTGGATCTGGAGTACAACCCGTACGGGGCGACCTGCTACGGGTTGACCAAGGCACAGATGCGGACCTGGATCGCGTCCTTCAGCAACTACTACAAGACCCGGTGGAACAAGTACCCGGCGATCTACACCTCCACCAGCTGGTGGAGCCAGTGCGTGAACAGCTCCTTCAGCAGCACCAACCCGCTCTGGGTCGCCCGCTACAGCAGCACTGTCGGCACGCTTCCGTACAACTGGAGCTACTACACGGTCTGGCAATACAGCAGCTCGCCGATCGACCAGGACGTGTTCAACGGCAGCGCCACCCAGCTGAAGACCTTCGCCACCAGCCACGACTGAGCAGATGGCCGCAAGCGTGCCGGTGAGTGAACCAGGCGACTTCGGGCCCGCCCCGTGGTCGTATCCCGGCACCCCGATCGACCGCAGTGACCCGATCGATCGCTTGCCCCAACGCGGCCGATCGCTGGTGGTCGCGGTCGGATCGAACGCTTCCCGGGCGGTGCTCGAACGCAAGTTCGGTCGGGCCGGGGTGCCGACAACCGTGCCGTTGGTACGAGCGCGCGTTACCGGCATCCGGCAGGGGCACAGTGCTCATGTCAGCGTGCCCGGTTACGTCCCGGCCGCGCCGATCGCGGATCCGACCGCGACCTCGAATCTGGTCGCATCGTTCCTCGATCAAGATCAACTAGCCGCCCTGGACGAGACCGAGCCGAACTACCACCGGCTGGAGCTGGATGCCGAGCAGTTCCCGATCGAACTTGATCATGGACTCCGGCCGGGCTCGTACTTCGTCTACTGGTCGCGGCACGGTGTCCTCGCGACCCCCGGACAGCGGCCGCTGAGCCTGGGCGGACAGGAGCAGTTGTTCGACCAGTTGATCATGAACTGTGTCGGTTTCAGCCAGCTGGCCACAGGCCTGCCGAGGGCCGTGATGCAGGCCTTGGCTGCCAGCGCCGAGCTGCGGACCGCGGCCGGAGCAGTCTTCCGTGATTCCGGTTGGATCAGCCGTGACGGCTTCACCCGGTAGGTCGACCTACTCGGCGAAGTGACAGGCCGCCGACCGGCCGCCGTCAAGATCACGAAGGACCGGGGCCGGATCGGTACGGCAGATGTCCTCGGCCCGGTCACACCGCGGGTGGAACGGGCAGCCGGCCGGGATGCGAGAGAGCTCCGGCGGCCGCCCGCGGATCGCATCCAACTGGTGTCCCTTGCGATCGAGCCGAGGAATCGATCGCAGCAGGGCCTGGGTGTAGGGGTGCCCCGGTCGAGCAAAGATCTCGTCCACCCGGGCGCTTTCCACCACCCGCCCGGCGTACATCACATTCACCTGATCGGCCACCTCGGCCACCACGCCGAGATCATGGGTGATCAAGATCATCCCCATCTGCCGCTCGGTCTGGATCTCGCCCAACAACCGCATGATCTGAGCCTGCACGGTGACGTCCAGGGCCGTCGTCGGCTCGTCGGCGATCAGCACCTCCGGTTCCAGGGCCAGCGCCATCGCGATCATCACCCGCTGCCGCATCCCACCGGAGAACTGGTGCGGATACTCCTTCACCCGCTGCGCCGCGTTCGGCACTTCCACCAGATCGAGCAGTTCGATCGCTCGCTTCTTGGACTCAGCACGCCCCAGATGCCGGCGTCGTCGTAACGCCTCGGTGAGCTGGAAGCCGACGCTGTAGACCGGGTTCAACGCTGCCAGCGCGTCCTGGAAGACGATGGCGATGTGTTCACCGCAGACAGCACGGTGCGCGGACTCGGACAGCGCCAGCAGATCCCTTCCCTGGAACAGGATTCGGCCGCCGGTGACCCGTGCGGGGGGTGTCTGCAGGAGTCTCATGATCGCCTGGGCGGTGACGCTCTTGCCGCTGCCGGACTCACCGACCACGGCCAGGGTCTCACCCCGGTCGAGGGCGAAGGAGACGCCGTTCACGGCCGACACCACACCATCGCCGACCCGGAACTCGACCTTCAGCTCGTCGACCTCCAGCAGCGGAACGTCCGCGGCGTCGGACGAGGCCGCCGCTACCGCCGTCTCGGTCATGATCAACACCGCCCCGTCATTTGATCTTGGGTCATCCGATCTTGAGCCATCTGAATTGGGGTCATTTCAGCTTGGGGTCGAGGGCATCGCGAAGGTTGTCGCCGATCACCACCAGTGAAAGCACGGTCAGCAGCAGGCAACCGAGCGGGAAGAGCAACAGATACGGGTATCCGCCGGTGAACCAGGGTGCGCCGTTGGAGATCATGATGCCCCAGCTGATCGCCGGCGGACGAACCCCGATGCCCAGGAATGCCAGCACCGCCTCGGCCGAGATGATGCCGGCGATGCCGGTCGGCACCAGCGCGGTCACCGGCGCGATCGCGTTCGGCAGGATGTGGCTGAACATCAGTCTGCGATCGCTCGCACCCAGCGCCCGGGCCGCCTGGACGTAGTCAAGATTCTTCGCCTCGAGCACCGCGGCGCGGACGTAGCGGGTGTAGCCCATCCAGCCGAAGCCGGTGAGCACGATCGCGGGCTGGATGATGGTGGCGAAGTCTCCGTTGCCGACATCGATGTTGCGGAACAGCGACAGCAACAGCAGCGCGGCCAGCAGCAGCGGGATCACCAGGAAGACCTCGAGCAGCCGGGACACGGCAACGTCGACCCAGCCCAGGTAGAAGCCGGACAGCACGCCGAGGAAGACGCCGATCAGCAGCGACGCGGCCACCACCGTGAAGGCAAGCACCAGCGACGGCCGCGCGCCGTGGGCGAGCTGGGCCAGCACATCGCAACCGGCGACGTCGGTGCCGAACGGGTGCGGATGGCCGAAGCCCTGCGGGTGCAGTTTCGCCACCGAGATGTCGCAGTGTTGTGGACTGACGGGGGTGATCGCCTGCGGGAACGCGGCCACGAACATGAAGAACAACGTGATCAGCAGCGCGATGATCACATCCGGTCGCCGCAGCATCTGCCGCAGCACACCGGCCCACATGCCGTGGCCCTCGGTCAGGTTGGCCTCGACGTCGAGGTCGAGAGGCACCGCCTGGCTGGCCTCGCTCATCCGTCCTCCTTGGGCACTGGCCCGGCCGCACAGGTATCAGTCATAGCGGATCCGCGGATCGAGTGCGGCGTAGGCAAGATCAACCAGCAGCATCACGCCGATGATCACCACCGACAGGATCGTGGTGACCCCGATCACGGTTGCCACGTCGCTCTTCTGTACGGCCTCCCACAGCAGGTTGCCCATCCCGCGGATGTTCATCACGCCTTCGGTGATCACCGCGCCGGCCAGCGCGTCGGCGAAGACGAACCCGAGCGCGGTGACGACCGGGATCGAGGAGTTGCGGACGATGTGGAAACCGGTGACGTAGCTCTTGCTCAAGCCCTTCGAGCGGGCTGTCCGGACATGATCGGCGTTGTAGTTCTCCAACTGCGCCGCGCGTACCAATCGGATGAACGGTGCGCACCCGGCCAATCCGAGGAGCAACCCGGGCACGATCAAGGTCAGCCACGGATGATCTTGATCGAAGGACGGCTTGAAGAGCAGCGCCGGCACCGAGTCCTCGCCGAAGGTGCGCCGTGCCCAGGTGGTCAACGGCACGGTGAAGATGTAGCGGTAGACCACCAACATCACGAAGACCGGGAAGGCATCGATCAAGATCGACGTCAGCCGGATCGAGTGGTCTGCCGGCTTGCCGCGGAAGCGGGCGGCCATCGAGCCCAGGAACATGCCGACGAAGAACCAGGTGATGGTGACGATCGCGAACAACCGCAGGGTGTTCGGCGCCGCCTGGCCGACCAGCTCGGTCAGTGGTCGATCGCGGAAGTCCGTACCGAAGTCACCTTGCAGGTAATCGCCGATCCGATGGACGAACGGCCCCAGGCACGGGTCCCCGGGTCGCTGATAGCAGGGGTCGTCCAGGCCGTAGCGGACCTCGACCGCGTGCAGCTGTTCCGGGGACGGGACCCGGTCGCCGAAGAAGGCCAGCGCCGGGTTCCCGTTGAGCTGGATCGCCAGAGTGGTCAACAGGTGCAGCAGGAACAGCACCAAGAAGACCGTCAGCAGGCCGAGCAGCAACCGCCGGATGACATAGAAGATCAAGATCGCTGGCCTAGATCGCGGCCCTGCTCCTCATCATCAGCCGACATACTTCAGCAGCCGCA
The DNA here is from genome assembly GCA_036566865.1 of Microlunatus sp. GTDB lineage: Bacteria > Actinomycetota > Actinomycetes > Propionibacteriales > Propionibacteriaceae > Microlunatus. Next base: position 6,009 of record DATCVL010000123.1, read on the forward strand.
GCTTGGTGGCGCCGCTGAACGGATCGAGCACGACGTTGTCCACCCGATCGCTGTAGAACGTGACGTTCTTGGAGACACTCAGCGGCACTGTCGGGAAGTCCTTGGCCAGGATCTGCTCCGCCTCGCTGTACCTGACCACGGCGCTGTCCAGATCCGGAGACTGGTCGCCCTCGGCGATCTTGTCCTCGAATGCCTTGCTGTAGTAGCCGAATTCGGTGTTGCCGTTCTTCGGGTCGCCACTGGCATAGACCGGCGCCAGGTAGTTCTCGTTCAGGGGGTAGTCGGGGAACCAGTTGTTCCGATACATCCCGTTGAACTGACGGGCGGAGCGCAGAGCGAAGAAGTCGGTACTCGGCTCCAGCTTGTACTTGATGCCGAGATTCAGGCTGATCTGATCGCCGATCGCCTTGAAGTACTGCTCCTGGGTGTCGTCCTTGCCGAGGTAGATCGACAGCACCTTGTCCTGCGGCCAACCGCCGGCCTTCGCCAGCGCGGCTTTGGCAGCAGCGGGGTCGTACTTGCACCACTCGCAGGTGCCCGCCTTGCCACCCGGTACGGCATCGGGCGCGACCCAGCTGGTCGCCGGCGCAGCCTGGCCGGGGAGGATCTGGTCGATGATCTTCTGTCGATCGATCGCCATCGAGATCGCCTTGCGGAATTCGATGTTCTGCCAGGGACCCTTGCGATACAGCGGAAAGCCCAGGTAGGTGAGTGCGGCCCCGGGGCCTTCGACCTTGCGGGCGGAGATGTCGGGATCGTTGTTGGCGGTCTCCCACTGATCCGGCGGCGGCGCACCGGTGTCGAGATCGCCGGCCTCGAAGTCCGGCCAGGAGCTCGAGCCGCTGTACTCCTTCCAGACGATCTTGTCGTAGTTGGGAGTCTCCTTCAGCTTGTAGTCCTTGCGCTTGGTCGCCGTCAGCTGCACGCCCTGATCCCACTTGTCGACCTTGAACGGGCCGTTCCCGATGGGCTGGACCGCGCAGCTCTTGATGTCCTCGATGCAGGCCTTGGCAACCGGGAAGAAGCCGGTGTAGCCGAGCATGGTGGAGAAGCCGGCGAACGGAGCCGTCAGCGTCACCTTCAGAGTTTGATCATCGACGACCTTCAAGCCGGACAGTTCCTTGGACGCGGGCTTCTTGGTGACGGTCACCTTGCCGTTGTCGTCCTCTTCGTACTCGCCCTGCATCGCCTCGTAGCCGGCGATCCGCTCGAAGAAGTAGTTGTTGGCCATCGCATGCGGTCCGTACGCGGCGTAGTTCCAGGCTCGCGCAAAGGACTCGGCATCGACCGGCTCGCCGTTGCTGAAGGTCAGCCCGGACTTGATCTTGATCGTCCAGACCTTGTTGCCGGAGTTGGTGATGCTGTCGGCGACATAGTTGTACGGCTTGGTCGTCTTCGGGTCGTACCGAACCAGCCCGTCGTAGACGACGTCCAGCACGGCGATGTTGTCGCCGAC
>DATCVL010000124.1:0-14477 GCA_036566865.1 Microlunatus sp.
GGCGCTGCAGCGCTCCGGAAGCCCGATCGCGTACCTGCCGGTGATCGTGTCGGCGATCGTCACGATGATCACCGGCGCAACCGTGATCGCCGTGCTGCCACTCGGCGTCTCCCGACCCCGGCTGCGCGGCCGGCTGCTGTGGCTGACCGCTGCCCACCTGGTGGCTCGTCGGCCGGTACGGTTCCTTGCGCCGGTCTGCCTGCTGGGCTTGGGGATCTGGGCCGCTCACGCGCTCACCGGCACGCTGCTGATCTTGGTGCCGGCGCCGGTGGCACTACTGGCCGGCGCTGCCTGTTGGACCACGATGCTCGAACTCAGCTCCGCTGGCCTGGAACGCTACGAGGAAAGGAAGGTCACGACGTGACCGCACCGGATGATCTTGCTCGGTCGCACCCCGGATCGGGATCCACGGACTGGCCCAGCGTGCGCAGCTTCCGCGACGACGATCTTGCCAAGGTGGCGATGCCGGTCGGCGGTATCGGTACCGGCTGTGTCAGCCTCGGCGGACGTGGCCAGTTGATCGACTGGGAGCTGTTCAACCGTCCGGCCAAGGGGCACAACCCGCAGTCGTTCTTCGCTGTCAGGGTTGAGGATTCTCGGCCACCGGCGGGCCGGGCCGCGGTGCAGGCTCGGCTGCTCGAGCGGGCATTGTTGCCCGGCGAGCGGGACGGGGCTCACGGCAGTCCGGTCCCGTTGGCCGGCATGCCGAGATTCCGCGATGCGGTATTCGACGCGGCCTATCCACTGGGCCAGGTCACCCTGACCGATCCGGCCGTGCCGGTGCAGGCGGTGCTGCAGGTGTTCAACCCGCTGGTGCCCGGCAACGCCGACGCCAGTGGCCTGCCGCTGTTGGTGTATCGGGTGAGTCTGCACAACCTGACCGACCGGGCTTTGCGGGTGAGCGTCTGTGGAAACCTGCAGAACGTGATCGGCACGCGCCCGGGCCCCGACGGCGGCTTCCAGGTCCCGCCAGGAAACGTGTTCGAGCCGGTTGCCGGAGCCGGGTACGACGGGCTCGCCGGCCACAGCACCCAGGTGGATGAGGCGGACGAGGCCTGGGGGACGCTGGCGATCGCGCTGGCCGAGCAGGCCGCGACCAGCCGTCGTACCAACTGGGCCGGTCTGTCCTGGGGTGACTCACTGCTGGACTTCTGGGACGACTTCGCCGGCGACGGGCAGGTCGACGAGCCGTCCGGCAAGGGCGCCGGCGTGCCGACCGCAAGCCTGGTCGCCAGTGGGACGCTCGAGCCCGGCTCGGTCTGGCAGGCCACGTACCTGATCAGTTGGCGGCTGCCGAATCGTCGCGGTTGGCGGCACGATCCGGTCGGCCCGCCCGACCTCAGCCACTCAGACGACATCGTCGGCAATCATTACGCGGGCCGGTTCCGTGACGCCGTCGACGTGATCGACCGTGTGGTTCCCGACCTTGATCAACTCGAGTCCGCAACGGTTGCCGCGGTCCGGTCGGTTGTAGACAGTGACCTGCCCCGTCCGGTCGCCGATGCCGTGTTGTCCAACCTGGCCGTGCTGAAGTCGCCGACCTGCTTCCGGATCGCCGACGGCACCTTCCTGGGTTGGGAGGGCTGCAATCCGCGGACGGGTAGTTGTCACGGCAGCTGCACCCACGTCTGGAATTACCAGTACGCGTTGGAGCAGCTGTTCGGTGATCTTGGTTGGAGTATGCGTGAGGTCGAGTTCGTGCATTCGCTCGACGACCGCGGCCTGATGAGCTTCCGGGCCGGGTTGCCGTTGGAGACCGAGGGCACGGGTTGGCGGATCGCCGCTGCCGACGGTCAGATGGGTGCGCTGGTCCGGCTGCATCGGACCTGGCGACTGACCGGCGACACCGAACGTCTGCGGGAGTTGTGGCCGAATGCGCGTCGGGCGCTCGAATTCGCCTGGATCGAGAAGGGTTGGGACGCCGATCGGGACGGGCTGATGGAGGGCTGTCAGCACAACACCATGGACGTCGAGTACTACGGACCGAGCGGGGTGAATCAATCGTGGTATCTCGCGGCCCTGGCCGCGTGCAGCGAGTTGGCGGCCGCGGTTGGTGACGATGACTTCGGCAAACAGTGCCGCGCCTTGGCCGATGAGGGTGCCCGCCGGACCGACGAATTGCTCTTCGTGGGCGGCTATTACGCCCAGGACATCCGACCACCGGGGTCGGCGGACAACATCGCCGAGGGGCTGCGGATCCGTTACGAGGGGGAGAATCCGGCCGCCGGTTCGGATGATCTTGTCGATCCCGATCTGCAGATCGGCAGCGGCTGCACCACGGATCAGGTGGTCGGCCACACGGTGGCGGCGATGAGTGGGGTGGCGACCGGGCTGGCGCCGGCGAATGTGAGGCAGGCGCTGGCCAGCGTCATCCGGCACAACCGTCGCGACGGCTTCACCGACCATGTCAACCACCTGCGGACGTACGCGACGGACGATGAACGCGGCATGATCAACTGCTCGTTCCCGCGCGGCAACCGGCCGGAGCGCCCGTTCCCGTACTGCTATGAGGTCTGGACCGGGTTGGAGTACAGCCTGGCGGTCGGGCTGGCGGTCGAAGGCGATCTCGACACCGCGGCCTCGGTCGTCGTCGATGCGCGAGATCGGCACGACGGCCGGTCCCGGAACCCGTTCAACGAGACCGAGTGCGGCAATCACTACGTCCGCTCGATGGCATCCTTCGGACTGCTGCACGCGTGGTCCGGGGCGGTGATCGACGCCACCGCCGACCGGCTCACCGTTGCGGCCCGTCCGGGTCGGTGGCCGATCGTGGTCGGCAACCGAGTCGGTCAGGTCGTCGTCGAAGGTGAGCCTCAGGCACTGTCCGTACGCTACGAGCCGATCCTCGGCCCCGGCTTCGGCACCGTCGAGATCCGCTCCTGACCCGACCCGACCGCCACCCGGTTTCCCTTCTGTGCCGCGGAGTTGCTATCGTTCCCTGCGCCGTCCAGAAATGGCACGGCACGGCAGGTTGCCCGAGCGGCCAAAGGGAGCGGTCTGTAAAACCGTCGGCTTCGCCTACGAAGGTTCGAATCCTTCACCTGCCACCCAGCCTGAAATCGGCGTCTGACTAGGTCAGACGCCGATTTCGTTTTGGCCATGTTTGTCCGACTGTGTCCGGTCAGGTCCGGAGAGGTACGGCTGGTCGATCCCTATCCGATCCCTCGAAGAGGCATTTCAGACCGTCGGCGTGTGGCGATTCGCGCGAGCAGTCAGTCCTCAGGACGTCGCGTCGTCTGCCAGATGCGTTCCAACGTCTCAGACTCAGCACCGTCGATCGCTTTGGCGTAAACGGTGAGCAGGACAGTGACACTGTGGTCGGCCCAGCGCGCGATGAATCGGCACCGCCAGCGATTCGCCCTCAGCTCGATGTTGAGGGGCACGCGTTCGCGGATCTCCCCGGTATTGATCCATCGGCTGCCCGATCGCGGTCGGGCATCCTCCGGGCGGAGTCCGGCGTAATACATGAGAGCGAAGAACGCCTTGAGGCGGCGACCATCGTCGTTGCGTGTCCCGACTGCATCCAGGAATCGCCGTGCCTGTTCGGGATTCACCACGACTCGGAGATCGCTCGCCCACAAACCGGCCCGCTCAGGGGAGGTATGGCAGGTGATCACCGGGCACGAGAACCTGTCGCGAAGCTGCCCGGGAACTGATCCGTTGTGACAGAGGTTGCCGCGCTCATGCCAGGCCCGGCGGTCGTCTCGCGTCAAACGCAAACGGCCGTGCTTTGTGCTTTGGGCGGTTGTCGGCGCAGTAGCAACGCAAGGAATGCATGGGTGAGTCCGGACGCTGTGGCGATGATGATCCGTGGTGCCGGCGCATGCGCCCGGTGGAGCATTCTTTCGGTTGCGCGATCGAGGAGAAGAGCCGCCGTTTGGGCTGCCGCGAGGGTGGATGCGCCGCCGAGGCAGCCAGCGATGCGACGTCCGATTTCCTCGTCTTCTGGCGCACCGACGTATGTGGTGATTGCGGCGACGGCCGCGGGGACCGCAATGAAACCGATCTGGATGAGTCGGGGTGCCCTGCCGATGGGGTAGAGGGCGAGCAGGCCGGCTTGCAGGCCAGCACTGGCAGGTGAGGTGGCTGCCTTCTTGAGGTCCACCCTGGGGAGGCTACTCGCACGCGATCTGTCCGGTGACTGATCCATTGCGGACGCGATGTCGTGATCGTGGCGCCGACTGGGAACTGCCGCGGATCAGCTCCTCCTGGATTCGTCACCAAGGCGGTAACAGGTCTGTCAAGATCATCCGCGACGGCAGCGTCGTGATGCGGTGGCAAGTTCGCCTGTAGAGAGCACAAGCCCGACCGAAGGCCGTTGGCCCGGGTCAACCATCCTTCGGGGACGTGGGGGTGAGGATGCCTGACGCGGCTTGCAGGGGTTTTTCGGTTGGTGCCTGATTTGGCCTCAACAATCTGGTCCCGTCTAGCGTCTTTGATGTAGGAGGGGGAGTCAATGACGGGTCTTGAGGGGTTTGAACGCTTCGTCCGCGACCGATCGAGCGATCTACTCCGCTACGGGTGCGCGCTGACTGGCGATGGTGACGCTGCCCAAGACCTTGTCCAGGAGGCTTTGACCAGGATGGCCGAACGCTGGAGCAAGCAGAGCTTTGATGATCCGGCGGCGTATGCCCGCACGGTGATGGTCAGGCTGAACGTCGACCGCTACCGACGCCTACGTCGAGAGACGCCCGCGCTGGAGACGGGAACACGTCCGGAAGGCCGTGATCCGACGGCTGGTGGAGTCCATGATGATTGGCTGCTTCCTGCATTGCGCTACCTGTCGGCGAATCAACGGACCGCTCTGGCGCTGCGGTTTGTCGAGGATCTGGAGGTGGATGAGATTGCGCGCCGGATGGGGTGTCGTCCGGGCACGGCTCGGAGTCACCTGTCGCGTGGGTTGAGTCGTCTTCGTGAGGCGTGGCCGGCACGAAACAGCGCTGGGGTGGTGGAGCCGAGATGACCGATCCTCGCGTGAACCCGGGAATGATCGAGGCTGAGGTTCGCTCGGCCTACCAGAACCTGCCCGTGCCAGACGTCTCCTCGCAGGCGATCATCAGCGCGGTGCGGGCCAAGGTTGAGCGTCGGCGAACCACGCGCACGGTTCTGCGGCTGGTGATGGGGCTGTGCCTGGTCGTGGCACTGGTCGTGGCTGGTGTGCAGATCGTGCGGTCGACGATTCCGGAGGTGCCGGTCACGACGTCACCGGGAAAGTCCGGCGCTGTGACATCTGATCAGGCGGCTTCATGTGCGTTCGACTACAAGCGGAAGACCCTGGCCAAGCGGGACTGGGCAGCGGACGCGACCGTGCGCGATATTGACGTCGGCAAGGACGATGCGCGGGTCACGCTCACGGTTCGTCGCTGGTACCGAGGTGGGACAACGGCCACGGTCACCGCCCGCATGTCGAGTCCGATGGCAGAGAGCGGTCCGCCAGACTATGGCATCGGTACGAGGCTCTTGATCAGCGGAGATCGCGACGGCCAGACCTACTTCGGCTGGGGATGCGGATTCACCCGGTACTACGACCCCACGACGGCCATCAAGTGGCAGAAATGGCTGAAATGAACCACCCTGACCCAAGGGCCGGTCGACACGTGGCACCGCGCACCTACCCACGTCGAAGCCAGCCGCCCGTTCACGGATCGCCCGCCAACTGCCCGGTCAACACAACTAGCCGCCCGGCCAGCCGACCTCGCCGCGTGATCACCGGGCAGCAGACCAGCTGCAGAGCCCGCCCGGATCCCGATCCGCATATGACACGGAACTTGATCATGGTCGAGTCGCGCCGGGCCGCGCCGTAGGCAGAACGCGGAACGCCTCAGCTCGAGTCGTTGGAATGATCGGCCTCCTGGGTCTCCACAGATCGGCGACCAGAACCACCCGTCAGCGCCGGAACTTGGTTCGGCACAGTCGCGTGACCGACGATGGCAGTTTCGCGGCGAGCTTCAGCGCAGGCTGTGCCATCGTCGGTCTCTGCCGACACCATCCGATCTTGCTCGTCACTTTCCCCAACCGTAGAAGGACGAGCGGTCTCCGTTCTGCCACTGCTCGCGTAGCCCGGGAGTGCCGAGGTTCCAGTCCGGTCGGATCTCGCGGGTCACCTCCCGCAGGTCGTGCCGAAGATCGTCTGTCGACGGCCGGCCCCAGAACCAGTAGCCGTTGTAGATCGAGTGCACAACCAGTCCGGGTTTGAGTACGAATGTGTACGGGATCATCGGATCGTGGCTCGGGTCGGTGTACTCGGCCGTACCAAGATCACGTTGGACCACCCGTCCGGGATCGGCCAGGAACGGCCACTGCGCACCGACTGCATCATGAAATTCCTGCGCGCCCCGGATGTCGTCGGTGGTGATGGTGGCGATCTTGGTGTACGCGACCGCGATCTTGGGATAGAACGCGGCCAACTCCAGGTGCTGTTGATGTTCCTTGGGGCAGTACGACCCCCGAGCCAGGGTCAGGATCATCGGATCCTCCCCCTGGATCTCGCTGAGCCGACGTCGAGTCCCGGTGTGGTCGGGTAACTCGTAGTCTCCGAACGCGACGCCCGGCGTCATCCCCAAACGCATCAGGCAGCCCTCGCAGCCGTGCAGCCGTCGAGCGCCTCGACGATCGTCGCGGTCACTTCATCCGGCCGCGAAACCGCGATGGCGTGAGAGGCGCCGGCCACCTCACGGACGCCCCTGGCACCCGCTCGGTCGGCTTCGAACCGCAACACAGCAGCGGGAATGTTGCGATCTTGATCACCGAACACGAACCACGACGGACAAGATCGCCAGCCGGGACGTTTGGTCGGCAGCCCCTCGCTCAGGGCGTACTCGGTGACGGGTCGTTGGGTGCGCGCCATCACGCCGGAGACCGACTTCGGTACGTCGGCGGCGAACTGCTCGGCGAAGACGTCCAGCCGGATGGTGAACTCGTTGCCTCCGCTTCTCAGCGGATAGGCGGTGAGGGCCTCGCCGAGGGTGCTGCCCGGGAAAGTGGTGGAGAGTTGCGTGGCGCTCTCGCCGGTGTCCGGCGCGAAGGCCGACACATAGGTCAGCCCAACGACGGCTGGGTTGTCGGCCGCCGCCTCGGTGATCACCAAACCACCATAGGAGTGGCCGACCAGCAGTACCGGTCCGCCAACCCCGGCAATGACATCACGCAGGTAGCCGGCGTCGCCGGTGAGGCTGCGCAACGGATTGGCGACCGCGACCGCGTCGATACCACGGCCATAGAGCCTGTGCAGGACCCCGTTCCAGCTGGCCGACTCGGCGAAGGCGCCGTGTACCAGCAGGACGGTCGGTGTCGGATTGTTCATGATCATCTCCAGATGTGGGTAGTTGGACGACTGAGGTCGGTACGGGTTGTCAGGCGGGGCGGAGTGCCTTGCGCAGAACGGAAATCGCCTGTTCAATCGCGCCCGAGCTCGCCGCTGTCGACCGGAGCGGATTGAGCATCATGAAGTCGTGGAGCGTGCCGTTGTAACGGACTGACGTGGTGCGAACACCGGCATCAAGCAGCCGCCGGGCGTAGGCCTCGCCCTCGTCCCGCAGCACGTCGCACTCGTCCACGATCACGAACGCCTCCGGCAGCCCGGCGAGCTCGGCCAGGGTCGCCCTCAACGGTGAGACGGTGATCTGATCTCGGGCGGACAGGTCTGGCAGATATGCGTCCCAGAACCACTTCATCGACTGCGCCCGTAGATACGGCCCGTGGGCGAATTCGAGGTAGCTTTCGGTGTCTTGTGCGGCGTCGGTGACCGGGTAGTAGAGCGATTGGTGGCAGAAGGTGATGCCACCGCGTTGTTTGGCCAGGATCGTCACCGCGGCGGTCAGGTTGCCGCCGACCGAGTCGCCGGCGATGGCCAGCCGCTCTGCGTCCAGCCCTTCGGCGGCCCCATGGTCGCGGATCCACAGCGCGGTTGCGTACGCCTGCTCGATCGCGACTGGGTACCGCGCCTCGGGCGAGCGGTCGTAGTCGACGAAAACCACCGCGGCATCGACACCGGTCGCGAGTTCACGCACCAGTCGGTCGTGGGTGCCTGCATTGCCGAGCACCCATCCGCCGCCGTGCAGGTACAGGATCGTCGGCAGCGGGCCGGAACTGCCGGCCGGTTTGACGATCCGGATGGCGACATCGCCGACTTCCGCCGGTACGACGATCCACTTCTCGTCGATGTCCGGCTTCGGTACGGGCGCCGCTTGTAGGTCGTCCAACACCTTGCGTGCCTGGTCGACGGTCAGCTGGAACAGGTAGGGCGGTTGTTCGGTCGCATCAGCAAGCTGCTGCGCCTCGACTTCCAGAAAGTGCTCGGTCATGCGAAGTCCTTCGTGAGATGGCTGGAGCGATGTCTCCCACCCACAGCGACAGCGCAGCAGGGGCCCGGTGTGACGTCCGGCGCCAACGGAATGACCACGCCTGCCCACGCACACGCGTCGGCGAAGTAGCCTCGACCGAGGCCTTTTGCAATGTCAGCACCCGACGACACCGACCCCGGACACTCCCTGCGCGGTAGGCGCCGGGAGACTGCCGTGTTGCTGCGGTTGATCGAGAAGGCGCAGGCGGGGCAGAGCGGAGTGCTCGTCGTCCGTGGGCCGGCCGGAATCGGCAAGACGACCCTGCTGTCGTTCGCTGCCGCGCGGGCCGACGGGCAGCTGACCAGAGCATCGGGCGTGCAGGCCGAGATGGAGTTGCCGTACGCCGGGTTGCATCAGATCTGCGGACCGTTCCTGGATCGGATCGCAGACTTGCCGATTCCGCAGCGGGACGCCTTGCGGACAGCCTTCGGGATCAGCACAGGCCCGCCTCCTGATCGCTTCCTGGTCGGCCTGGCCACACTGAGTCTGCTCGCTGAAGGGGCGAGCGACCGGTTCTTGGTCTGCGTGATCGACGACGTCCAGTGGTGGGACCGGGCCTCGGTCCAGGTGATGACCTTTGTCGCCCGGCGTCTGTTCGCCGAACCGCTCGTGCTGCTTTTCGCCACCCGTGAGGATGACGATGCCGACCTTCGTGGGCTCCCGGAGTTGCGGCTGGCCGGCCTGAACGCCGCGGATGCGGGTGCCCTGCTCGACTCGGTGATTCCGGGACGTATCGACTCGCTTGTCCGTACCCGGATCATCGCCGAGACCGGCGGGAATCCATTGGCCTTGATCGAATTGCCTCGCCGGCTCGACCCAGGGCTGACCGGTGGATTCGCGATTCCGAATCCGAGGCCGATCACCGAACAACTGCAGGACAGTTACGCCCATCAGTTGGCTGAGCTCCCGGCGCAGACTCGACAACTGCTTCAGGTCGCGGCGGTCGAACCGACCGGCGACCCCGCATTGCTCTGGCTCGCGGCCGACCGGCTCGGGATCAGTGCAGACTCCGCCACGGAGGCCGTGGCCGCCGGACTGATCAGCATCGGCAACCGCGTACGGTTCCGCCATCCCTTGCTGAGGGCGACGATTGACGCTGCGGCCAGCTCGCGGGAGCGCACACTCGCTCACCAGATTCTCGGCGAAGTGATCGACGCGGATGCCGATCCCGACCGGCGTGCCTGGCATCGCGCCCTCGCCACCCAGTCCACCGATGAGTCGGTGGCCGCAGAGCTGCAGTCGTCGGCGGATCGGGCCGGGCAGCGTGGCGGCCTTGCGGCCGAGGCCGCGCTGCTGGAACGGGCCGTGATCTTGACCCCGGATCCTCTTCGACGAGGAGAACGGGCGCTCGCCGCGGCGCGAGCCAAGCTCCGGGCCGGAGTGCTCGATGAAGCGCTGTCTCTGCTCGCAGTCGCCGAGACGAGTCCGCTGAGCGAAGCGGACCAGGCGCGGGCGGCGTTGTTGCATGCTCAGTGCCAGTTCTCCACGGACCGGGGCCAGGATGCTGCGCCCCTGTTGCTGGCTGCCGCACAGCAGCTCGAGAGCGTTGATCCCGAACTGTCGCGCGAAACCTATCTGGAGGCAATCTCGGCTGCCATGTTCGCCGGCCGGCTGGCCGACGGCGCGAACCGTCGCCGGGTTGCCCTCAGCGCCCGCTCCGGTCCACCGTCGGGAACGCCGCCGACCAGTGGCGATCGACTGTTGGACGCGCTGACCATCCGGTTCACCGACGGCTACCAATCCTCGGTGCCAACCGTCCAGTCCATGTTGCGGTCCTTCACTGCCGCTCAGCTGACCCGCGACGACCTGCATTGTTTGTGGCTGGCCGCAGCCGCCGCTGCCGACCTATGGGACGACAAGAGCTGGCGACTGGTGGCGGGCGAGCACGTCCGGATCGCGCGTGAGACCGGCTCGCTCAACGAACTGCCATTGGCGCTGAACTCGCGCGCTGTCGTGCATCTTCATTCAGGTGAGCTGGGGGCTGCCGCGTCGTTGGTCGCAGAGATCCCGACCGTGCTGGAGAGCACCGGTGCGCGACTTGCCTCGTACGCGGCGATGGCCCTTGTGGCCTTGCGTGGGGACGAGGGAAGTGCCCGTACGTTGATCGAGACCAATCTGGCCGACGTGGTCGTACGTGGCGAAGGGGTGGGCCTTGCGATGTGCCACTCGGCATCGGCCCTGTTGGACCTCGGCCTCGGCAACCCCTCCGCCGCCCTGGTCGCCGCCACCGAAGCAGCATCCGATCTGGATGAACTGGCGATCCCGAAGTGGGCGCTGAGCGATTTGATCGAGGCTGCGGTCCTGGCCGGAGAACGCGACGCGGCGGTCCAGGCGTTCGAGAGGCTGACGAGTTTCACCACTGCCAGCCGAACAGATTGGGCTCTCGGAATCGAAGCCCGCGGGCGCGCCTTGCTCAGCGACGCCCTCGATGACGCCGCCAGCTGGTACAAGGAGTCGATCAGTCGGCTCGGACGGACTCGGATGTCCACCGAACTGGCCCGCGCTCACCTGTTGTATGGCGAGCGACTCCAGGGTGCGGGCCGACGGGGCGACGCCCGGATCGAGCTGGAGACGGCGCACGACATGTTCAGCACCATGGGTGCATCCGGTTTCGCCGGCCGAGCCCGTCGGGCGCTGCGGGCCGTCGGCGCCACGGTGCGACCGCATCACCCCGGCGCATCGGAGACGCTCACGTCTCAGGAGGCCCAGATCGCTGAACTTGCCCGTGCCGGCCTGACCAACCCGGAGATCGGTGCCCAACTGTTCCTCAGTCCGCACACCATTGAGTGGCATCTGCGCAAGGTGTACAGCAAGCTCGGCGTGCACTCACGCAAACAACTCGCCGACCGACTGCCGCCCGCCGCCCGTCCCTAGACGGAACCCGTGGTCCGCGGCCCCGGGTCCGTGGCTCGGTGGCCACGCATCGCACCACGGACTTCCAGGGCGCGACCCCACGCCTCATCGCCGGACGCTGGCACGACACGGCAATTCCTGCCGCTCGTCGATTCGCCGGGAGTTCGCAATGCCCCTTGCAGTTCTGCAAAATTCAGCATCGGACCATCACCCTTCGTCGGTGATCGAGGCGGAGGGCGCGCTCGAGGCGTTTCTTGCCGAACGCGCTCGACTCGTGAGGATCGGGTACCGGATCATCGGCGACGCCGAGGCGGCCGAGGATCTCGTCCAGGAAGCCTGGATCCGCTGGCAGCGTGCCGATCGGCGCACCGTACAGAATCCGGCAGCCTTCCTCACCACGACGACCAGGCGGCTGGCGATCAACCTGTTGCAGTCGGCACGCTGCCGGCGCGAAACCCCAACTGAGTTGTCCGGCATGGAGGGCGCCGGCGTGGATCCGGCCGCTCGCGTCACACCGCTGGGTCGGTCGGGCCAGCCGGGGCAATCGACCGATATCGAATCGATCATGGACTCGCTGATGGCACAACTCGCTCCGGTCGAGCTGAGCGCTCTGCTGCTGCGAAAGTGCTTCGACTATCCGTACCAGCAGATCGCCCAGGTACTGAAGATCAGTGCGGTGAACGCACGTCAGTTGGTCAGCCGAGCCCGTACGCGGCTCGGCCGACGTCCGAGCCAACGTGCCGACACCGAGGAGCGCTTCGTCGACGCCGTGACTCGACGACGATTGGGCGACGCCTTCGTGACAGCCGCACAGACCGGACAACTCGAGCGGTTCGAAGCCGTCCTGGCCGACCATGTCCTCAATCAGCGGACCAAAGCCGCATGACCACGCACCACCGCCAACCGGTACGATCCTGACTTGTGGGGCGATGCTGAATCGGGGCGGCATCCCGACGGATCTGATCGGTCGGCGAGCCGAATGTCGGATGATCGACGAATTGCTTGCTGCGGTCCGACGCGGTCGGAGCGCGGCCCTGCTGGTGCACGGCGAGGCCGGCATCGGCAAGACTGCGCTACTCGAATACACGATGCGTCAGGCACCGGACTGGCAGGTGGCCCGCTGCGCCGGAATCGAGTCCGAGGTCGAGCTCGCATTCGGCGGGCTGCATCAACTCTGTGCACCGTTTCTTGATCAACTTGACCGGCTGCCGGGCCCGCAGCGTGACGCGCTGGGAACGGCCTTCGGCTTGATCGCGGGTGATCCGCCGGACCGGTTTCTGGTCGGACTGGCAGTGTTGAACCTGCTCTCCAATGTCGGCACCGAGCGCCCCTTGCTCTGTCTGGTGGACGATGTGCAGTGGCTCGATCGTGTTTCGGTCCAGACCCTCGCGTTTGTCGCCCGACGTGTCAGGGCCGAGCCGATCGCACTGATCTTCGCCAGCCGGGAGCTGATCAGTGATCATCCCCTCGCGGGTCTGCAACAACTGGAGCTACGCCGACTGCGTGATCACGACGCCCGTACGCTGTTGGCCCGGTCGAGCCCGGGGGTGTTCGACGACCGGGTCCGAGATCGGATCGTGGCTGAATCGGGCGGCAACCCACTGGCCGTGCTCGAACTGCACCGCGGTACTGACGCGCTCGACATCGCCGGAGGTCTGCTCGATCTGGATGCTCGGCCGATGCCCGGCAATGTCGAGCAAGGCTTTGTCCGGCGGATCCAGGACCTGCCGACGGATACCCAGAGACTGCTGTTGATAGCGTCGGCCGAGCCGGTTGGAGAGATGGCGCTGCTACAGCGAGCCGGGGAGATCGCCGGCATCGAAGTGTCCAGCGCGATCAAACCAGCGGTCGAGCAGGACCTGATCAAGATCGGTAGCCAGGTTCGCTTTCGGCACCCGCTGGTCCGATCGGCGGCGTACCGGGCCGGCAGTTTCGCCGACCGACGAGATGCTCATCGAGTGCTGGCACAAGCAACCGATGCGGCAACCGAACCGGACCGTCACACCTGGCACCTGGCGTGCGCAGCCGCCGGACCGGACGAGGCGGTCGCGGTGGCACTGGAGTCCTCCGCCGAGCGCGCTCGGGCGCGAGGCGGGCTCGCCTCGGCAGCGGCATTCCTGGAGCGGGCTGCAGAGCTGAGCCTCGGTCCGAGCCGCCCCGACCGAATCGTCGCGGCGGCCGAGGCCAACTTCTTCGCGGGCGCATTCGCCGAGGCGCTGGAATTGCTCGATGCCGCCGAACTCGCCCCGTTGGACGCCCTCACCCACGCCCGCGCCGACCTCATCCGAGGACAGATACTGTTCGCAGCGCGCAGTGCCAGCGCGGGTCTGCCGGTCTTGCTCGCCGCGGCTCAGCGGCTGCAGACACTGGACCCAGCTCTCGCCCGCGCGACCTACCGTGACGCGATCTACGCGGCACTCACCGCAGGGCAACTGCCCGGTGCCGACGGCCTTGAGCAGGTTGCCGCGGCTGTCCGGTCGATGCCTGCCAGCGCGCATCCACTCCGCTCCGAGGAGCTCCTGGAAGGCTTGGCCCGAGTGACGACGGACGGCTACCCCGCCGGCGTCGGACAACTGCTGCGAGCGGTGGCTGCCTATCGCGACCCAGACATCCCGCTTGCGGAGGAACTCGGCTGGCTTCCGCTCGCCAGCCGGATGGCGCACAACGCCTGGGACTTCGACAGTTGGTCTGTGTTGTCGGATCGGCTGGTCACCTTGGCCCGAGAGGCCGGCGCGTTCTCGGTCCTCGGATCGGCTCTGCTGCTGAGGTTGTCGAATCGGATGTATGCCGGCGACCTCGCCGAAGCAGCGGCACTGAGTGCCGAAGCGATGGCGATCGGTGAGGCGACAGGAAGCAGCTTCCTGGCGCACTACGGACGACTGGTGCTCGAGCCGTGGCGGGGAGACGAATCGACCACCCGCAAGGTGATCGAGCTGATCACCGGCGACCTTGCCCTGTCCGGCGAAGGCAAAGTGTCCACTGCGACCGAATGGGCGGCCGCGGTCCTGTACAACGGGCTCGGACGCTACGAAGAGGCGCTGGCGGCGGCACACCGGGGCTCGGCCCATCCGCAGGAGTTGGGACTATCCACCTGGTCGATGGTCGAACTGGTGGAGGCGGCAGCGCACCTGGGACGGCCGGATGCGGCAGCGGGGGCGATTAGTCGGATCCGCGAGATGGCCGAGGCCAGCGGAACCGACTGGGCGCTCGGCACGTTGGCCGGTGCGCTGGCACAGATCGAGCGGTCAAAGGCGGCCGAGGCACTCTTCCGGGATGCCGTCA
>DATCVL010000125.1:0-6067 GCA_036566865.1 Microlunatus sp.
GACGCTGGCCAGGCTGGCGAGATCGAGCCGCCGGACCTCCAACCGGGCAGACGGATTCTGCTCGAGGATCTCCGACCGTACGGCCTCGCCCTTCTCCGGCGATCTGACGGCCATGATGACATCGCCGCCGGCTCCGGCCAGCCGTTTTGCCGCCTCTTTGCCGGTACCACTGTTGGCGCCGGTGATCACGAACCTCCGGCCGGACTGATCGGGAACTTCGTACATCAGCACTCCTCGAATCATGACGGCGAAACAGACCGTCGGTCTGTTATCAGAATAAGGTACCGCCGGTCTGCTAGCAAGAGACCAGTGGTCCGCTATCATCGACAGTCATGTCGACCTTCCAGCGTGCCCACAGCGAGGAGCAGCGCGCAGCCCGTCGGACGGCGATCCTGGAGACGGCCGCTGCGATGCTCACCGAGATGCCGGTGGCCGCGTTGAGCCTGAACGAGCTCAGTCGCAGAGTCGGGCTGGCGAAGTCGAATGTGTTGCGCTACTTCCCCAGCAGGGAAGCGATCCTGCTCAGCCTGCTGACCCGGGAGTCGGACGAACTGGTCTCCGCGGTGACCGACCGCCTGGCCGCGCGGGGGGACCGGCGGCGGACGGCCCTGCGGCGCAGCGAAATCGTCGCCGGGGCCTTCGTCGCGGCCCTTGTTGAGCGGCCGGTGTTGTGCGATCTGTTGAGCGCCCAGGCGGGAGTGTTGGAGCGCAACATCACCGTCGAGGTCGCGGCGGCTTTCAAGCGGGCGTCGATCGATCAACTCCGACAGCTGGCCGAGCTGGTCCACCGGCAGCTGCCGGAACTCGACTCGCCGGACTGCATCAAGCTGATCGGCGCCGCCCAGCTCCAGGTCGGTACGGTCTGGACGCACTCGCGGCCGGCCCCTTCGGTGCAGGCGGTCTATCGCGAGCATCCCGAGCTGGCCGCGTTCCGGATGGACTTCGCCGAGACGATGTACGAGTTGATCATCACCTTCGCAGCCGGCCTGCTGGCCCGGTCGAAGGTGATCTGACAGCGGGCGGTCAGTCGGTAGCGAGCCTGCGCAGGGCCAGTTCGTAGCCGTCGAGACCGAGGCCGGCGATCACGCCGGTGGCGTAGGCGGAGATCACCGAGTGGTGCCGGAACTCTTCCCTGGTATGGATGTTGGAGATGTGCACCTCGATCAGGTCGGCGGTGCGTTGAGCGACCGCATCGGCGATGGCGATCGAGTAGTGACTCCAGGCGGCCGGATTCAGCACGACCGGGATGGAGTAGTCGGCGGCCTCGTGCAGCCAGCTGATCATCTCGGCCTCGGCATCGGTTTGCCGGACGTCGACGTCGAGCCCGATCGTGGTGCCGAAGGCGACCAGCCGGTCGGCGAGCTCGGCATGCGTGGTCGAGCCGTAGGTGTCCGGCTCCCGTTTGCCGAGCCGGCCAAGATTCGGCCCGTTCAGCACCAGTACCGCACGCTGCGCCATCGCTCCTCCTCAACCGTTCCCCGCGAGTGTCAGACCTTGCGGGAGCGTACAAGACGTCAGTGCGACGGAGCAGCCGGGCGCTCCGGTCGCGGCGCCGGCTGGTGGTCCTTGACGTAGATGTCGGGCTCGAGATAGAGGGCGGTCACCATCGGTTCGGCCTGCCGGATCGAGATCTCGGCCCGGTCGATCAACGCTGCCACATCGGTGGCCGAGTCCTCCGGGCTGACCGCGATCTTGGCGGCCACCATGATCTCCTCCGGTCCCAGATGCAGGGTCTTCATGTGGATCACCCGATCCACTCCGTCGGTGGCGAGCAGCGCGGAGTTGATCTTGTCGATCGACTGCGGTGAAGCCGCCTCGCCGAGCAGCAGACTCTTGGTCTCCACCGCCAGGGTGATCGCCACCGCGACCAACAGCAGACCGATCAGCGTGGTGCCGATCACGTCGAAGAGGCCGTTCCCGGTGATCTTGGTCAGCACCACACCGAAGAGCGCGAAGACCAGGCCGACCAGCGCGGCGAAGTCCTCCAGGATCACTACCGGCAACTCGGGCGCCTTCGCGGCCCGGATGTAGCGGGACAACCGCTGCTGACCGCGGGCCTTCTTGGATTCGCGGAGCGCGGTCCGGAAGGACAGTCCTTCGGCGATGATCGCGCCGATCAAGATCACCAACGGGACCCACCACCAGCGCCCCATGTCCTCGTGATGCCCGGCGAGGATCTCCTCCAGTTTGTGGAAGGCCTCGTAGAGGGCGAACACGCCGCCGATGCTGAACATCACGATCGAGACCATGAAGGCGAAGACGTACCGCTCCCGGCCGTAGCCGAACGGGTGCTCCTTGGTGGCTTCCTTCTTCGCCCGCCTGCCGCCGATCAACAGCAGGAACTGGTTACCGGTGTCGGCAACGGAATGGATCGCCTCGGCCAGCATCGACGAGACACCGGTCAGGCCCCAGCCGGCGAACTTCAGCAAGGCGATGAAGGTGTTGGCCAGCAGTGCGGCGATGATCGCCTTGTTGCTGCTGTGCCCGTGCTCAGCGGTTTCGGCACTGCCCTGCCCGGCGACGGTCTCTGAACTCACGACGGTCAATCCTGCCAGATCGAACGGCCCAGTCCGACCGCCAGGTAGACCGCGCCGAACAGACCGGTCTGCAGCAGCCCGGCGTACCGATCAAGATCACCACCGCTGGTGCAGTACAGCGGGCAGACCCGGATGTCGGCGGCCTCGGCCACCTCCCGCAATCGGTTCTGCCAACTGGTGGTGAGTTGATCACCGGTGCCGTCGTCCAAGATCACCAGCGCCGGACGACGCTCGGACGGCTGCGGATCCTCGAACGGGTCGTCGAAGAAATCCTTGCGGGTGATCGATGCCAGCACCGGAACCAACTCCCCCGCGTCGGCCGCCAGTGCGGCTCGTCCGCTGGCCGCTCGCAACGTCTCGGCCACCCGCCGGCTGGCTCTGCTGGCCAGCACCGAACCGCCCCATACCAGCGGCTGGGCCTCGGCCAGCCCGAGGGCGAGATCCTTGGCGGGATTCTCGGCCACATCGACGTACGGGGAACAGTCCTCGGCCACCCGGTCGAAGGCGGCCGCGACCGCCTCGGCGTCGACCACCGGTCCGAGTTGCATCCGATGCAGGGCCGACAACACGATCACCGCCGCAGCCAGCGTGTCGCCGGTCTTCGTCGGCAGCAGGATCGCGTCCCGGCCGGACACATGCTCGGCGATCACCGACGGTTGCGGGCAGGCGATGATCAACTGGCTGCCGCGGCGAACCGCTTCCCGCGCCGTCGCGACCAGGTTGGCGTCGGCACCGTCGGTGGCGAGCACCACCACCAGGTCGAGGGCCCCGACCCAGCCGGGCAGCCCGTGCCGGGGCCAGGCCAGGAACGGAACCGGGCAACTGGGCTCGAGCATCGCCCGGATCAGCCGGGCCTCGGAACCGGCCGCGATCACGGCCCGTGGCCGGGGCAGTTCGACCACACCGGACAGCGCGTCCGCAGCTTGCTCGGCTTCGATCCGGATCCGGGCACCGGCCTGGGCCAGCCGGCGCAACATGCCGTCGGCCGCGGCGAGTGCCGCCTGGTTGTCCAGCAGCGAGTCGTCGAAGAAGGGCATCTACGCCCGACCGTCGGTCGTGGATCCGGGGCGGGCCGAGTCAGGTCCCCCGACGGGCTCGGACTCCTGGCCGGTCGGCCGATCGCCGGTCGCCGGTCGCGCGGATTCCTCGACCGGGAGCCCAGTTTCCTTGGCCGGCTGGGTTCTGTTGACTGGCTGGGTTTCGGTGGCCGGCTGGGTTTCCTCGGCCGGCTGGGACTCCGCCGAGCTGTCACGATCAGCCCCGTCGGCCGAGGCCTGAGGTTCCTTGCCCGGCTGGGATTTCTGCTCGCCGGCGGGCTCGGCGCCCTTGGGCGGGCGAGCCTCGTCGATCAACAGCACCGGGATCTGATCGCGGACCGGGTAGGCCAGCTGACAGTCCGGCGAGGTACAGACCAGCTCGGAGCGTTCATGATCAACAGCTAATCCACCATGACAGTTGGGGCAGGCCAGTACCGCCAACAACTCGGGCGCCAACTCGACCGCCATCATCACTCCTCATCTGGACTGCGTACGATCGCGAGGACTTCGTCCCGGATCTGGTCAGTCAACGATTGTGACACCGACTCGGCATTGAAGCGCAGTAGCGGCTCGGTGTTGCTCGGCCGGAGGTTGAACCACCAGTCCGGCGTGCTGACCGTCAGGCCGTCCGACCGGTCGATGTCGCCGCGGTCGGCGTACAGCTTCTCGACCGTGTCCAGCATGGCCGGCGCATCGGCCACGGTGGAGTTGATCTCGCCGGAGGCCACATACCGCGAGTACGCCGCCGCCAGTTCGGACAGCGGCAGCGAAGAACGGCCGACCATGGCCAAGACGTGCAGCCCGGCCAGCATGCCGGTGTCGGCTCCCCAGAAGTCCCGGAAGTAGTAGTGCGCGGAGTGCTCGCCGCCGAAGATCGCGCCGGTCTCGGCCATTGCCGCCTTGACGAAGGTGTGTCCGACCCGGGTGGTGACGCAGCGGCCACCGTGCTCGGCGACGACCTCGGGCACCGTGCGGGAGGTGATGATGTTGCGAACGACGGTCGCGCCCGGCTCGCGCTCCAGTTCCTGCACCGCGATCATCGCGGTCACCGTGGACGGGCTGACCACCTCGCCCCGTTCGTCGATGATGAAACATCGATCGGCGTCACCGTCGAAGACCAGGGCCAGATCGGCACCGTGCTCACGGACCGCCGCCTGAGCGTCCAGCAGATTCTCCGGCTCCAGCGGATTGGGCGCGTGATTGGGGAAGCTGCCGTCCGGATCGGTGTAGAGCCCGATCACCTCGAAGGCGTTGCCGCCGAGCACCGCAGGCAGGGTGTGGCCGGCCATCCCGTTGCCGGCATCGGCGACCACCTTCAGCCTGCGCAGACCCGAGGTGTCGACCAGCGAGTGCAGGTGATCGGCGTACGCCCTGAGCAGGTCACGCGTTTCCAGCGAGCCCCGCGTCGGCACCGGATCGCTGGGACCGGCCAACGCCCGTTCCTTGATCTCGGACAGGATCTGCGAGTCGACCGGCAGCGCACCCGGCCGGCAGAACTTGATCCCGTTGTACTGGCCGGGATTGTGACTGGCGGTGAACATGGCGCCGTGCAGATCCAGGCTGCCCGAGCAGAACCACAGTTGGTCGGTGCTGGTCAGCCCGACGTCGATGACGTTCACGCCGCGGTCCCGAACCCCACGGGCAAAGGCGGCACTGTATTCCGTCGAACTGATCCGCATGTCCCGTCCGAGCACCAGCGATCTGCCCGCGAGACCGAGCACGTCGGCCGCAGCCGTACCGATCGCGTACGCGCCGTCGGCATCCCATTCGCCATCGGGTCCGGTGACACCGCGAATGTCGTTGGCCTTGAAGATTCCCGGTTCGATCAACATTCCGCCCCTTCGCCAGGGTTGAAGACGATCCGTGACCGGCTCCCGTGGCGGCACACCATGGGCCGTCAGCTTAGAGCACCAGGACGCCCCGGTGGGCCGACGCGTCGGGTCGATGCAGGCTCAGGCGTCCGGATCGGCCAGCACGGTCAGATGTCCCCGGCGCGCGACTTCGACCATGGACGATCCGGCGGCCGGCGAACCGGGCTCGTCGGCACCGAAGTTCAGGCCGACCTCGCGCACCGCATCGGCCAGCGCCAGCAGGTCGTCGTCGGTCGGCTCGGGATCGGTGAAGTCCTCGGCCAGTCGGATCACCTCCCACCCGCGCGGGGCGGACAGGTTGACCGAGTGCCGTCGGCAGAGGTCGTAACCGTGCGGCTCGACGCTGCTGGCCAGCGGTCCGATCACCGCCGTCGACTCGTTGTAGACGTACGTCAGAGTCGCCACTGCCCGCTCATCACACCCGCTGCGGGAGCAACTTCTCGATGTCACGGACTAGACCGTACCGCCGGCGGGTGGTCGGATCCTTCAGGGACACGGCAATAGACTTCCTGCCATGTCAACCAGGCGGCGTGATCGACATGGCCGCGGGTTGCGCGGCCCGCTTGCGGTCCGCAATCCCCTCACCGGCACCGCCGTACGACCGGTCCAGCCACCGGCTCGC